>CP154827.1:642500-942500 GCA_039613835.1 Acetobacteraceae bacterium | reverse complement strand
GCATCCCCTCATCCATCTGCATCCGGCGCTTGACGCGCATTTAAAATCGGGGCGGCTACGCTGGGAGGGGGGAGCCACCGCGTCTTGCGGCATGATGAGCCTGCCGCATCTGCTCCAGATCACTGAACCGGATGATACGCCCTATCTTATTACCAACGTCATCGCGGCAGAGCGATCATTCAGGGTTGGCCTTTGTTGGCGCGGGTCGTCGCGATATCGGTTCGACGCACGACGCTCGATTGATCCGGCACTTCTTGCACCGCTTTTGCCATCCCCGGTATAGATTTAGTCTCTTTACAGAAAGGGCACGATGATGAAGTGGAAGGGTGCCACATCATGCAGAGCCAATTGCAGGATTGGCGGGCGACGGCGTCGGAAATTCAGGGATGTGACCTTATTATCTCGGTCGATACCGCCATCGCGCATCTTGCCGGCGCTTTGGGACGGGACGTCTGGTTACTCAACCGTTTCGGCGGAGACTGGCGCTGGCTGGGGCCGCGCTGGTATCGCAACGTCACCATCTCAACGCCGCGCGGGCGGAGCCTCCCTGCGCGGCATGGGAGCTGATCATCGACGCTGCGTGTCATTATTTGCGGCAACGCGCTGACCAACATCGGTGACACAGGGGCGCGAAACGGGCGATCCGCTCAGCTTTCCAGTTCAATAAAGACGGAGTCGGCTTCCGTGAGGCTCTCGACAATGGCACCGCGAATACGGTCCAATTGATCAGGCGCCGTGATCTTATTGCTGTCAGCATCCCGCACGTAAAAAACATCCACGGCGCGTACGCCGTAGGTTGTGATATGCGCTGAGGAAATCTGAAGTCCCAAGCCGTTAAGCGTCTGCGCGATGCGGTAAAGCAGGCCAGGCTGATCCCGGCCATTAATTTCGATCACCGTGTGCCGTTCAGACGCACGATTATCAATGACGACGCGAATAGGCACGTTGATCAGTCGCATGCGCTTGCGCGACCGCTCCGCGACCGCGCGACATAACAGGCCGGGCACGTCGAGCTGGTCGTTGATGCTGCGTTCGATTTTGCTGTTAAGCTCTATCAACTGCGCAGGTGTATCGAGTGCTTTCCCCCGTGCATCCTGAATCCAGAATGTGTCGAGCGCGAACCCGTCACGCAGCGTGTGAATGCGCGCATCGACGATGGATGCCCCCGCCACGGCCAGCCCGCCCGCAATCCGCGAGAACAGACCGATGCGGTCCTTACTGATCACCGTGACTTCTGTCACGTCGCGGGAGGGGACGGGTGTGGATTCGACCGATAAAGGCGCGTTGGCGGCATCGGCCTCCGCCAGCAGGCGCGCATGACGCACATGGGTCGCCGAGTCAAAACCGAGCCAGTAACTCCCATACCCACGGGCCAGAAAGCGCGCTATTTCCCCGCGCTTGACGCGGTTCTCCTGCAGCATTTTGTCAGCAAGGGCTTTCGCGAAATTGATCCGCTCATCTGTTTCCGAAGCGGCGAGTCCACCTTCAAGCACTTCCGCGACGCGGATATAAAGCTCGCGCAGCAAGGTCGCTTTCCAGGCATTCCAGACCGTTGTGCTGACCGCTCTAATATCCGCGACGGTCAGGATCAGCAGAAGACGCAGGCGCTCCGGCGATTGAATGACGTCCGCCAGGTCAAGAATCGTTCGAGGATCATCAATATCCCGTCGAAAGGCAGTTTGCGACAGCAACAGGTGATGCAGCACCAGCCAGGAAAGCGTTTCCGTCTCCTCAACTTTCAAACCGAGCGTCGGTCCCAGACGGGCCGCGATTTCAGCGCCGATAACGGAGTGATCCCCCCCGCGTCCCTTTGCGATGTCATGGATCAGCGTCGAGAAATAAACGACAGGACGCGACTGAATAGCGTCGACCAGCGTGTAGACAATCGGGATTTCATCCGCCATGCGGCCATTTTCGATTTCACCCAGCATACGAACGGCGGCGATGCTGTGCTCATCAACCGTGTAAATATGATAAGTGTCGAACTGCATCTGCCCGACAACCCGCGACCATTCCGGTAAAATGGCGCTCATCAGTCCCGTCTGGTTAAGCAGATGAAGCCAGTCCGCCGCGGTTTTCCGGCAGGGGCCGTTCTGCCCCGATGCTTTCTTTTCCACTTCCGAAGGCAGGCCCCGCGCGGTGAGAAGCCGCGCGAAAATAAGCATACTATCGGCATCATCCCGCAAACTTGTTGCGCGCCGCTCATGCTGGATCAATGCGCGGATGGTGAGGGGGTGAATGGGTAACTGGTTATTCTGCGCGACTTCCAACAGGCGCAGCATATCGGCGGGCCGTGCATCAAAATCCGTCTGATCCGTCGGTGCGATCTGACCATCGACCAATGTCAGATGCAGCTCTTTTAAAGCCTCATAGGCAGGGTTGTTTTTTGTCAGGGAAGGTTGCGGCGGGTCAAGACGCGCCATGATGACAGGCTCAATCAGACAGCCCAGCCGGGTGATTTCCCGCACGGTGAGAAAATAATGGCGCATAAAGCGCTCGACACCCTGTTGGCGCCCATGGCTGGCATAACCCATGCGCGCGCCGATGACGGGTTGCGTTTCAAATAAAAGCCGCTCATCCGCGCGGCCGGCGATGTAATGTAGATGCAGCCGGATGGTCCAGAGGAAGTTCCAGGCACGGCGTGCGCGCTGGCGTTCCTGCTCGGTCAGGATATCAAGGGCGCTGAAAGCGGGCTCCGTATGAGGGTGGGGCACCGTGAAGACCGAGCCATCGCTTTCCGAAGCGATCCGGGCCATCCAGCCCAGAGTCTGCAAATCACGTAATCCGCCACGCCCTTCCTTGATATTGGGCTCAACGATAAACGGGTTATCCCCGAATTGTTTGTGTCGGCGTTCCCTCTCATTAAGGGCGGAGAGGATAAAGGCCCGCGCGTCCCCTTTTTCAGAGAGAAGGCAGTTCTGCAATTCGGTGAAGATCGTCAGCGCACCGGCGACAGGGCGGGCATCCATCAAATTGGCGCGGATGGTGATATCCGTCTTGACGGTCTCTAGACAGCTCGCGACGGAACGCGTGGCATGGCCGACACGGATGCCCAGATCCCACAGAAAATAGAGGATGAACACGATCCGCTCCGCCAAAGGCGGCGTCAATGCGCCTGACGTCAGAAATAACAGGTCAATATCACTATGCGGCGCCAGTAAGCCGCTGCCATAACCCCCTGTTGCACAGATACAGAGAGGCTGCGTGCTGGCCGACGTGTGTTTGCGCGCGAAAACATCGAGGCAGTCAATCACGCCATCCATCAGCGCCGCTATCATGCTGGCGGAGGCGATGCCCTTAATATGGCGGCCTTCAAATAATTGCCGGATTTCCCCGTAATGGCGTCCAAGATGCCGCCGGAAAATGGCCACGACGTCTTCCCGCGTCGGGGTGCCGCTTTCACGATAAAGGGCGTCGATCGCTATTTCGAGCGAGGTGTGCATCGTCTGGGCATTTGTGAAAGCCTGTTCGATCATCCTCTGGCGCTCCTGATCTGCACGCATATCCTCCCGGGCCATCATGATGCGTCGCGTCGTGCGTGCCCTTATTCTCGCGCGAGGCGTTGAAGCTCATACAGCGCCGCCAACGCGTCCCGCGGGGGGAGGCTGTCAGGGTCCAGCGCTTCCAGCTTGCGGATGACCTTATGAATTGAAGTGGCATCCGCCTCCAAAGTTTCCGTCTGCCCTGCGTTATCCGCTATCGGCGTGTCGTCACTCTCGGACGGTGCTGTCGGTTCAAAAAGGGGAAAAAGCGCCGCAATGCCCGGTTGCTGTGCCTCCAGCGCGGCCAGCAGACGCGTCGCGCGGTTGACGACAAATTCCGGCACACCGACGAGGCGGGCCACATGGACGCCCCAGCTTTTACGCGCGGCACCCTTGCGCACTTCGTGCTGGAAAATAATCGTGCCCTTCCACTCCTTGATGATCATCGTATAAGGGGTGAGGTGCGGCATCGAGTCCGTCAGGCGGCCCAGTTCATGGAAATGTGTCGCAAAAATCGTGTGTGCGCCGAGTTGTGAATGCAGCGCCTCCAAAGTGGCCCACGTAATGGCGAGACCATCCAGCGTGGACGTGCCCCGCCCGATTTCATCCACCACGACGAAGGAACGCGGCCCTGCAAGGTGCAAAATCGCGGCCGTCTCTGACATTTCCACCATGAAGGTGGAGCGTCCGCGCGCAAGGTCGTCAGCGGCCCCGACCCGTGAGAAGAGGCGATCCACGACACCAATCCGCGCGCGTCGCGCCGGGATCGGCATCCCCGACTGGGCGAGAATAACCGCAAGCGCGGTCTGCCTTAAAAAGGTCGATTTGCCCGCCATGTTCGGCCCGGTCAGCAGCATGATGCGATGCTCAGGCGGTAAGGCGCAGTCATTGGGGATGAAATGCATCCCGTCATCCAGCGCTTCCTCCACCACCGGATGGCGGCAGGCTTCGATTTCAAACGCGCGGTCCGCCGTGACTTCCGGGCAGTACCACACACCCTCCTGAGAGAGCTCTGTCGCGCCGGCCAGCACATCGGCGAGGGAGAATAACTCCGCCATCCCGACAAGGGCCGGGTGGTCGAGCACTTCATGGGCAAGCTTCGTGAAAATCTCGACTTCCAGCGCCTGCGCCCGGTCTGCGGCTTCAATGATCGCGCACTCCAGCGATATAAGCTCATCCGTGCTGAAACGGGCCAGATTGGCCGTGCCCTGCCGGAAGATCAGGGAGTTATCTTTTCGCAGGCGGTTAGCGTGGGTCGCTGTCGTTTCAACAACATAGCCGAGCTGCGCGTGATATTTAATTTTCAGGCTGCTGACCTGATAATGCGCGGCATATTGTGCCTGCAATGCCGCGATGGCCTGGCGACTATCGTCCCGAAGCGCGCGGGCCGCATCAAGCTCGGCATCATAATCCGCGGCGATGATATTGCCATCTTCGAGTCGCGCGGGCAGGTCTGGCTTTAAGGCGGCTTCAAACTTGTTGAGCAGCGGGTCCGCGCGGCGGTGAAAGCCGGTATAAAGCCCGCGAATATATTCCGGCGTGTTATCACTATAAACGGGTCGTAAAAGCGCAATGATGCGATCCGCGGACAGTAGTGCCACCTTGACTGCACCGAGATCCCGCGGGACGAGGCGCAGGGAGGAGAGGCGCGTCAGCGCGCGTGCAAGGTCGGGCGTGTGTTTCAACACATCCTGCAATGCATCCAGGAAGCTCGGCGTCCGGGCGAGCCATTTCCATGCTTCCTGCCGCGCGGCGCTGATACCAGGTTCAATCAGGGGCGATGAGATCCACCGCGCCAGCAGGCGCTTCCCACCTGCCGTGTGCGTGCGGTCCACGGCGGATAATAGAGTATGGGTTGTTGTCCCGTCACGTGCGGACAGAAGCTCAAGACTTGCCCGCGTCGCGGGGTCGAGGGAAAGGGCGGAGGATTGATCAAGGCGGAGAGGGCGTGAGACGCGCGGTACATTATCCGCCAATGTGCGCTTGACGTAAGCAAGGACAGTTGCGCAGGCGACAACTTCCTCATCCGAAAAGGGACCGAGTGAGCCAATCTGCGTCAGGCCGAAGCGACGTGCCACGGCAAGGCGGGCAATATCGATATCGGGGATGCGCAGGTCACGCACGACATGGCTGCGGTAAGGTTCCGACACGAAATCATGCAGATCGGTCAGGATCTCAACCGGGTCAATGCGCGAGAGCAACTCACCCACTTCAACGACATCAACGATGGTGGTCTCAAGCTCCCCGGTTGAAACGTCGATCCAGGCGGCGCCAATCGGGGCTGAGGCGGTGTGGGATTTAAGGCGGACGAGGGAGAACAGGATGTTGGCCTTGCTTGACTCCAGTAATTTATCCTCTGTCAACGTGCCGCGTGTTGCCAGACGCACGATTGCCCGTTTAAGGGGGCCTTTCTGCGCCGGATCACCTTTTTTAGGCGGCGCGTCAATCTGTTCTGCGATGGCGACACGGAAATCCCGCCGGATCAGCCGGGCGATGTAATTGGCTACGGCAGGGACGGGTACGCCGCACATCGGGATCAGTGTCTCCTGATGGCGGCCCGTGTTGTCAGGCTGATATCAAGCGCCAGGGACGCGATTTCAGCATCCTGGAAAAACAGTTCGAAAAAATTCTCCATTCGGAAAAAAAGAAGGGCATCCGGCTCCTGTGCTTTGAGGGCAAACCATTGCGCCATGGCAGGCGTCGCGCCTTCAGGGGTCGGGCTGGGCGTTTTTCCGGTTTTTTGATTCATCAGTCGACGATGGCTGCTTTTCTTGCGGGGGCATGTCAGAACCGTTGGCGGTCCTGGCCCCGATCATACGCAAAAAATTCACACGAGGTAAGTATTTATCAAGCCTCTGCGCATGTCACGGTGCTGGGTTTCGCATTCCGCGTCGGGCTGCTGCGAGGTCACGCACGCGCGCAACGCCTGAAATCTGAAGGCAGGCAAGATATATCGCCGCGCCGGAGGTAATCATGACGCCCAGGGCGCCAATCCGGGCCCAGCCTCGCCAGAACATAAAATCCGGGATAAAATACAGCGCCGCGACCCGAATCAGCACGGCCATGATTATTGCGGAACCCAGCATGATCAAAAGCCGTCGCATGGTCACGGCAGCGATTCGCATCGCATCGCGTCGATGGAGCAACCACCAGAGCAGACCGAAATTGATCATGGCCGCGAGGGAACTCGCTAATGGCGGCCCGATATGCGCGAGAGGGCGATAAAGGGAGAGATTCAGAGCGAGATTCAGCGCGAGAATGCCGAACCCGATGCGGACCGGTGTTTTTGTGTCACCCTGCGCAAAAAAAGCGGGTGACAAGACTTTGACAAGCACGAAGGCGGGCAGCCCGATCGCGTAAACGCGGAGGGATTGCGCGGTGAATGACGCATCCTGCATCGTAAAGCGACCGTAACCGAAAAGCGCCGACATGATCTCCGGCGCCAGCGCGATAATCCCGAAACTCGCGGGCAGGGTTAGTAGCATCGCGTAATCAATGGCGCGGTTGAGCGTTTCCCGGCTGCTTTCCCGGTCACCGGATGCGTGGTGGCGGGTCAGAACCGGCAGAATGGTCGTGCCAGCCGCCGCACCTAGCACGCCGAGGGGAAGCTGGTTGATGCGATCAGCAAAGTACAGCCAGGAAATTGACCCTGTTGGCAGCAGGGTCGCAATCATCGTGTCAATCGTCAGGTTAAGTTGCGTCACCCCTGAGCCGACAAGCCCCGGGGCGAGGCGGCGCAGCACGTTTCGCATGTCACCATCCATGACAGGGCGCTGCAAACGCAGTTTCATGTCCGCCCGGCGCGCGGCACCGTAAAGCAACCCAAGCTGCACAATGCCGGAAAGCGTGATCCCCCAGGACGCTGCCTGCGCCGGCATATGAAAGACTTGCGCCCCGAGGATGATCGCCATGATGCCGACGACATTGAAAGACACGTAAGCCCCGGCCGCCAGAGCGAAGCGGTGCATGCCATTCAGCACCCCGGCAAGGAGCGCCGCGATGCAGATCAATAGGAGGTAAGGGAAGGTGATGCGGCTGAGCGAGACCGCCAGATCAAAACGCGTCGACCCAGCGCCGAAGCCAGGTGCGATGAATGAGATCACCCAGGGCATGAAGATTTCACCCAGGATGGTGATCCCGGCTAGCCAGATCGCCAGCCAGCTCATGGTATTCGAGGCGAAACGGCGTGCGGCTGACGCGCCGTGTAACGTCATCTTCTCGGTAAAAAGCGGGACGAAAGCCGCGTTGAAGGCGCCCTCACCGAAGAGACGGCGAAACATATTGGGCAGACGGAAGGCAATCTGAAAAGTATCTTGGGCGATGCTCGCGCCCAGCAGAGCGGCCAGGAGTTGATCCCGCACAAGCCCGAGGACGCGGGAGACCAGCGTCCATCCACCGACGGTGAGAAAATTTCTGAGCATGGCGTCTCTGTTACAGGCTTCGGACGGGAAGAGTCCTTAACGGCACACGGTTTAACGTGCGCGATTATGCCTGAAAGAGATCAATTGTCGAGGCAGTGTCGCACACGCTCCCTGAAACGACGTGAGCTGGGGCGCGTGATGGAGGAAAACCACGCGGCGAGATGTCCGTCCCGCCCTATATATTTGTAAAAATTCCAGCGCGGTTTGCTCAGGCAGCCGCCTTCATGCTGCAACCATTGGAACAGGGGTGAAATTTCCGGGCCCTTGATCGTGGTTTTTTGTGTCATCGGAAAGCTGACGCCGTAATTGACGGCGCATGACTCTTTGATGGTTGCCGCATCATCCGGCTCCTGCTGGCCGAAATCATTACATGGCACGCCCACAACAACCAGCCCGGAGGTGCGGTAAAGCGTCCAGAGATGTTGCAGATCCTCATATTGAGTCGTGAATTTACATTTGGAGGCGGTATTGGCAACCAAGGCCACCTTCCCCCTAAAGGCACTGAATGAGATGGGGGTCTTCTCGTCAAGGGCCTTAAGTTCAAGTCGGTAAAAGTCGTCAAGGGTCGTCGTCATCAGGTGCTCCGCGAAAGAGACAAATTAAGTTATACGGTTAATCGACCGGACCCTCAATGAGGGAGCGAAGCTTAGCCGGCTGTGATTAACGCGATGCGGCATCAACACCTGTAACCGTGCGACGATGAGACGTCTGACCCGCGCATCGACGTCTACACACCTTCAATGGGAGTAGGGGACGTGACCTCTGGCCAGCACATCTTGAGTGCCGCGCAATTCAAAATACTGAAATATGCTTCAGGTTTTATTATTGGATGGAAAATATCTATAAAGTAAATTTTAAAGATCCAATTGACATACATATTCATGCGGGGTTTCACGATGACGGAAGAGCTGAATACGGTCGCCGTGGCGGGTGCCGGATATATGGGGGCGGCATCGCGCAATCCCTCGCCGCGTCTGGTCTGGACGTGACAATCGCCGATATCGACCCCGCGTCAACACGCCGGAATTACCAGCGTCTCCTTGAAGAAGCCGCACGTTTTGAGGCGGAGGGTCTGAAGCAAGCGGGCTACGCGGTGCTGGTCAGGGAGAATCTGCGCATGGCGGAGTCCATCGAGGTCGCGGTAGAAGATCGGGACCTGATTGAGGAGGCCGTGCCGGAAGCCCCTTCCATCAAGCAGGCGGTTTACCAGCGCATCTGCAGAGCTGCGCGTCCCGATGCGATATTGGGCACCAATACGTCGACCCTACCCGTGCACACGCTGGCGCCCTATGTCAACCATCCTGAGCGTTTCCTGATTATCCACTTCAGCAATCCGGCACCGTTTATCTCCGGCGTGGAGATTGTGCGTGGTGAGGCGACCGCCGATAACGTCGTCTCCGCTGTAAAAACCCTGTTGAAGCGTGCGAACCGCATCGGGGCGGAGGTGGCGGACAGGCCCGCTTTTGTGCTGAACCGCCTGCAATATGCGTTGCTGAAGGAGGCAGACAAAATCGTGCAGGAAGGGGTCGCGACGACGTCCGAATTCGATACGGTCGTGCGCACGACATTCGGGTTCCGCCTGCCATTTTTCGGCCCTTTTGCCATCGCGAATATGGCGGGGCTGGATGTTTATGCGGATTGCTTCAAAACGGTTGAAAAAGCCTATGGCAGCCGCATGGCGATGCCTGACCTGCTGGCGGAAATGGTGCAGACGGGCGCCCATGGTGTCAAAAACGGCAAAAGGGTTTTATGGGGATTACAGCCCCGAAAAGAAGGCCGCCCTCGTTGCTTATCGCAACAAAGCCTACGTAAAATTACTGGAATTACTGGAGGAGCTCGGCCCGTCACCCCTTGAGGCATCACAAAATTGCGGCCGGATCGATAAGGTGCCTCAAGGGGAAAATGGCCCCACGACATTCTGCCATGTTGCGGCAGGGGCGCAAGCTGATCTTTTACGAGGTGGGTGGTTGAACGCCCTCAGGGGCGCAGCATGTTGAAGATCGTTTTGGTTGGTTACGGGCAGATCGCGAAATCCCAGCATGTTCCGGTGCTGCGAAAATCCCGGGAATTTGAGCTGGTCGGCATGGTTGATCCGCAGATGGATGATGATATCGATCTGCCCTGTTTCCCGGATCTGCCCGCATTTTTTGAAGCAGACCGAGATTGTGACTGCGTGGCGATTTGCACTCCGCCAGCGTCCCGCTATGCTCTGGCGGCAGCGGCGATGGAGAAGCGCCTTCATGTTTTGCTGGAGAAGCCGCCTGTTTCCTCCCTCTCCGCTCTTTTTGCGCTGAAGCAAATGGCGGTGCATCGCGGTGTAACGCTTTTTACCGGGTGGCATAGTCGATATGCGCCGTGCATTCCCGCCATTACTACACGTCTCAAAAATCGCGACATCCGAGAGATTGAGATTTGCTGGCAGGAAGATCATCGCAAATGGCATCCCGGGGCGCGATGGCTTTGGAAAGCCGGGGGGGGTCGGTACTTTTGATGCGGGTGTCAACGCTCCCTCACTCCTGCACGCCATTATGAAAGCGCCATTGATCTACCAGCAAAGAGATATGGCGTTTGCGGCAGGCGCGGAGACACCGATCCGCGTCGCGCTTCACCTTTCAGCGGGCGCTGATAAAATCCCGGTCAATGGCGAAATTTCGTCGCCCGATGCGTCCGATGTCACGCGGAGTATCGCGCCTTATACGCTGATTTCGCCAGTAGCATCACACGAGCATCATCGAATTTCGTCGCCGTCCCTTACCTCATCGCGACAGATTGTCTCGCGCAGGGACGGCGTCACGCCGGGGATATGAAAGCTCCGGATTGGATCATTCCGTCGCGAGGGGGCGGGACATAAGGGCTGCCTTTGCCACCGCGACAGACATATCGCTCGCGATCAGTTTTGACACAGTTTCAACGAGGGGCATGTCGATGGCATGGCGGCGGGCCAGTTTGAGGAGGACCGGGGCGGTGCGACAGCCTTCGACAATGCCGTGCGTCTCATCCATGGCAAGGGCGCGCACATCCGCATTTTGTCCCAACGCCAGGCCGAACCGGAAATTACGGGATGAGGGGCCAGTGCAGGTCAGGATGAGGTCTCCCATGCCGCTCAGGCCGGAGAGGGTTTTCGCCTGCCCGCCAAGAGCACGATTGAGGCGGTGCATCTCCGCCAGGCCGCGCGTCATCAGGGCGGCACGTGCATTTTCCCCCAATTGCGCCCCGATGGCGATACCGGCCGCAATGGCGATCACATTTTTGGCCGCACCGGCCAATTGCACACCCGTCAAATCATTGGAGGCGTAGAGGCGAAAGCGCGGTGTCGCCAGTCGGGAGGCGATCTCCTCTGCCGACGACAAACGCGACGCGGCCAATGTGGCGGCCGCAGGCAGACCTGTGGCGATCTCACCGGCAAAATTGGGCCCGGACAGCACGGCGACATCGCGCCCCGGACAGGTGGCGCGCAAGATGTCGGCGGGGAAGGCATAACTGTCACGTTCCAGACCCTTACAACATGCGATAACCGGGCCGTCACCCATTGAAGCGGCGGCGATGTCGCGTAATGCATGGGTGGGGGTAGCGAAAAGCGTGTCATCGGCGCCTTTCGGCATCAGGTTCGTGACATGTACGGTGGGCAGAAGCGCGACATGCGGCAGCCGTGGAAGTTTGCGCGTGGTGGCGTCAACGGGGCTTCGGCTCCAAAGTGTGACGTTATGGCCCGCGCGGGCGAAATTCTGTGCGAGGGCGATCCCCCAGGCACCTGCCCCGATAATGGCGATATGGCGCGGCGTGCTCATGCTTCCACCAACCAGCGGATGGAGATTTCAGGCGGCTCCTCCTGCTGCAGATAAGGTGCGAGTGCTTCAAGAATGTGGCGCCCATTTTCATCAAATCGATAATGCGGATTCGCCACTAAAAGGCCGCATCCATTCAGGCGTGTCGGGTCCGTCGGCGGGTTAAGCAGAAATTCGCAGGTCAGAAGTTTCTTGAGACCCGTCTCGATCAGCATATCCTGAAACTCCCGAACAGGGGCGCGATGTTTGATCGGATACCATGCCGCGACCACCGAGGCCGGGAAGCGCCGACGCGCCATAAAAATCGCCGCGCGGAGCCGATCGAACTCATTTGTTTTTTCGAAGGGTGGGTCAATCAAGACCAGCCCGCGCCCGATGAGGCGGGGCGGCAGAAAGGCTTTGACCGCACGGTAACCGTCAAGATGGTGCACACTGACCTGTCGGTTGCTTCGGAAGAGACGCGCCAGCGCGACGGCATCATCGGGGTGCAGCTCGGAGCAAATCAGCGCATCTTGCGGGCGTAAAAGTGACGCGATCAAGCTGGGGGAACCAGGGTAGGATTGCGGCGCGCCAAAACGGCGCATGACATTGATGTAAGGTGTCAATACATCCGGTAATGCGGCGCCATGCGCGATTCGCGGGGGGATGAGGCGGCCAATCCCGTCGCGCCATTCCCCCGTATTTTGCCCTTCCTCGGCGTTCAGCTCATAAATGCCTTTGCCCGCATGTGTGTCGAGTACGGCGAAACCGGCATCCTTGCTTTTGAAATGCGCCAGCAGGCCAATCAAAAGCGCATGTTTGACGACATCGGCGAAATTTCCGGCGTGAAATGCGTGACGGTAATTCATGCTCAGGCTTTACGGAAATTCGGCGCATCCGTCACGCTTTGTCTGCGGCGCGGGGCCGAGACGTTGGAGGATCGCGTCATGATCCGGCGCGTCGCTGACGGAGATTTCCCGCCAGTCAGAGGGTTTCAGGTGTGCCGCGATGGCAGCAGATAGGGTGATGGCGCGCAGGTTGCGCGTATCGACGCCACTGACCGACGCGGCCTTGACCCAGGCAGATGCGGTCCTGGAAGAAAAAAACATGATGGCGTCAACTGCATTTGATCGTATCTGCGACATAAGCGAATCAGAAAGTGACGTGACCGGTCGGCTCCGATAAGTGAGATATCGCACGACATCCCAGCCACGCTCCTGAAGCGCACGCGTCAGTTTCAGGCCCAGTTGCGCCCCGGTGGGGAAGAGAAGACGCCCCGATGGTGGCGCTGACCCAAGATGCGTCACGATGGATGCCGCGTTTCCCGCGCAGGTGGCGATGTTGGTGAAGTCGTGCGTACGGAGGCGCGCGGCTGTCGCGGCCCCAACGGCACAGACCGGTATATCTCGTGCGATGTCACCGAGTGCGGGGATGGCCTGGGCGCTGGTAACGACCAGTTGCGTGAAACGCCCCGAAGGGACAGGGCGTGGGGTGGCTTCAATCTGTAAGAGAGGGTGCCAGATGACATACCAGCCTAAAGCCGCAACCTGTCGGCAGGTTTTTTCAGCCCCGGGGGCGGGGCGCGTCACGATGACGGCGTATCTTTCAGCCTGGCGTGTCATCCAGAAATATATCCTCAGGCGCTTCTGCTCTTAATGCATCGCCAAGCGCCAGGCCAAGTTGCTCCGCATCTTCCGGCGCGCCGGCAACTTCTTTCTGGAGGTAGAAACTGCCATCCTCACGCGCAACAATGCCTGTCAGCACAATTTCATAATCCTCAAGCACGGTGCGCGGGATGTGTCCGGGGCGGGGGCGCAGCCGCGCATATCCGCCGATCGGTGTACGGCAGGAGCCGTCAAGCGCGTCGAGTAGGGCGCGTTCCGCCGTGGCGACGGCGCGGGCTTCCGGGTCTTCAATCGCGAGGAGAAGCTCCTTAAGCTCCGTATCCGCGCTGCGTACGGTGACACCGACAATACCCTGCCCGGCCGCGGGGATCATATCATCCGTGCTGAGCACGACATCGGCCCGGTCTTCCATACTGAGGCGCTTCAGCCCGGCATAGGCCAGCATTGTTGCGTCGCACGTGTCGCCTGCAAGCTTGTCAAGCCGTGTCTGTACATTGCCCCTCAGGAGGCAGAAGCGAAGGTCCGGGCGTTTATATCGCAATTGCGCCTGTCGACGGACGGAGGCGCAGCCAATCATGGCATTTTGTGGCAGCACATCGAGAGGGTCACCCCCCGCCGCGACGATGGCGTGCGCTTTTTCCCGCAGGCGCGGATGGACGATCAGCGCGTCGCGCGCATCCTCCCGCTTGAGCGTGCAGGCGAGCGCCAGGCCGTGGGGGAGTTTCGTCTCCAGGTCCTTGAGGCTGTGAACGGCGAAGTCGATCCGCCCTTCGATCAAAGCCTCGTGAATTTCCTTTGCGAACAGTCCTTTACCCCCGATTTCGGCGAGGGCGCGAGACTGAACGCGATCACCCGTTGTTGAAATCTTGTGCTCCTGAAACGCACCGAGATCCCGCAAAATCGGGCAGAAACGCGTCAGACGAGTCAGGAAGGTGCGCGTCTGCACGAGGGCCAGGGGTGAACCACGCGTGCCGACGCGAAGGAGGAGGGCGCGACGTGCCTCCGAAACATGGGCGCGACCCATGGCGCGGCGTTTCATCGCCTCAGCGGCGACTTTCTGAAGTGCGCTCTTCACAATTTCAAGCTCAATCTGATCAATGGCGTTATCGTGCGTTCAGGGTTTAAAAGAAAGTATTCTCTCCGTCGGACGGAAAATTGTTACTTAAAGTTAAGCAATGACGTAACATGATGAGATGACCTCGTCGCTTTCCTCTGACTCTTCTGCCGCCATTGACGGGCGTGCTCCGATCCTCGCAATCGAATCTTCATGCGATGACACGGCCTGCGCCATCATGTTGCCCGATGGTCAGATCTGCGCGGACCGGATCTATTCCCAGAATGAACACGCGGCGCTGGGTGGGGTTGTTCCGGAAATTGCGGCGCGCGCCCATCTTGCGCATTTGCCGGACCTCGTCTCGCAATGTCTTTCCGATGCGGGATATCGACTTTCAGATATGGGCGCCTTCGCGGCAACAACAGGCCCCGGGCTGATTGGTGGTTTGATCGTCGGCAGTCATTATGCCAAAGGCCTCGCCCTGGCCATGAACCGGCCTTTTATCGCGATCAACCATATTGAGGCCCATGCGCTGATGGCGACATGGCCGCTTATGCTGGGCGGGGGGGCGCCCTTTCCCTTTCTGCTTCTGCTGGTCTCCGGTGGGCATTGCCAGTGCGTCGCCGTGCGCAATATCGGGGATTACACCCTTTTAGGAGGCACGATTGATGATGCGGCCGGTGAGGCTTTTGATAAAGTGGCGAAGATGCTGGGCCTCGGCTGGCCTGGTGGCCCGGCTCTGGAAATGCTTGCGCGGGAGGGGGATGCACGTCAATGGGATTTCCCACGTCCCCTCATCGGGCGCGCGGGGTGTGATTTTTCATTTTCCGGACTGAAAACAGCCGTGTCCCGGGTTGTTTCCCGTTTCGGGGCGGAAGCGCTCACTCGCCGGGATGCCGCCAATATCGCAGCCAGCTTTCAGGCCAGTGTCGCGCGCGTCATGGCGGATCGCGTCAGAAACGCGCTGTCGGCTTTTCCCGAGGCGAAAAATATTGTCGTGGCCGGTGGCGTTGCCGCCAATCAGGCAATACGCTCGTCCATAGAGGCGGTGGCGCAGGAAGGCGGCCTCCCGCTCTTTGTCCCGCCTGTGCGATATTGCACAGATAATGCTGTCATGATCGCGTGGACCGCATGGCAGAAAAGACGGACGCACCCCGCCGCGGATATAAACGACCTCAACGTCGCACCCCGCCCAAGATGGCCGCTGGATGACATGCGCCCCAACCATGCCGCGCCAGGCTGAAGCCGTAACGACACACCGTCAGGAAACGGGACTTGCGTTTGAACGCGCTTTTCGGCAAAGAGTGTCTCCGTATGGAGAGGTGACCGAGCGGTTTAAGGTAGCGGTCTCGAAAACCGCCGTGCGTGGAAGCGTACCGTGGGTTCGAATCCCACCCTCTCCGCCACCGGGCATTATTGCGCATCCCGCCAGAGCGGGCTTGATTCACGCCATGCTGCACGCGACGTCCGGCTGTAAGGGGCAATCAGGTTTTTCACTTTTGGGCGAAATACGACCTTGCGTTTTAGGTTCGTTTTAGAGCTACTCCTAAAATCGAATTAGAGGCGGTTTCACGCGGTATTAGGCGTGAGCAGGTCCATGCTGATCGGACGGCGCGATTGATCAGAAATGGCCGTTTTTGGGGCATCTTAGTTTCTTCAATAGTTTTACATTGCCATTACATTTGCAACTCGCGCGACGGCCCCCGTTTTGGGAAATAAATGGGGATAATGCGGTGCCAAGATCGGCAAAACCGTCCCGACTGACTTTCGAGCCTTCTCTTGGACGAATGGGTGGAGGGGCTATGCCGAAGCGCGCATCTGGCTTTGTCAAATCTAAAATGACGACTTTAGAAAGGAAAGGTTGATTTCCGATGATGCCGCTTACGCCTGAAAGTCGTTCTTTGAAGCGTCTCGGTTGACCCCGGATTGTAAAAGCGTATCCAATTTCAAAAGGTGCAGTTTCAGAAATTGAAGAGCTGAGCCCTTCTCCGTCTAAAGTGAGGCTTTTCCCGAAGGCGCCAACTTGTGTATGAATTGCGGCATCATGTGGGCGTTCAAGGTTGGTCAGGACTTTCCAATTGTCCAAGTCGACGATCAAAGGAAAGAGACTAGACCCCGTATCACAACCGTAAAATCGACTTCCTAAATTCCCTAATTTCAGCGGTAGGAGAAGGTGATTATCGCGGAGTTCACCTTTTATCCATTGCGTCCCGGGAAGCTGAGAGGCCGGAAATGAATCGACATCGAATAGACAAAAGAGCTTGTCAGGATAGTCGATTACGCTCACTTTTTCGATCAGGTTCACTAAACCAAGAGAACCATCAAATTGATCGTCGGCGATCGCGCGATCCACCGAGAATGAAGCTTTCTTAGGTTCGATCTGTCCGAGGAGAACTCTAGCGGAAAAGCGAGGCAGTCTACCGTCCTCATTTTGATCAGCGAGACCTTTCCAATTTTTATAAATGATATTGTTGTAAATTCCTGTATCGAGTTGCATCTGTGCGGAACGATTATTTATGATAGCCTGGATCTCCATTGAGGCTTTTTCATTCCCTCCATCATTTTTCCATTTGAATGGAGAACAATTGGCTTTTTTATCAGGGAAAACCGGCGCGCCGAGACATTTAGAGACGGTCAATAGGATGAAGGCAGGACGTAGAAGCGCTTTCAAAGTATCCATCAAGAACGGTGACCGTGTGCGATGGACGACGCGATAGGCGGGAAGAATTTCCGAGATGGACCGAAAAATAGTCTCGACGAAGAGGGACACGCTCTTCAAACGTTTGGAACCTATTAGCTTAATCACACCCATCTTGTTCATTATAATTGTCCTATAGAGATTACTCCCGACTATTAACATTTACATTTATTTAAACAAAGACGCGTTTGAAGCAACGACTTCGTCTGAAATTTTTGGATTATCTATTTCAAGCTGCTCGGTGCTACGCTCGGCTTCAAAGCGCGGCAAAGCTGGAAGCTATGTGCCTCGTCTCTTAAAAGGTCGAGCCATCATCCCCCGCCACACCGTGCACGTGAGTGCACGACGGTTGACAGTAAATCACAACTCAGAATGAAACACGCATCCGAAGCAATTTAATAAGGTTGAAGGGGTGGCGGTGGGGAGAGGCCACCTGTTGCCGGGTTGTTCTGTGTCAATATTCGTCATGCTTGCTCCCAATGTTCTGATAGGGCCACTTGTGATCGGATATTGGTGCGTCGACAGGTAGGGATCATTGTTTGATTGCGTGTCACCAGGCACGTAGTGATCATTATCTATCGTGGTTTCATGGATGACGCCTCCAACGCGTGTGAAGATCGTCACAGACTGAATTTGCTCGGTCGGTATGTGGAAAGGGCACAAACCATTCCTGTTCTCGCACCATGGTGGCTCTCATCTGGTCTGAAACGCGTCACGGTGGCGTCGCGTGCTCGTAAATATTATAGATCGACGTCGATGCCGAATAGAAATTCGCGTCAGGCTGGATATTACAAATGTAACTTGTGGCGTCACGCGCGACATTAAGCAGGTCGATGGCAAATCTACGTACAATATCGGAGTTGGACGTCGTAGGGATAAGGGCTGAATCGCGACTGCCCCTCCCGCCACTGAACCCCAATATATGTGCATTGACATTGATATTATTTCCCCAGGGCGTAAAGCCGGAATCGAATACTTCAGAAGGGGGTCTCGATTCAGCGCGGAATACTTTCTTAACCGGTAACGCGTACGCGCAAGAGAAGCTGAAAATGACCATTGAAGTAACGATAAGCCTGTTGATAAGCGATGCGCTGCTCATGCGTGTTTTCTCGCCAGGGTTGACTCAGATAATCTGATGCCGACAAGCTCATCAATACTTGGGTCGAGCGTGCTTTGAGCGACGCAGATATCGGTCTTCACGCCGGTTAGATACGCCTTTTCGCGACGTCATACGCCCAGGGATTGTCATTTTTAATGGTGTAATGCCAGTAATTCGTGCCGAGATCGCCGCCGCCGATTTTGAATGTGGCTCCCCAACTCGGGCCTAATTTGGCACCGATGACATCGGTGACGCTTGTGCCATTATATAAAATAGTCTGCCCGTGATCAAATTTACCACACAACGCAGCACATAACTGTTCAAGATCATCACCTGCATGAGCCGGGGAAGAGATCGCGCAGACGCACATTGCGACCGCCATTATAATTTTCATGAATTTATGCCTTTTTATTATTGTTTTCTAGTCATAGAATTCGATTACTATACAGTAAACATCAATAAAGCGCAAGTTTATGAGGGGGGTTATGTTTTAAAAAAACGGTCACGAAACGCCCAATGCAACAGGCTTTTACGTCCTGTGCCGGTCTTGTCAGGAGAGGGGGCAGGTCCCAGCTGGCTTAGCGCTGTATGGGCTCACGCCAATCAAAAATGATAAAATTCGGATTGGATGAGCATCCTAGGGCGCACTGGTGAAATGGGAAAGATTTCATCCCGCCATCAGCGTCCCCCCTCTCTCGATAAAGTGGCCCGGAGACGCTTTGCTCCCGGGCGCAGGCGATATAACTGTTACGCGGAGTTCAGATTTTGCTGACAAAGACGGAAATTGCTGCAGAAACGCTATCCCAAGTCGTGATGGAGGATGACGCCCTTCCTTCAGAAAGCACGCATGACGGGGTGAATTCGGTCACAGACCGCCAGTCTTACCTGGCCGGCACAATGATTCGCACCCTGTCAGGTGAAAAACGCATTGAGGATATCCTTGTCGGGGACAGGATCGCAGCGCTTGTCGATGGAAGAATGACCGGTTGCGACGTCATCCAAACAGGTCACCAGACGGTGACCGCCGGTTCTGGTAAAGATGACGACTTCTCCCGTTTTCCGATCCGGATCATGCAAGGTGCGATCGCCGATGACGTACCGTGCCGTGACTTACTTGTTGGGCCGGCACATTTTGTGGCTTTCGGCGCCTATCTTGTCCCGACCCACAGGCTTAAGAACGGCGCGACGATTTATTACGATCACGGGATTTCCTCAAGCACCCATTGTCATTTTGCAACCGTTGAAAATGCTGTGGTCTGGGCCAATAACTTGCCATGCCGATCTGCCATCCCGACAGAAGAAGCAATTTTGAGCGTTTCCGAAGTCACGGATGAGCGCGTGTCACCGTCCGGGATGCCGCTTTCAGGGAATATGCCGCTGCAGATCGTGACCTCAGACTATATCGAGCCGATTGCGCGTGGCATTCAGGCGCGCGCGGCGCATATGGGCTTCCGACAGGAGGGCAAGCTCGACATGAAGCCATCACAGGAAATCACTTGCCAGGTGGTGGACGCATGTGGAAGGGCCGTCGCGCCGATCCGGCATCACGGCAGAACCTTGCTGTTTAACGTTGAAACGCTTCAGGGATTCATATCCATCCGAAGTCCTGCGGCGCGGCCGTGTGATGTGGTTAGACCCTTCACTGATGACAGGCGGAATCTCGGCCTTTTAATCGGTGAAATTACGGTCATCTTCCCGGATCGCGTGGAGGCGATGACCCATCATCTTTCAGAGCCGAATCTTTTTGGTTGGCATGACGTTGAGGCGGAGCAGGCAATGCGATGGACAGCAGGGCAGGCCGTGATGCCGATGGAGGAATTGCTGGACGGTCAGGCACGCATTCTGGCGATTGAGATCAAAGCGTTCGGTCCCTATGTCGCGGAGGATGATGTCGTGTCGACGCTGGCGTAGCTGCGGACCCGGTGAGGTCAGTGACACACGCACGCCACGATCTCCAACCTCCCATCAGAAAAAAGGCGCCCGGGTGGGGCGTCTTGATCAAATCGTGCTTGCAGCGACTTTCAGGCATTACCTTCCGTCTGTGGAAATTGCTGCGCGCGTTTGCTCTGCCAGAGCCCGACAAAATCGATGGGATGCAGAACAACAGGTGCAAAGCCGCCATCCCGCGTAACGTCACTGATGATACTACGCACGAAGGGGAAGAGGAGGCGCGGCACTTCGATCAGCAGGATAGGTTCGATGGTTTGTTCCTGCGCGTCGGCGATGGTCACGACGGATGCATAAGTCAGTTCAAGAATGAAAATCGGTTTTCCCGGGACACCACCTTCCTTCTCAGGGGCTTCCTGCGCCTCGGCTTTCACGGCGATTGCGACTTCATAAACAGGTTGTTTATCGTCGAGCTTATGCGCCTGCACATCGATATTGACGCCGATCTGCGGTGTCGCCTTAATGGAGGCGAAAGTCGCCGCACCGCTCGGAACCTCGAAGGATAGATCTTTGATGAATTGAACATTGACAGAGAGCGACAAGGCCGACGGCGCTGCGCCTGAATTCTCGTTCTGTTCGTTGCTTGGTTGTGTCATTCTCAATTCCCGCGCTTTGGTCTGATCACTGTCGTCGTCATGACATGACGGTGTTTGATCGGCCGATCTTAGCACGGGCACAAGGCTGGGGCCTAGACTCTCCAGAAAGTTTAAGGGCGTTCGACGTCGATTTTATCCGTGTCGGTCGGCAGAGTGACGGCATTAAAAGGCGGCGTTTATTTACAGACCAACACTGCCTAAAATATTGCTTAACCGGCCCCGTCACGGTTTCTGCTGCGTTAGGCCTTGGGGATGGGGGTTGAAAACACATCTTTCAGCGCCATTTTTCAGGGTGACGTCAGCATTGACGCCGTGACTGGCGGAGGAAGGATGATCTCATTTCGGCAGGGATGGGGTGAAAGTCTATTTAAAGGTTGTTCCTGTGCGGTAAGCGATCTAATTTTACGTTTCCACTTTTGTGAAAGAGATTAACCGCCTATGTCAGGCTTGCCTATCCCGCTCGATATCATCTTCTTTGTGCTGGTTGCCCTGGTTCTGGGTTGGCGGCTCTTTGTCGTGCTCGGTCGACGCGTCAGGGTGGAAGCCGTCGTGACATTCCAGAAAAAGCCCCTGCCGTCGAGCAAACTGGCGTCCGGCCCAGATAT
Source organism: Acetobacteraceae bacterium (assembly GCA_039613835.1). Taxonomy (NCBI): domain Bacteria; kingdom Pseudomonadati; phylum Pseudomonadota; class Alphaproteobacteria; order Acetobacterales; family Acetobacteraceae; species Acetobacteraceae bacterium. The sequence goes on along the minus strand of CP154827.1, from coordinate 921,209 downwards.
GGGCGAGGTCAAGGCGGCGACACGCTGCGATATCCCGCAACCCAATACGCGCGTCGGCCAGGTCCTGCAGGAAATCGGGCGGCACGTCAGCAAGTTTGAGCCATCAGGCTTTGTGGAAGAGGCACAGCAGACATTTCGGGATGTCGTGACGGCTTTTGCAGCGGACGATGTCGTTCGCTTGAAAGCCTGCCTCACTTCGGATGCGTTTGACACGTTTAACGCTGTCATTGAGGCCCGTCAGAAAGATCAGACAACCCAGAAGGCCGAGATTAAGGCGATTGATGAGGTCGCGCTTGAGGATGCCGCGATAACAAGCCCCGGGACGCAGGCGGGCCTGGCATCCATTGATGTCAAATTCGTCTCAAGGCAGATCAGCACCGTTTACGACGCCGACAAGAATTTTGTATCCGGGACAGAATCCGTGACGGAATTTTCTGAGCTTTGGCGCTTCATCAAGGTAACCGGGCCGGAAAACGCGCAGGAGAAATGGCGGGTCGCTGCGATCAGGGCGGCATAAGCTGACTGAAATGCACTTAAGTGGCTGCCAGTTTCCAGCGGCGTGCCAGACTGTTCAAAGCATCAAGGCTGATGATTAATGAAAATAAATAGTGCAGGGCGTTTCGTGGTTTCATTGGTGACCCTTATCATCAGTGGGTGCGCGCCGCAGCTCCCTTCCGGTCAGGAGACTCATCAGCCTGTCCCTTATGGTTCCCTGCGCAGCTGGGGGAGTGAGTCCTTCAGCCAGATCGCTCCGATCGTTCATGAAGAATGCCGCCGGATTTTGACCTTGCCGGGCGATGCCCGCATCAGCGGTGGGACGCCTCTGCCTGCGGGAAATCTCGCGCGTGAGTGGCAGCCTGCCTGTCGCGCCTTCAACGCAGCACCGCCGGCTGATGACCGGTCGATGCAGTCTTTCTTCGAAAAATGGTTCACGCCTTACTACGTGAATGGTGACGACCTCATTGAGGGTTTCAGTGAAATCATCGTCCCGGCGTCACGCGATGAAACATCAAATTATCACATCCCTATCTATGCCCGGCCGCAGGATCTCGTTCGCTCTCAGCGAGGCGGCGGCTGGGTCACAGGGCGCTGGATCGGAACGCGCTTCGTCCCGTTTTATTCAAGGGCGGAAATTGATGCGGGTGCGCTGAAAGGGAAAGGGCTTGAAATTGCCTGGGTCAGGAGCCCGGCTGATCTTTTCATGCTTCAGTTCCAGGGGGCGGGGCGGCTTCGCCTTTCGGATGGCAATATACTCCATATCGCCTATGCGGCACGGAATGGACGTCCCTATACGCCGATCGGTCGCATTCTGCGGGACAGGAATTATATTTCGGATGGAAACATCACAATCGCAGCCATTCGTGACTGGATGAACCATTATCCCCAACAGGCGCGTCAGTTAATGGCGCAAAATCAGGACTACGTCTTTTTCAAGCTTCTGCCATCCCAATCACTTTCATCAGGGTCACCCGGCGCGATGGGGATCGGCCTGACACCCTACCGCGCCCTGCGTGCCAATGCGAAATCGATTCCTTTCGGTGCACCGGTCTGGGTTGAGACATCCATGAAGCTGCCGAATGGGGGGTCCCAATCATGGCGCCACCTGGCGTTCATGCAGGATGCGAATCTGGCCGCGCCGCTGGGCCATGTCGCACTCTTCACAGGTTGGGGCCCGGATGCGGATCACGTCGCCGCGGACCAGCATGAAACGGGCCGCCTCTTTATATTGTTGCTACGTGCGACGCCGGAATGACGGTGCCGAAGCGTCGCGCGCGGCGTGAGAAATCAGGGCGACATGTGCTGATCAATGGGGACGCGATGACCGTCCTCTGGCGCATGAAGGCGGCTTCCATTGATGTGATTGTGACCTCGCCACCTTATAATATTGGTCTGCCCTATAATTCATATAAAGATGCAATGGCGGATACTGATTACCTCGAATGGATGATACGGATCTGCCAGCAGTTAAAGCGCGTCCTGCGTCCGGAGGGGTCGTTCTTCCTCAATATCTCCGGCACGTCGCGACGACCCTGGCTGCCTTTCGAGCTCGCCATGAGATTGCAGCCGCTATTTTCATTGCAGAACCACATCATCTGGGTGAAATCCCTCGCGATCGGAGATGTGACACACGGACATTTCAAACCGCTCAATTCGACTCGTTTCCTCAATCATAATCATGAGCACGTATTCCACTTTACGCATGAGGGGGCTGTTGTCATTGACCGCCTCGCCATCGGTGTGCCCTTCAAGGATAAAAGCAACATTGCGCGACGCAATCACGCGCGAGATTGCCGATGCCGTGGCAATACTTGGTATATCCCCTATGAAACCGTGCGCACGAAGCAGCAGAAATTCATGCATCCCGGCACCTTCCCTGTCGAGTTGCCCAGCGCCTGCCTGGCTCTGCATGGTGTGAATGAAAAATCGCTCGTGCTTGACCCGTTTCTTGGTTCCGGCTCCACGTTGGTTGCTGCGGAAGAAGCTGGCGCAAACGGGATCGGCATCGAGATGGACCCGACTTATTACCGCACGGCGCGCGCCCGGCTTCGAGCCTTAATGCCAACCCGTGCGGGGGAAAACGCACATTCATGACGGTATCGACATTGTGTAAAATCACTTCTACCTGCGCATCATCTCTTGCTATACAACCCGCGCCGGATAAAGGGAGTTAGGATGTCGGTCAAACGAGGTAAAGCGCGACTTATCCGTCAATTTGTGATGATTGCTGGGGTCATCGGGCTGGGCGCTTACGGCGTGACCATCGCCTGGCTGACGCATTTTGACCGGTCATCCGCGCCACCATTATCCGCCTCAAGCGCCACGCGCAAAGACCCGATCGCCTTGGCCGCATTCAACGCATTGCGTGGCGCGCGCTGCGATTATTGTCACACCGAAAACGCGCAACTGCCATTTTACTTTAAAATTCCGGTCGCCAGGCAATTAATGGCGAAGGACCTTCGTCAGGGCCTCCGACATTTCCGTTATGAGCCGGTCCTGAGGGCTTTCGATGCCGGGTGCCCCCTTCGGTGGAGCAATTATCGCGCATTGAGGAAGTGGTGACGCAGAACCGTATGCCGCCCTCGCTTTTCCTGCTGATGCACTGGCGCGCTTATCTCATGTCTTCGGAACGTGCTGCGATCCTGACCTGGATACGTCAGACACGCCGCAACTATTACGCCACGCCGGATGTCGCCCCGCAACATGCAGAGGAGGTTATCCAGCCAATCCCTGAGCAGATTCAGGCTAATTGGGATCGCGCGGCGCTCGGCAAAAAGCTGTTTTTTGAGCGGCGTCTTTCCGGCGATGGGAAGTTGAATTGCGCCAGCTGCCACGGCCTTGATAAAGCGGGCGTCGATAATCTGAAAACGGCGACAGGCATTAATGGGAAGAAAGGCCCGATCAATTCACCGACTGTCTATAATGCAGTCTTTAATATTGCGCAGTTCTGGGATGGGCGCGCGGTGGATCTCGCGGCGCAGGCGGCAGGGCCTGTGACCAATCCGCTTGAGATGGGCGCGCATGATTGGGACACGGTCGTCGCCACATTAAAAAGCGATCCGGAATATGTCGCGGATTTCCAACGTATTTACGGGTCGGACGCCCTGACGAAGGAGAATATAACCAACGCGATCGCGGAATATGAGCGCACCCTCATCACGCCCGATAGTCCCTTTGACCTCTATCTGAAAGGTGACGATAACGCGATCACGATGCAGGAGAAACATGGTTATGCGTTGTTCAAGCAGGTCGGTTGCTCAGGTTGTCATAGTGGTGTCGCCCTCGGCGGGGACGCTTACGAGGTGATGGGGCTGGAGGGGCCTTATTTCTCAGACCGCAATACGCCTTTGACCCAGGCGGATATTGGTCGGCAATCCTTTACCAAAGCATTGAGTGATTTTCATCGTTTCAAAGTGCCGAACCTCCGTAATGTGGCGCTGACGGCCCCTTATTTTCATGATGGGAGCGCGCCGACGCTGGATGACGCTGTTAAGAAAATGGTGCGTTACCAGACACCCGCCGACATGCGTACTCCGTCGAGACAGCGATTGAAGACCGCGCCACGTCAGGATATGTCGCCCCGCCGCACGATCGTTCCCACGCCAAAAATTGAAATTGGCGCACGTTTGCCGGGGTTAGACAACACCTCCTGGCGCGCATTGCTCAAAGAGAAAAAGGCGGCGCAACGCAAATTAGATCTTCATGGTTTTGCGGCGCGGAAAGCTTTCCACGCACTTCATGACTTCTTCATTCAGTCGCATCGGGACGAGATTCGTTATGTCGAAGTCATTGCCGGCCTTGGTGGAGGTGGGGGTGTCCTCCGCCGTGAGCTACCGCATTGGCTTGAACGGCACGAGCTTCGGCCTTTAATCCTTGGCGTCGTCTACACACATCGGGCCAATAAAGGGGCTGTTCGCATTTTATTGTGTGCAGGGCGTTCGAGGACGCCCAACGCCGTGATAGGTCACAACCGAACGCTGGAACGAGCCGCTAAAAAGACCGCTTCGTTTCCTGACCAAGTCGCCAGCGCGGAAGATTGATATTCAGCCAACGTCGAAGCGCCAGTAACGCGGATAATTCAGGCGTGAAACTGGCCATGACGCCGGAGGCGGCGACGCCCGTACTGGGGTGAAGCGCATGCGCGGCGAGCCACGATTTGACCTGCTCATTATCCATGACGGAGCCGATCGCATATCGCCAGCGTGCGACGGAAACAGGTGATGTCAGCATGGGAAGTGCGATCAGGATCGGCGTCGCGGCCGCTGCACTCAAGGCGCGCCAGCCCGCGTAAAGGGTGGACCTGGGTGCCCGGCTGAAAGCCTGCCGAAAAGTTTCTTCAAATTTAGGCACGCCCGCCATGTCAGCACCGACATAAAAGAGGGGGGGCGTCCCCTCCGGAAGTTGATGTAGGATGGAGAAATCATCTTTGCGTGTCAGGGTAAGCTGGATCGCGTCAACCTCATTATTGGCAAGCGCGGCGAGCGCCTTTTTCTGGCTGACAATGCCGGAAACGGGCAAAGGGTGCAGGCCGAGAACGGAAAGCCCCAGCACAGTTGCGAGTTCAACCCCGATGGGCTGTGCAACAGCCACGCGCGACGGTTTATCGTGCAAAAATCCCGAAACCCGCGCACGAAATGAGCGATGGAGCTCCGCACGCGCGATGGTCATGACAGTTTGTTGCGCCGCCAGAACGCTGATCCAGCGCGAGTAATCGAAATGCACGCGGGCATCGTCACATAATGACGCAATCACGGCTGAGCCCTTTGAGACCAGCGCCATTTCGCGATTATCTTCCGGCGGGTTTCTGTCAAAAAGATTGGCCACCGTAACACCATCATGCCCAAGGTCAAAAGCAAGGTCAAGATCGCTCTGCATCCCCAGCCCGCTGGAAAGGGAAGGGGCAATGAGGCGCGCAAAAGCCCCGCTTTCAGACGCTTCATTGCCGCTGACGATCAGTCGGGTTGGGGGGACTGAAGGGTTGGGCGCGCCAGTCAAAGGCGTCTGCCCCATCACGCGAGAAGACGCGAAACAAGCAGACCCTAAAATTGCGGAGAGAAGCCGACGTCGAGAGAGTACGGCGTGATTTCTGGCGCTTTCACTCATATAATTTTATTATACACATCCATGCTGTCCATGTCCTTAAACTTTAACGATGGCACGGAGTTCCACGGCGATATTTGACCCAAAACAACATGATGAAGTCTTTCCTGCATAGGCGTGACGTTAGGGCCATTTCACCTCTGGCGGCATACTCATTAAAATAGCCTCGGTGTTACCACCCGTTTTAAGGCCGAAAATCGTCCCACGGTCATGGATCAGATTAAACTCAACGTAGCGTCCCCGGCGGATTAATTGCGCGTCGCGGTCTTGATCCGTCCAGGGCGTCATCATGCGTTTCCGGACGATGGCAGGATAAATATCGGCGAAGGCCGAGCCGACATCCCGCGTGAAGGCGAAATCACCCTCTGGATTTTCCGTGCGATGCTGATCGAAAAAGATCCCCCCAAGACCGCGCGGTTCATTTCGGTGCGGAAGAAAGAAATAACGGTCACACCACGCCGTGAATCGCGGATAGTAGGTGTCGTCATGCGTGTTACACGCTCTCTTGAGAGCTTCATGGAAGGCGGCGGCATCCTCCTGCGCGGCTTCGTTTTCCGGGAACATGGGCGTGATGTCTCCACCCCCGCCAAACCATCCCTCACTGGTGATGATGAGCCGCGTGTTGAAGTGCGCGGCGGAAACATGCGGGTTGCAGGGATGCGCCACGAGGGAAATGCCTGTCGCGAAAAATCGCGGATCAGAATCCGCGCCGGGGATAGTGCGTCGGAATTCTGGTGAGAATTCGCCCCAGACAGCGGAGATATTGACGCCGACTTTCTCAAAAACCCGGCCCCGCATGACGGACATGACGCCGCCGCCATTCAGAGTGGCACCTTCACTCACATGCCGCTTCCAGCTTTCCCGATGGAATGTCCTCGCATTGATGCGGTCGCCCAGAACGGGACTTCCTGCGGCGACGGCCTCCGCCTCAATCGCTTCGTAGGACGCACAGATCTGGTCTCGCAACGCGTGGAACCACGTCTGCGCCCGCTCCTTGAAGGAATCATGCGCGATGTCGGGCCGTAAAACCTCATTGAAAAATTCAGGACGGGATAAATCTTTTTCTATGCGGCTCATCTCAAAGTCTCCGAGAGCGTGGGGCTAGCGCTCTTGAGGGTAGGGTTTGACCTGTGACATATAGTCGGCTGAGTATCCCTTCACAGGGTGCAGATTCAGGCAGGTCGCCGCGCAGAACGGCAACGCGATTGTCCGGACTTACAACATTTTTTGGAAGGCTGCATTGATCCATGTCTTCATCTCAAATCATTCAACCGGTTATCGGAATCATTGGCGGTTCCGGTCTTTACGATATTGACAGGCTTGAAAATAAAAGCTGGCGCAATATCGAGACGCCGTGGGGCCAGCCTTCTGACGCTTTATTATGCGGTGAGCTGGGCGGCGTGCAATGCGTATTCCTACCGCGCCATGGGCGTGACCACCGGATACCGCCGTCAAAACTGAATTTCAGGGCCAATATTGACGCGCTCAAGCGCCTTGGCGTGACCGATGTGCTCTCACTTTCAGCGGTCGGTTCACTTCGGGAGGTCTTATCTCCCGGCACGTTCGTCATTGTGGATCAGTTTATTGATCGGACGTTCGCCCGGAAGAAAAGCTTTTTCGGCACAGGCTGTGTCGCCCATGTCGGGTTAGGTCATCCGACAGCGCAGCGTATCAATGATGTGATTGAGATGGAAGCCGCGGCCCTGCAATTGCCCATTACCCGAGGCGGCACCTACCTGGTGATGGAGGGGCCTCAATTTTCCACTTATGCGGAAAGCAGACTTTACCAATCCTGGGGCTGCGATGTGATTGGCATGACCAACATGCCGGAGGCCAAGCTGATCCGTGAGGCTGAGATGTGCTATGCCAGTATCGCCATGGTGACGGATTATGATTGCTGGCATGAGGATCATGATTCCGTGACGGTGACGGATGTCATGAAAGTTATGAAAAACAACGCCGCCGCTACCCGCACCTTATTGCAGCGTGTCATTCCAAAACTCGGTGAGAAGCGGGGTCTGTGTCCCTCCGGCGCCGAGCGCGCGCTGGACCACGCCATTATCACGCTGCAGGACAAGCGAGACCCGGCGCTTGTGCGTAAGCTGGATGCCGTCGCCGGGCGGGTTCTGCGTTCGGAAATCGTCTCCTGAAGCCAATTTGACGGTTATCATCCCCACCCTATCGTGTTAAGCACGCGGGTGGGCGGCGCGTCAGATATGTTGGCTGAGGAAATCCATTGAACGCTGCCACGCCAGGCTGGCCGCATCCTCATTATAGCTGCTGCGATCAAAGCAGCCGAAACCGTGATCAGCCTGATCATAGACGAAAAGCTCAAGATCAGGTTGGTTCTGGCGGATTGTCAGAATATCCGTATGCGGGATATGCGCATCCTGTCCCCCGAAATGGAGTTGCACCGGGCAATGAGGTGCCGCATGGCTTTCCGCCGCGATGCCGCCACCGTACCATGAGACGGCCGCCTGCAATTTCTGCGTTTGAGTCGCCATCCGCCAGGAGAGGAGGCCGCCCCAGCAAAAGCCGATCGCGCCCACGCGCTTGTGCCCGGCCTGATGAAGATAGTCCGCGGCGGCTGAGACATCCAGCAGGGCGTCGGCCTGATCACAGGAAGCATATGTCTCAAGCGCGCGCTTGAGTCCGTCACCCTCATAAGCGAGCACCAGATCCCGCTCAACACGGTCATAGAGCGCGGGAGAAATGGCGTGATAACCCATCTTCGCCAGCCGGTCGCAAACGGAACGTATGTAAGGGGTGACGCCGAAAGCCTCCTGAATGACGACGATGGCACGCTCCGCATCTGCATCGCCTGCGATGTAGGCGCTGAGATGGTGGCCGTCCGAAGACGTTAAAGTTTCAATTTTGCTCATGGACTGTCTCCCTTGATGAGGCCTTTTTAGACCTTTGTAGCAGGAAGCGTCCAGCGGCAATCAGCTTGTGAGCCTGTGTCGATCACGGTGTTTTCTCTTCCGACGGTTAAAAAAGGAAGTGCGGGAAGACACCCTGATGCGGGCCTTGAGGTGAAGGGAAAAAACGATATTCCAGCGGGCCTCTGAAGCGCCTCTGCCGATCATTTCGAGGGCGATTAGACGTCATCTTGCATGCTCTTGACGGAAAAAAAATTAAACCTTATCTAGTTTGGCACTCCCGATAAGAGAGTGCTAACGCGCTGCGGCTTTGCGGGCGCGCAAACCGGTTGTGCTGCTTATCAATCGAGGGCACGACCCCTAATTTTGGAGCGATCCATGGTAAATAAATTCAGACCTTTACATGACCGTGTGGTGGTCGAGCGTCATAATGGTGAAGAAAAAACCGCTGGCGGCGTCATCATTCCCGACACGGCGAAGGAAAAACCGATGGAAGGCGTGGTCATCTCGGTAGGACCGGGTGCCCGCAATGAGCAGGGCCAGATCGTCGCCCTGGACGTCAAGGAAGGTGACCGCGTCCTTTTCGGAAAATGGTCCGGGACGGAAGTGAAGATTGACGGCAAAGAGCTGCTGATCATGAAAGAAAGCGACATTATGGGCGTGCTCAGCTGAGCGGCCTCATCTGACTGAACCTGACTGTAAAACTGGAGATTTATTATGGCTGCCAAAGACGTAAAATTCGGCGGTGAAGCGCGTGAGCGCCTGCTTCGTGGTGTCGATATTCTTGCCAATGCCGTCAAGGTGACATTAGGCCCCAAGGGCCGCAACGTTGTCCTTGATAAGAGCTTCGGCGCGCCACGCATCACGAAAGATGGTGTCTCCGTCGCGAAAGATATCGAGCTTGCGGACAAGTTCGAGAATATGGGCGCGCAGATGGTGCGCGAAGTTGCTTCCAAGACCAATGACATTGCGGGTGACGGCACGACGACGGCAACGGTGCTGGCGCAGGCCATTATCAAGCGCGGTGCCAAATCTGTTGCAGCGGGCATGAACCCGATGGACCTTAAGCGCGGTATCGACTTGGCGGTTAAGGCTGTCGTCGAAGAGCTCGAAAAGCGCAAGGTCAAAATCTCGAACGATGAGATTGCACATGTTGGCACGGTTTCGGCTAATGGTGACGAAACGATCGGCAAGATGATTTCCGACGCGATGAAGAAAGTCGGGTCGAACGGCGTTATCACGGTGGAAGAGGCGAAAGGCCTGGATACCGAGTTGGATGTCGTTGAAGGCATGCAGTTCGATCGCGGTTACATCTCTCCCTATTTTGTGACAAATCCGGAGAAGATGACGGCGGACCTCGAAAATCCGTACATCCTGATTCATGAAAAGAAAATCTCCTCGCTTCAGCCGATGCTGCCCCTGCTTGAGAAAGTTGTGCAGTCTGGTCGTCCGCTGCTGATCATTGCTGAGGATGTTGATGGAGAAGCTCTGGCGACCCTCGTCGTCAACAAGCTTCGTGGTGGCCTCAAGATCGCCGCTGTCAAAGCACCCGGCTTTGGTGAGCGCCGCCGCGCCATGCTTGAGGATATTGCGACACTGACGAACGCTGAGGTGATCAGCGAAGATCTCGGCATCAAGTTGGAAGCGGTTGAGATTTCATCGCTCGGGACCGCGAAGAAAGTCCATATTGATAAAGAGAACACTACGATCGTCGAAGGTGTCGGCGAGAAAGTGAAAATCGAGAAGCGTTGCACGCAGCTGAAGAGCCAGATTGCCGAGACGTCTTCTGATTACGACAAAGAGAAACTGCAGGAGCGTCTCGCGAAGCTCTCTGGCGGTGTCGCGGTCATCCGCGTCGGCGGCAGCACGGAAGTCGAGGTTAAAGAGCGTAAGGATCGCGTCGATGACGCGCTGAATGCGACACGCGCCGCGATTGAGGAAGGTGTCGTCCCGGGCGGCGGTACGGCTTTGGCGCGCGCGGCTTCAGTCCTGAAGCATGTTAAAACCGAAAATCAAGATCAGAAAGTCGGCGTTGAGATTGTGCAGGAATCTCTTCAGATCCCTCTGCAGCAGATCGCCGAAAATGCCGGACATCATGGTGCCGTGATTGCGGGCAAGGTTCTTGAAAATTCCAATTACGCGTATGGTTTCGATGCGCAGAAGGATGAGTTCAAGGATCTAGTCGAAGCGCGCATTATTGACCCGAAAAAGGTCGTCCGTGCGGCGCTTCAGGATGCGGCCTCCATCGCCGGTCTTCTGATCACGACGGAAGCCATGGTTGCTGAACGTCCTGAGAAGAAAGCAGCCCCTGCGGGCGGCCCGGGTATGGGTGGCGTGGGTGACATGGACTTCTAAGTCCACGTCATTCGACGTTATAAAAAGACTGCCTCGCTTTTGCGGGGCAGTCTTTTTTGTTTGGCAGAGCGACCCCGCAATCCATCACCGCTTTTTGAAAGCCGTCAATCGGTCGCTTCTACCAGAAAAGCGCTGATCCGGGTGGTGGCATCCCGCAAACCGAGGCGCTCAACCACCACACCTTCCGGGAACGCAGAAAGCAGACGCGACGGAAACTGGCGGTCAAACGTTACAAAAACACATTTATCCGCACTTGATCGGATGAGGCGCCCGAAACCCTGCCGAGTGCGCATCCGGGTCAGGCGATCATCATAATCATCCAAACCTGTTTCCACCGCATGGCGACGCCTCTCACGGTGCAGAATATCGGAGCGCGGCCACGGCGTTTTTTCAAACACGACGAGGCGGAGGGCATTTCCCTTGATGTCGATCCCGTCCCGCATGGCATCCGTCCCCAACAGGCAGCTATCAATTTCCGTCCGAAAAATATCGACGAGGGTCGCATTATCCATCTGGTGAACATGCTGCGCAAAAAGGGGGAGGCGCAGCTTTTCCAGCCGAGGTGCGAGATATTTATAGACACTTCGGAGGCGGCTAATCGCCGTAAAGAGACCGAGCACACCGCCGCGGGACGCCGTGAAAAGGGCCTCGAAAGCAGCTGCGAGTTGCGCGATTTCACGATGTGAGACATCCGTCACAATATAAGCGCGCGTCTGCTTCCGATAATCATAAGGGCTCATCATCGCGGCGCGCATCGCGGGTTTCAGGAAGTGGCTCGCGCCCATCATATGCTCCGCCGCGCGCCAGGAAGTCTCCGCGTCAGAGGGGCGTGCGGCGCGTCCGGCGAGGGAGATATCATGTCGGGGCAGATCATCGCCCGAAATGTCATGTTCGGAAATCTCCGTCATGCCGGGCTGGTCCCGCAAAGTTGCGGATGTCACGAGGATACCGTGCGCCGAGGCCTGCATGACGGTGGCATAAGGGATGGTGGGGTCGCGCCAATGACGATGAATGCCAATATCGTAGCGGGTGCCGCTGAAACGGCGATGAGAGATGGCCTCACTGCGGATGATATCGATAAAACGATCATCATCCGAAGGCGCTTTTTCAGGGCGCATAAAGCTTCGCGAAGGCGTGGTGCCAGAAGATCAAGACGGGGATCAACCGGTTGCGGGTCGCATTCAAGCTGGTCATGTCGCGGGTGAAGTTGCGTGCGGGCGCGCAATTGCTGATGAAACGCCCGAAGGAAGGCCTCTGAAGGGTTGACCTCCAGAGGCAGCTCCGTCGCCTCCGCGGCTTCAATCAGGACCTACGGTTCGGACTGAAGGCGATCGAGCCGTCCGGGGGGAAGGGAGAGCCTGTGCGGCGGCGATCACATGCATGATATGCCGTTTCAGAGGCGCATCCTGCGCGATAAGATCTTCCAGTCGGCGGCGAATCCGCGCGCGGGAGCGTCCCCCTTCAGCCCCTAAAAGCCAGCGCCGCAGCTCTGACGCTTCCAGACCGGATAAAGCGACGGAAAAAGCGCTGTCCGCCGCGTCGGGAAGGTGATGTCCTTTATCGAAAACATAATGTGTCGGGGGTTGATCTTCATCCGGTAATGTTTCCTCATCATGGAGCACCCACGCGGATTGCGCCATAACGAGGGCATGATTGGCCACCACGATTTCCGCCGATTTGGCGCGACGGATGGAATGCTCGACGAAGCAGCTCTGATAATGCGGGCAGGCGCTGTAAATGAACTCCCCGCGCCGGTCCGCCATACTCAGTAATGTCGCGCGGGCGTAAATCAAAGAACCAACCGGGGAGATCCCCACCAATGAGATCCCCATCTTCCGTCATTGAGGCCCACCGTGCGACCAATGCAAGCAATATACCCATGGGTGCGGCGGATCTGTCCGGTCGGGCGGCGAAAACATTGACGCTGTCTTCATAATTGAGAAGACAAAGGTAATTTTCCCGCCCTTTGCGAATGACGATTTTTCGCCGTCGCATGACACGATCAGGAAAAAGCGCATGGAGTTCACGCTCAATCTGCTTCTGAAGGTGGCGCGTGTAAGTTGAAACCCACACAGTGCCGCCATTTTTCTCCGCCCAGACGGATGCCGGGGCGAGGTAGCCTGCTGTTTTGCCGGTGCCCGTGCCGGCCTCAGCCAATACCAGCCCCGGTATACCGGGCGCCTCACGCGGTTGAAAAGCCTCACACGCGACGGACGTGAAATCACGCTGCGCCGGGCGCGTCTCCGCGCCCTTGCCGATGATATCAGCGAGGCGGTCCAACGCCGCATCACGTGAGACGGGTCGCGCGCCCGCGGGTGGGGGTGGGGCCTCATCCTCCCATTTCGGGAGGCGACGCCAGATTTTGAGGGGAAGCGTGTCATCCACGGCTGAGAGGGCGACATTGTCCAATAAATGTTGCAGGTCATGCCACCCAGGACCAGCGATGATGGTGCAAAACCTGTAAAAGGCCGCCGATCTTCCGTCGGCCAGGCGCCTGGAGCAGGCTGGCAAGCTGCTCTTCCAGCCGCGTGGTGATCGTCAGAAGAATGCGTGCATCGATACCCGCCTCAAGCGGGATATCCAACGCATCGCAGACCCCTTTGAGCGTCGGGGCGATACTGGTCGTGGGATGGATGAACAGGAAAAGCTCCAGCACATCCCGCCAGGGATAAGGGGATAAGGGGATAAGGGGATACGGGGGTGCGCAGACCCAGTCGCCTGACCGTGACAGCACCGTTAATGACAATTGGGGACGGGGCGCGCTCCCATAAATCCCGCGCTTCAGGTAGGGACAGCGCAAGCAGCGCGCCTTCCTGCGTCAACAGGGAGGCGCCATCCAACGTGATGAGAAAAGCCGGACCGTGCTTCAGAAAGGCGGGGGAGGGTTGTGACATTGGTGATACAGTAGCGTAGCTTGCGTCACGCGCCCAGCAATGTTTCATGTGTCTGCTTGACCGCTGCGATGAGTGTTTCTAGGTTTCGCACGGTAACCAGCACTGTATCGCGACCTCATATGCAAAATTCCGATTTTCATCCTGATCTCAAGACATGGCCGTGTGACGAGGCCCGCAAGCTCGTCAAACATCTGCAAAACGTCCCGGTAGATAAACTGGCTTTGCTGGAGACAGGCTACGGGTCATCCGGCCTGCCGCATATCGGCACATTCGGAGAAGTGGTGCGGACAAGTTGGGTGAAGCTTGCTTACGAGTTCATGACCGGCCGGCAGGCGAAAATCCTGACCTTCTCGGATGATATGGATGCGCTGCGCAAAGTGCCAGGCAATGTCCCGCAGCAGGAAATGCTCCACGCGCATCTGGGTCTGCCCCTTTCCCGCATTCCTGATCCTTTCGGAAAATATGAGAGTTTCGCGGCGCATAATAATGCGATGCTTTGCGCCTTTCTGGATCGTTTCGGTTTTGAATATGAATTCGCCTCCGCGACCACTTATTATACGGAGGGCCGTTTTGACGCGGCCTTGCGCCGTATGCTGGAAGTGCATGATGAGGTCGTAGCGACCATCGCGCCGACATTGGGTCAGAAGCGGCGCGCGACTTATTCCCCCGTTCTGCCGATCCATCCAGAGACCGGGCATGTGATGCAGGTACCCATCCTGGGCGTCGATGCTGATGCCGCCACAGTGACATGGAAAGACCCTGAGACAGGCCGGAATTTCGAAACCTCCGTGCTGCGTGGCGGGGCAAAAATGCAGTGGAAGGCCGATTGGGCCATGCGCTGGTATGCGCTCGGCGTGGATTATGAAATGTCCGGCAAGGATCTGATCGACAGCGTCAAACTCTCCAGCAAGATCTGTCGCATTCTTGGCCGCCAGCCGCCCCAGACACTGACTTATGAGCTGTTTCTGGACCAGAACGCCCAGAAAATCAGTAAATCAAAAGGGAATGGCCTGTCGATTGAGGAATGGCTGCGTTATGCGCCGCCGGAGAGCCTTTCGCAATATATGTTCAATCAGCCTACCCGCGCAAAACGCCTGTTCTTCGACGTGATCCCGAGGGCCATGGATGAATATCTGGCCAATGCCGAGAAATTGCTTGATCAACCGGAGGAGACGCGCCCCTCCAACCCGGCATGGTTCATCCAGAGGGGCAAAGCGGGTCGGGATACGCTCAGTCCCTTATCTTTCGCGGCATTGCTCAATCTTGCTTCCGTCGCCAATGTTGACGCGCCAGCTCCGCTCTGGAAATTCATACAACGTTACGATGCTACGCTTTCTCCTGAAACGCATCCCTATGTTGGCCGTTTAGTCGGCCATGCCCTGGCGTATTATCGGGACTTCGTGAAACCTGATAAACGTTTCAGGCAACCGTTAGAGCAGGAGCGTCAGGCATTGCAGGATCTCGCAACCGAACTTGCAAAGGCAGACCCGGCCCTTTCCCCGGTTCAAGTCCAGGATATCGTCTTTGAGGTGGGCAAGCGTCATCAATTCACCCCGCTCAGAGCATGGTTCGGCTGCCTCTATGAGGTTCTCCTCGGACAGAAGGAGGGGCCGCGTTTCGGCATTTTTGCGGCGTTACTAGGGTTGAAAGAGACGGTCGCGCTGATAGAGGAGGCGCTTGAACGGCCCCCATCGGCATCATCCGCCGTGCCGGACGCCTGAGGCCAGAGATTGCCGTTCTCATGCTGGACACGACGCGGCTTTCCCGATGATCAAACCCACCCCATCACGAACCCTGATGAGAAGGATTTTGACACGGGCACCGGCGCTGATCGGCGCCATCCTGCTCATCGCATCCGTCATCGTGATCCAGAGAGAGCTGAGAAGCCTCTCATATCAGGACATGCGTCGCAGCATTGACGCGATCCCGCTCCAGTCTCTTCTTTTGGCGGGGCTGGCAACGTTCCTCTCCTATTTCATTCTTTCTTTTTATGATTGGCTGGCCTGCGTCCATATTAAAATGCGGCAAAGCTTTCGCCGGGCGGCTTTTGCGGCATTCTGCTCTTACGTTCTGTCGCATAATCTCGGCCTGGCAGCGATCTCCGGTGCGGCTGTCCGCTTCCGCCTTTACCGTAATTGGGGCATCCCAACCGGTGGCGTCGCCCATATCATCGCTTTCTGCTCAACAACTTATCTTCTGGGGGCGACGGCCCTCATCAGCGGCATCTTCATCTGGGAGCCGGATTACATCCCGATTTTGAGGCATCTGCCGCCGATTGCGGCGCAGATCATTGGTGCGTGCGGTTGGCTTATTATCCTCCTCTATATCGGCGTTTCCTTCCGCCTGCGTGAGATCCAGCTTTTCAATTTCTCAATCGAAATCCCACGGCCCGAAATTGCGGTCATGCAGGTTTTCGTCAGTGCGGCCGATATGACAGCTACAGCGCTGATCGCTTATGTGCTTCTGCTATCCGGTGGCGGCCCGGGCTTCGGCACGTTTCTGTCAATTTACGTCGCCTCCTACACGCTCGGCCTTGCCGCCTCCGTTCCGGGCGGGCTGGGCGTATTCGATGGCGCGATGCTTTATTCCCTGACGCGCTGGCTGCCGCCTTCGCAGGTGCTTGGCATCATTCTGGTATTTCGCCTGTTCTATTATATCGTGCCGCTCGTCCTCGCGGGGATCATGTTCGCCACGCATGAACTCTTCCTGCGCAGTGATGCGGCCTTATTGACCCGGCAGAAGAAAAGCCTTGAAATCTTGCGCGTGCGCCGCCCCAGCTTGGCCATCCGGGAGTTCGAAGCCGATTTTTCAGTCGCGGTCTCGACCGGACTTGTATCAGGGACGGGCGTCGCCCTTCTTTTTTACGCCGTCGCCGTGCCGGTCCATATTCTCGCGCCGCGCTTCGGTCTGTTGACGCTGCAATTTGCGGAAGTCGCGTTGAGTGTAATCGGCGTCTGCCTGATCGGGGTGGCAGTGGGGCTTGTCCAGCGTGTGACTGTGGCATGGAAGGCCGCCATCCTTTTCCTGACGATCACCTTACCGCTGCTGGTTGTAAGAGAGGCGGCCATGCCTTTGCCTCTGGCCGTCATGCTCATCATTTTATCGATCGCGCCTTTCCGGGCCTGTTATTACCGACGTTCCCGCCTTGTGGTGGAGCCGCTCTCCTTCTCCCTCATCGGGCCGGTCTCCATCTGGATGCTGAGTCTCGCCTTGATGGCCGCCATCGCGCTCCATCACACGTTGGGCCATAATTGGTGGCAGCGCCTGATTTTTGACCCTGATGCACGTCAATTGCGTTGGATTGTCGCCATCTCGGCCCTGTTGGGGCTGTTTGCCGTCAGTCGTATCTTCAGCCGCACTCTAACGGTGGTCGCGCCCTGGTCGCCGGACACGCATACAAGTTACTTCACCTTTGACCGCGCCTCCCATCATGTTGCGCATTGGCGTCCGCACGGCCTGCTCATCACGGAAGACCGGAAGGCCGCGTTGCCATTCTTCCAATCGCGTGAATTCGTGATCGGTGTCGGTGACCCGGCAGGGGACGTTGAGGCTGGCACCGCCGCCATATGGCGTTTGCGTGACCTGGCTTTTGAGCGGGCATGTCAACCTTGTTTTGTGGGCGTCACAGATCAGTTCCGCGCGATCTACGAAGATATTGGCCTGACAATTTTTGACGATGCCGGGCGGGAGGCGGGGTTATGCTGCAGTCCGCCCGAAAGCTGGCAATCTGCCCTGCATGAAATCATGTCGCATCATACGGCCCGTACGCGCCGACGTCCCACGATGCGCAATTTTTTCCATGTTGAAACGCGGTTCACCCATAGCGGGAAACGGGATCATGCCGCGCACCAGACGCGTGAGGATACCGGCGCCTCCTGACGACGGGTACCTATAAATGTGGTACCTTCCAGGCCGCTATCGGGGCGTGATGGTGGCTGAGCGGATAATCCTCACATTTCTCCCACCATAGCTGACTGGCATCGCCGCGCATTTCAAGAAGGCAGAAGCGATCGACATGCATCATGCCGCAAATGTCGAGATTCATTTTTTGAGTCCAGAGAATGGTTTGGGCGCGGAGGGAGGTTTTCGCCTGTCCCAGACGGAGACGCGGACGATAACGGCGTTTTTCGAGCCTGTGCCCGCTGCGTCGCGTCGCATTCTCAATTTTGGTGCGGAAATTCGTGAGGACGTCATCAGGCGCAACCTCTAAATAGATGGCGTCCGTCAATCCTTGAGGTTCGATAGTCAATCCGGTGAAATTGACCTCCAGGCCGCGCGGTGCAATGCGCAACAGCTCAAGGTCGAGCGCATCGAGCACATCAATATCTGTGATGGTGCCCAGTTCCCGCACAATGAGGAAGCACTGACTCGTCTCGACCCACTCAATATGTGGCGCGCTGACGTGAAAGGAAGAAAGGCTTCGCTGAAGCGCGAGATCTGCGGGGATTGCGACAGTCAGTCTCATTTGCCGTACTCTCTCTTCGTCGAGGTTGAGCGTGATTTTTCAGGTAGGAAGGGGGGCGCATAATCAGTTTAAGCTTTCCATGGCGGAAGGACTTAACAGCTGAGACTTGATTATTGCATGGAAGATACCACATTCTATTTTGATCAACCAGATGTAACTGGTTCCAGGAAGGGATATCATGGCTTTCATACCCAATGGATCCGGAGACCCTGTATCAGGGGTTGGGGTCAGCAGCGCGGACGTGATGGATAACGGCCTCCGCGCCTATATGTTGCGTATTTACAATTGGATGGGTCTCGGATTGCTGATTTCAGCCGCCGTCGCCTATCTTATCGCTGAAACGCCGGTTCGCGATTATTTCTACGCAACCGCCATGCAGGTTGATGGGCAGATCGTCACCTCGCCCACACTTCTGGGATGGGCCGTCGTCTTTCTGCCGCTCATCTTTGTTTTTGTGCTTTCAGCGGGCGTTAATCGATTCTCCCGTGAGACGGCGCAGACGCTCTTCATCGTTTACAGCGCCTCGATGGGGGCCTGTCTGTCGAGCATCCTGCTTCGATATGAGGGGGGCTCGATCGCGCGCGCCTTCGCGGTCAGTGCTGTGACTTTCCTCGCCATGTCGCTCTGGGGTTACACGACACGGCGCAGCCTGGCCTCAATGGGGTCATTCCTCTTCATGGGACTGGTCGGTCTGATCCTCGCATCTATTGCGCAGATCTTCATCCATAGCTCGGGCCTGAATTTCGGGATCAATGTCGCGGGTGTGCTGATTTTTACCCTGCTGACGGCTTACGATACCCAACGTATCCGGGCGACTTACGCTTATTACACGCAATATTCCGGCGCTGCTGAGCTGGGTAAATATAGCGTTTATGATGCTTTGTCGCTTTACCTGAATTTTGTGAACCTATTTGTCTTTCTCTTACAATTCATCGGCGTGCGGCGCCAATAGATTGTAGCAGGATTAACATTCCGTAATATTTCGACAGCGGAGCGCGGCCTTAAAGGGTCGCGTTTTTTAAGAGGACGGGTACGGTCCGTTTATCGTTGCCGATTTACATGACATGCTGAAAAAAATTCTGCCATTTGATTTAAATCATCTTGAAAAATTGCGCGAAAGCGCCGGAATTCAGCTTTCCGTTGACATTTACGTGTGCGGGACACATTTTCGCCTTGTTTCGTAATGCTTGCAAAATCGAGCGTTACAGATCTAACACATAGCCATAGCCAGGACACGAGGTCCGGCGTGGCAGGACGTTATCCACCTTACCGGTGCGCTTTCCGGTAAGAGCGGGCAGGTCCTTCGAAGTGGAGCATTTTGGCAAGGGCTTTACGCCGCAAAGCGCAGTCTGGTCATGAGACACGGTTGCCGATCCATCATGGTCCCATACAGGGATCGCGGTTTTTCGGCACGAAATCCGGGTTTTGGCCAGAGGTGGAAAGCCGGTTGGGAAGAGAGCAGATCAATATGTCATTCTCTCAAAGATGGGAATTTTTTGGTGAGTCGGGTTGCGATTTCCAAATAATGCCTTGTCAGAATGTTAGGCGGTTTGACGGTCGCTTCAACAAACGGGGCAAACAATGACCAAGGAAATCTTGCCGAAATTCAAGCGGTTGATGCCGCTAATTCCGGCGCTTTTGTTATCAGGCTGTACGCTTGATCTTCTCGACCCGCGAGGCCCTGTCGGCCGCGGGAACCGTGACGTCATGTTGCTTGAAATGGGTGTGATGCTCTGCATCATTATACCGGTCATCATCATGACACTCTTCTTCGCGTGGAAGTATCGCGAGTCGAACACCAAGGCAGAGTATCTACCGACCTGGGACCACTCGACGAAAATTGAGTGCTTTGTCTGGGTGATTCCGGCGGTTGTCATCCTCGTTCTCGGTGTTGTCTGCGTCTGGAGCAGCTATTATTACGACCCGTATCGCAAGCTGACAGCCTCTGATCCCTCGCGCAAACCGCTTAATGTTGAAGTCGTCGCGCTCGATTGGAAGTGGCTCTTCATCTACCCTGATCAGGGTGTTGCAGCCATCAATCAACTTGCCATTCCGGTGGATCGTCCGATCAACTTCCTGATCACATCGGATGCTGTGATGACGTCATTCTTCATCCCGAGGCTGGGGTCGCAGGTTTATGCCATGGCGGGTATGCAGACACAGTTGCATCTTCTGGCCGATGCGCCGGGGGATTATCTCGGGCAGGCTTCCAACTACACGGGTGCGGGTTTCTCAGATATGCATTTCCGCGCTCTCGCCATGAATGACGGTGATTTCGACGCATGGGTCGAGAAGGTCAAGCAGTCTCCCAACACGCTGGACAGCAGCACGTACCCGGATGTGGCAGCACCGCAGCAGGCTGCGTCGGTCACTTATTACGGGCGTGTGCAGCCAAGCCTCTTTGATGGCATCGTGGCCAAATATAATAACGGTATGGTCATGAATAAATCGACAGGTCAGATGATGCACATGCAGCCCGCACCGTCTGAAGCGCAGATGAAGGAATAAGGGCTATGTTAGGAAAATTAAGCTTATCGGCAATACCCCTCGACGTGCCCATTCTGGTGGGCACGTTTGCAGGCGTTGTGATCGTCGGCGTGCTGGTGCTGGGTCTGATTACCTGGTTCGGCAAATGGGGGTATCTCTGGCGTGAGTGGCTGACCTCGGTCGACCATAAACGTCTGGGCGTGATGTATATCGTCCTGGCCCTCGTCATGCTGTTCCGCGGTTTTGCGGATGCGGTAATGATGCGCTCCCAGCTCGCCCTGGCTTATAAGGGCAATCCGGGTTACCTCCCGCCACATCATTATGACCAGATCTTCACCGCGCATGGCACGATCATGATTTTCTTCATGGCGATGGCCTTTATGGTGGGGCTGGTCAATATCATCGTTCCGCTCCAGATTGGCGCGCGAGACGTGGCTTTCCCGTTCCTCAACTCGCTCAGTTTCTGGCTGACGACCATCAGTGCGCTGCTGATCAACATCTCATTGTTTATCGGTGAATTCGCGCAATGTGGCTGGGTGATCTATCCCCCACTTTCGGAGGCGCAATTCAGCCCCGGGGTCGGTGTGGACTATTATATCTGGGCGATCCAGATATCCGGTGTGGCCACTTTAATGACGGGGGTGAACTTCTTTACCACCATCATCAAAATGCGCGCGCCCGGCATGGGTATGATGCAGATGCCCGTCTTCACCTGGACGGTGCTGGTCACGATGATCCTCGTGCTTGCGACCTTCCCTGTGCTGACCGTCGTGATTGCCGAGCTCACGCTCGACCGTTACCTGGGTATGCATTTCTTCACCAATGATGGGGGCGGCAGTCCGCAACTTTATGTCAGTCTGATCTGGACCTGGGGCCATCCTGAGGTTTACATCTTGGTTCTGCCCGCTTTCGGTATTTATTCTGAAATCGTCTCGACCTTCTCGCGCAAGCCGCTCTTCGGTTATCGTGTGATGGTCTGGGCAACGGTCGCGATTGGATTTTTCTCCTTCATCGTCTGGGCGCATCACTTCTTCACGATGGGTGCTGGTCCGAACGTCAATGCCTTCTTTGGTGTGGCGACGATGATCATCGCGGTGCCAACGGGTGTGAAGATCTTCAACTGGATGTTCACCATGTATAAGGGGCGCATCCATTTTGACGTTACCATGTACTGGGTGCTTGGCTTCGTTGTCGTCTTCTCGATCGGTGGTATGACGGGTGTCATGCTGGCCATGCCGGCGGCGGATTTCATCTTGCATAACTCGCTCTTCCTGGTTGCGCATTTCCATAACGTGATCATTGGCGGTGTTTATTTCGGCTATGTTGCCGGCATGAATTTCTGGTTCCCGAAGGTCTTCGGTTTCAAACTGAACGCCAGCTGGGGCAAGGCTGCTTTCTGGTTCTGGTTCTTCGGGTTCTTCTTCGCCTTCGTGCCGCTTTATATTGCGGGCTTTGAGGGTATGACGCGCCGTCTGAACCATTACGACAATCCTGACTGGCATGTTCAGATGCTGATCGCCGCGTTCGGTGCAGCCCTGATCGCCTGTGGCGTTGTTTCCCAGCTTGTGCAGATCTATGCCTCCATACGTGACCGCAACAAGCCGGAAAATATCGATTACACGGGTGACCCATGGGGTGGACGCACACTCGAATGGTCCGTGTCGTCTCCGCCGCCTGCCTATAATTTCGCGGTTGAACCGGAAATTTACGGCATCGACACTTATCACGCCGAAAAGCAAAGCGGTCGACGCACCATTGAGTTCAAACCAATCGTTCCGATCCATATGCCGAAAAACACGGCTTCTGGCTTCGTCATCGGTGTGTTTGCAGCGATCTTTGGCTTCGCCTTTGTCTGGAGCATCTTCTGGTTGGTTGCGCTCAGTCTGCTCGCCATCATTGTCACGGTGATCGTGCGCAGCTTCCAGACCGATGTGGATTACTATGTCCCTGTCAGCGAGATTGAACGTGATCAGGAAGCATATACCCGCTCGCTCACAGCAGCTCACGGGAAGAGTTAAATCATGTCATCTGAAATAGCTTCGCCGCACCACGCGGCACATGAGCATGAAGGCCACAGCTCGCCTGTTGTCTTCGGGTTCTGGATCTATATCATGACGGATTGCGTGCTTTTCGGCACGCTCTTCGCCTCATTCTCGGTGATGCGGAATGCATTTGCCGGAGGGCCCACCGGGCATGAGCTTTTCAATCTGACAGGTGTCGGGATTGAGACGGCTCTCCTCCTGCTCAGCTCCATCACCTTCGGGTTTGGTACTTTGTGTGCGCATGCCAAAAACCGTGCCGGGCTGGTTTCCTGGCTCGTCATCACGGCTTTCCTGGGTGCCGGGTTTATCTTCCTTGAAGTGCGTGAATTCATGGAGCTGATTGCGAATGGCGCGGGTCCTGACCGCAGCGCGTTCCTCTCCGCCTTCTTTACGCTGGTGGCGACCCATGGTCTGCACGTGACTTTCGGGTTGATCTGGATCATCGTGATGATCATCCAGTCTTTCAGCGCGCAGGCTTTCACGACACGCTATCTGGGCAAGCTTCAGTGCCTGAGCCTTTTCTGGCACTTTCTCGACATTGTCTGGATCTGCGTGTTCACCTTTGTCTATCTGATGAGTGTAGTCTGATGAGCAATGTACATATCCAAACGGGGGAAGGTGAGTCTCACGGCACTTTTGCCTCTTACATCGTGGGCTTCATCCTTGCTGCCATTCTGACCGTCGCGGCTTTCGCTGCGGTCATGATGCACCAATTATCGCCCGTCGCGACGGTGGCGATCATCGCCGCGCTCGCCGCTATTCAGGTTTTCGTACATGTGGTGTTTTTCCTCCACATGAATGGAAGCTCCAGCCAGACATGGAACACGGTCTCGTTTCTTTTCGCGATCATGTGTCTGATCTTTTTTATTGGTGGGACGATTTTCATCATGCACGACGTCGCTGTTAACATGATGTCGCGTTGACCTATCGAGATTTGCGGCATGTTCACGTGCTGTGAAAAGCTAAAGCCGACGGTTCGCGCCGTCGGCTTTTTTGCTCTGGCGCTTCTATCGCGGCCAACGTCACACCGCATTGAGAGAGCGTTCCAGGGAGGAGGGCGCGGAAGGGATCTCGCATCCCTGTCGCGAGAGCAAACCCGGCACGGAATTTCAGGGTCAATGCGCGTCAGGTGCCACGCAAAAATAAAGCCCGCTGACAAGGCTGCGAAACAGCCGATATCAACGGGCCTTCAAAAGGGACCGGAAAAGAAATTCAGTCCTTATGCGGTTCGGGCGAAAGCATGTCGGCCTTACCCGGTTTATTGTTCCATTCATCCGCATCCGGCATGGGCGCGATTTTGCGCGTCATATTCGGCCAAACTGCGGCGTATTTGGTGTTGATCTCAAGCCAGGCTGACGCATTGCCATCACTATCAGGGACAATCGCCTCGGCAGGGCATTCGGACTCACAAACGCCGCAATCAATGCATTCATCGGGATTGATGACGAGGAAATTCTCGCCCGCATAAAAGCAATCCACGGGACAGACTTCAACGCAATCCGTATATTTGCAGCGAATGCAGTTTTCAGTGACTACATAGGCCATAAACTTCTCCGATCAATGAGCCGAGCAGATCGCCTTTGGGCGATAGCAACGTTTGAACGTCGCTATCGGGCGGTAAATGTGATTTTCCAACAGGCAAATAATCGCTTCATTGAGCGATATGCAAGAGCTAATCTGGTAATTTGGCCGTTTTACAGCGAAGCATGTTGCATTCCCGCCGCCATGTCGACATCGACCCTTCGGCTTGAAAGCGCGATAAAAAGCCATTTCAAAGCGTTTGAAGACGGTCGGCGTCATAGCACCACCCTGTGATTGATCCGGTAATCTGAACGAATCACAGTTTTTCATCGTGAATTAACCTTCCGCAAGCGGCATCACCGGATCGGGCTTCCATACTTGACGAGACCTCTTTGCAAAGCGCCGATGCGCGCCGACCTGTCATTTTTTTTGCTAATGACGCAGGGCGGCAAACGGCCCCTGCCTGCTCACCGCCCTACCTCTCTTGCGGCCGGGACTTTCCTTGATCGGGCTTTGCCGCCCTGCGTTTGCGTAAAATCAAGGGCGATGGCGGACCATAGTGATCAGGTGCCAACGCGTGCCCATCACGGAAAGCAAAGCGCCATGATTTGAGGATGGACGGGATATCGCTGTTCTTCACGCCGAGCGCCTCAACCATTCCGACGGGAAGGGCGGCGTCCTTATAAAGGGCCGCACGAGTCAGGCGCGCAATCCATCTCTCCGCCATGTCGATCCTTATAAAAACGGTCCCGGAGGGCAGAAATCCGGTCTCTACACCCTGTGCAACGTCGCCCTCAGCCCGGGCGCAGTGAGACGCGCTGGTAATCCCACCCTTGCATGCCCCATCCATGATGCAGCGCCACCAGCATATAGCGCAGAGATGCCGCAGCCGGGCGCGGCAGGTCGCGCAGAAAGAGCGCGCGCGTGCCGACCACCAGGGTCCGCTTTTCCGGGAGGGGGGTGAGCGCCTCTAACGTATGATAAAGCGGCGCGAGATGCTGCCGAAGAGAGGCGTCGAGATAAAGTTTCAGACGCAACAAGACCCGCGCTTTCAAAATCTGCCCCTCAAGCTCGCCGGAAATAAGTTGGATGTCCGGCTTGAGGAGCGCGCTGCCGCGTGTCAGGCGGGCCATGGTCTCACCTTGCCAATGCAATGTGGCCGTCGTGACATTGATCCAGAATGCGGTATCTCCCGAATTCTCAACTTCCTGCACGCGTGTCGGCAAATAGCGTATCACGGCGCGGCATCCTGCTTTCAGAGCCAGATGGCGTGCTGCATGTGTCAGGTTCGGATCCAGCGTGAAGCCAAACCCGTCAAGATGTCCCACTTGATGATCCTCAATAACGAGGTTCCTGCCGGCGGTAATGGATGAAAGCGCTTGACCCGTCGATGAGTCGCGCAAATGTCGAGAGAGGGTTGCGGCTTTGCGGTCAATATATTTTGTCCTGAGTTTTTCATGCAGGGCGTCTGAGGGGGCTGTTTCAACCTCGCGCGTCACTTTTTCCCAACGTTCGCTCCGGGGATACCAATCGCGCTTGGTCGCGACATAGGCGCAAAGCCGTATGGCCGTCAGGCGATGCATCAATGCATCAATATCTCCCTCCACATTATTGAGACGCTTGATCTGCTTCGCAAACCAGCCATGCGGAACCCGCCCCGCCGTGGAAAGGGAGAGGAAAAGCCGTTCACATATCTGGGCGTGCGAGGTGTCACCCAGTTTACTGAAATCAGGGATCTGACAGACTTCTCAGAGACGTTGCACCTGCACGTGTGTCGTCGCCCATGACTGGACGGATGGTGATCGCGCAAGCGCATGGAGCGTGATGACGTCACTGGCCTCACGCCCGCGGCGCACGGCGTCATGCGATGAGGGGCGTGACAGGCTCTGCTTCAATGTGGTGACAGCGGTGAAATCAAGTGCGTCATTACGCCAGACGATGTGTTTCAATGGCGCGAAATGATGGTTTTCGATCTGCTGAACAAGGTCCGGCGCGAGAGGGGGCGCGCTTTCTGTCGTGCCGAACGTTCCATCTTTGAGGCCGCGCCCCGCACGGCCGAAAATATGTGCCAGCTCATGTGGCGACAATGCGCGGAAATGCGCCCCGTCAAATTTGTGCCGTGCGGCCAGGGCAACATGCTCAACATCCATATTGAGACCCATGCCGATGGCGTCCGTTGCGACGAGATAATCAACCTCGCGATTCTGAAATAAAGCCACTTGTGCATTGCGCGTCTGCGGAGAAAGCTGCCCCATGACAATGGCGCAGCCGCCCCGGCGACGGCGCAATATATCCGCAATGGCGTAAACCTCAGGCACGGAAAAAGCGACGATGGCGGAGCGCGGCGGGAGCTTGGTCAGGGATAAATGCCCGATATGACTCAAAGAGGAGAGGCGGAGCCTCATCTCGATTTTGATCCCGGGGAAGAGCGACTTGAGAATGGGCCGCATCGTGTCGGCGTCAAGCAACAATGTCTCCATCGTGCCACGGCAGTGCAGAAGCCGATCGGTGAAAACATGCTCGCGCTCTGGATCAGCACAGAGTTGGATTTCATCAATCGCAACGAAGCTCATCTTGCGTTCACGCGGCATGGCTTCAACGGTGCAGGAGAACCAGTGTGCCTGGCGGGGAATGATTTTCTCCTCCCCCGTCAGGAGCGCAACGTGCTCGACCACTTTTGCCGCCACGAGCTTTTCATAATTCTCGCGCGCGAGCAGGCGCAGCGGAAACCCGATCATCCCGTCAGGATGGGCCATGAGGCGCTCCAGCGCGAACCAGGTTTTAACCGGTATTTGTGGGTCCGAGGAGGGCGGTCAGGCCGCGGCGTTCAGGGGGAGCTTGAGCCGCGCAAAAGCGAACATTCCTTGGCAAACTGAGCGCAGGAAGCCGCTTGAGAAAAACGTGCGCCGAGTCAGGTTTTATCGTCCATGACGCTATGGAGCCAATGCATCTTGCGCGCCACCTGGCGGCGTTTCAAACGAAAGGACATTATCGAAGCGTCACATTGACCTCTTTTCTAACGCGTTTACGAAAAAAGAGAAATAATCTGGCAGATTGGGATCGCTTGCATGCGTCCAAAAAACTGCGAGATGATGATTTTATGCAAGCACTTTCATTTTAGGCGGCAAGACGGCGTCGCTGGCCTGTTCAGGGGAAGGATTGACCCAAAAATACTGATTTGGAGAGGTTTTATCGACATGCTGTTAACAGCAAGGCCGCCACAGCGTCTTTCCTGAACAATCGGGTGAGCACACCATCGCGATGGCTTCTTGCTGCGGCAATATTACCCCCGAAATTCGGCGACCCTTATGGCATAGCGGGGCCAGGAGGGCAGCCAGCCCGGTCATTGTGATAAGCTGGCTGCCGGATTTACCCCCGAAGACCGATGGAAATCCTACCGTTTGAAGAGTTTATTTGCCCAATCGGTTTCGAATAATCTGGAGATGATCTGCCGAGAGCTGGTCATACCGCCAGATGAACAAACCCACGATATCGAGATCAATGACCTGATCTAGAAAATAATTCAGATTCCAGTCGGTCAAATCCCTCGATGTCAGCGCCAGAATGACCTTCTCCTTTTCTATCCCGAAAGCAAGGCTCCGCTCCAGCGCCTGTCTGACATTGCCGAGGATGTCGTCCTTGTTCCACATTGCAGCGGCGTAACAATAATGGATGAGGCGGTTGCACTGGCCCGATGCGATGATAGAGGAAACTTTCTGATTCAGCTTTTTGCCGCTGGCAGTGGTGGGGTGGTTGTAACTATATCCTGCGATGAAGCCGAAACTGGTTTCTTTTTTTATGTTCTTTCAACTGCTTTATCGCTTCGATGACGAGACACATATTCATATTGCACTCATCGTCGAAATCGACACCATCCTATGATTTATTTTTTGTCGCAGAAACAATGCGGTTCACATCTTCTATATTGGAAGGCTTCTGCTGAGGCGCGCATCTACCTCCGCCGTAGGACCAAAGTGTTTTGCCTTTGAATTTCGGGTTTGCGGACGGCTTGGTTTCTTTTCAGGGCTCCAGCCAGGGTAAGCGGCGGTGCTGGTGGTCAGCCCATCCAGGTTTGTCACCATCCCATACATCATGAAGTCAAATTCATCGAGCGGATTAAGGGCCAAAGTTTGACTCCAGCCGCCAAGCAATTTGGTCATAAATGCCTCTTTTATTTTTATTGTTGTCAAAATGATTCGTTTTGAAAATCATTTGTAAAGTAGTTGTATTTTTTCCAACAATAAAATTGTAGCTATTAAATTCAGTTTATGAATATAAAAACAATATTAATATATTAATTTACATTTGACTTTTCCCGCATCTTTCGAATCTCACGAAAGATTTGATCAGTTGGTTTTTCGATGGGGTGATGAGCGCAAATAAATTAGTCAATATTTAAAAAATCTCATTTAACGGCCATTCGCACCGTCCCTGAGTTTCAAGTCCTCAAAACGGTGTAAAGCTACCTTAACGACATCAGGTGCGGTCAAACGCGGGTGCTGCGATAGAAGTTCTGCTTGATTCCGGCCTTTCGATCCGTCACCCAACCATCATGGTTTTGAATTTAAATGGTGGAAGGAAAGCGAAATCAATGCGCCATGATCTCAGTCTCTGCATCGCATCGCCGGACAAAGCGGCGCAAATTGTTTCGCTGATACCGCCAAGGAGTGATCCGGCGGATGTCCTGGGACGCCATTGGCCTTACCTGGAAGCGCAGCGTCAAGGACAATGCCACGACCATATTGTCCTGATTCCAGCCGAAGATGGTGTGGCGCGGGCCGTTTTTTCTGCCCGCCGAAAATGGGTTCTGGCCCCAGTATGTTCGGGGCCCTCGCGCTTGGGTTGCCGCCTGGCGTGTGGCACCTTGATGCCAGCGCCTTCCCCGAAGCGGCGCGGCAAAGCGTGCTTGAAAATGCGTTTCTGGGCTTCTCCATGGGCGCCTATAAGGCCGCCCTCCGCCCGCATGACTCGTCCCGCGCGCCGCGTATCGTGCTGGATGAAGCCCTTGAAGCTTACCTTCCCCTTGCGGAGTCAATCTGGCTCGGGCGGGATCTCATCAACGCGCCCGCAAATCTCCTTGGCCCTGCGGAACTCGCGGAGGCGGCCCGTGCCGCGCTGCAACCTCTCAACGCCGACGTCACCATTATGGAGGGTGATGATCTGACGGAGAATTATCCATGCCTGGCCGCCGTCGGTGCGGGCTCCTGCCGCGCGCCGAAAGCGGTGATTGCCCGATGGGCCCATCCGGAGGCCACCGCGTAGACACCGTTGCTTTCTTTGGTCGGGAAGGGGGTTTGCTTTGATTCGGGTGGGCTGGATATCAAACCGTCAAGCGCGATGCGCCGCATGAAAAAAGATATGGGTGGCACGGCCCTCATGCTGGCCCTGACGACATTGCTCATCCGAAAGGCAGTGCCCTTGCGTATTGAGCTACGGCTCTGGGTTGCGTCGAGAACAGCGTGTCCGATGCCGCCCGTGTCGCATTGGGGCCGAACCTACCCGCTTTATTCGGCAATGACGATCCTTTCTCCGACGCGCTGATAGAAGCGGGACGTGACTACGGGAATCCGATGTGGCGTCTCCCTCTCTGGTATGAATATGATGCATAGCTGTCATCGGAAATTGCCGACTGTTCCAATGCGGCTTCCGTCCCGATGGTCGGAGCGGTGACGGCGGCGCTCTTCATTGAGAAATTCGTCAAGACCCCCGTAAAATGGGCGCATATCGATAGTTATGCGTGGAATGACAGCGCTCGTCCTGGCATCCCGCGGGCGGCGAAACACGTGGTTTACGCGCTCTTTATCACGCAATCAGGCAGCATTGTTGCGGCTGAGGGGGCGGGTCAGCCTCCCGCAACCCTGTTCGGGCTAAAAACATTCCGATATAGTTATGATGTTGCGCTTGGATAGACTCTTCAAAAGCCTTCCCCCAGCGCTTGACGATGCTGTGACTGAAAAGTGGTAGCATCACTGAAAATGCTTTTAATGGCCACCGTGTCTCCATGATGCGCGTGGGTCGTTTTGGGCTTCGCACCTTAACCGAGAGCAGGGGAGTGGAACTTGGCTCATTCGATTAACGACAATAAACTGCACCTCCTGAGGGACACGCTTGTGACGCTCGTCCGTAAGGATGGACCAGATCTGTCTGCACGCCAGCTTAGCGTTTTTCTGATCTGCTATCTTCGGGAAGGGGGGCACACGGTGCGGGGTCTCGCTCATGAATTGAATGTCTCCAAACCGGCCATCACGCGTGCGCTTGACCGGCTGGCTGAGCTTGATCTGGCGCGCCGCAAGGTGGATCCGCTCGACCGGCGCTCCGTCCTTGTGCAGAGAACCCTCAAAGGTTCCGCCTATCTTCGTGAATTGCGGGCTGTCATGAATGATGTTTCCGAGCCCGAGGCACGGCGCAAAAAAACGCGGTCCCCCGGGGGGATGGCGTATCCGTTATCCCGCTGCAGCGCGCCACAGGCTGATACACGCCCGATATGTTCTCGTATAAGCGCAAGGGCCGGGGCGAGCTCACGGCCCTTTCGCTTTGAGGAAAGCTGAGTCAGCCTCATAATGCCAAATGCTGTCCTCGCGCTTTTCGAATTACATAACCCGCCCAGATAAATTGCGGGATCAGCGTCAGGATGATCTGGGCTTTGAACCCGATGAAAGTGAGCCCGATAAAGCCGCCCCAGAAAATGAACACCCAGTGCAGCAGGGTAATCAGAGGCTTGGAGACCCCGGCGCGGCCGGCAATCTGGTAAAGATGGCCGCAATGGGCCTGCATCAGATTTTCGCCCCTGAGGGCCCGCCGGATGAGGGTGAAGGTGACGTCAAACAGGATCCCCATCAACATCAGTGGCACGAGAAGCGACCATGTCCCGTTGCGCATGAATAAAAGCGCACCCCAGCCCAGCAGAAGGCCGCAAGGCTGACTGCCGACGTCACTCATGAAGATCCGCGCCTTAGGATAGTTGAAATATAAAAACGTCAGCGCGGCGATACCCAATGAGAAGAAAAGGGCACTTTCAGAATTCTGCGCCGAAACGAGCAGCAAAGGGGTCAAAATCAAACCGCAGCAGGCGATTGTTCCCACGGCGAGGCCATTAATCCCATCCATGAAATTCAGCGCATTCGTCACGTAAATGACGAAACCCACCCCGCAAATGATTTTCAGGCCGGTCAGGAGCGTCAAGGGAAGCCCCCACAAGGCGCAGATCGTGACGATGATGGTTGCGATCAGTTGCGCACGTAACTTCGTGCGGGCTGGGTATTGATATACATCATCGCGCCAGGAGAACCAGGCAAGGCCAAGTGCCGCAAGCAGCACGATCCCCGTTTTCATAAATTCCGTGGCCGGGAAGGGATGAAAAACCAGTATATAAACCGCGCCTGCCAGCAGGCTCATCATCATGGCGATACCGCCTCCCTTGGGAACGGGCCTTATATGAGCGCTTCGGTCACCCGGGACATCCATGATGCCGACGCGAATCATGTATTGCGTCACCACCGTGCAGACGGTAACACCAAGAAGGGTCAGGATCAAAAAAGGGTGCATCGCATTGCCCGTTTCTTCAGCGAGGGAGGCGAGCGTCCCCCGATGACAGGCGTCAGGCAACGACGTCAAAGGTAAGGTTATAAAGTCCGGGTGGAAGACGCGCAACAAAATCACCAAGCCAAAAGGTCGGTTTCTGAGGGGAACGCGCATCGATTCCGAGCGCAGCGGATCGCCGTCAACGTCCTTCTGGATGCGCTCATCTCCGGGCTTGCCGCGCCGATTGCCGTTTACCTTGCTGCCCCCCGGACGGGCATTCTGCACCCTTTATGGGCTGTCGCAGGTGGGGCGGTTGCCTTACTGCTCAGCGGGCTGCCTTTGCGCGTGCCTCAACAATATTGGCGCTTTTCCGGCATAACGGATCTTCGGAATATTGCGATTGCCTCGCTTGGCGGGGCCGCTTTGTTTTCCATCGCCGTCATTATGCTGGGTTACCGCCTCCCTTCCGTGACGTTCCCGATTATCTATGCGCTTGTCCTTCTCGTCGGATTGGGTAGTGGGCGCCTGATGGCGCGGGCGGTGCACGGGTTCAGGCAGCGCGGACGTGGTGCTTCATCCCGAGCGCTTCTGATCGGGACGGATACAAGCTGTGACCTCTTCATTCGTGCCGTTTCCCGGCATCCGGCGGCGCGCTATGATATTATCGGCATCGTCACCCGCGCTGCGGATCAAATCGGCAGGCGCCTCCATGATACGCCGATCCTTGGTGTCGTGGATGACGTGCCCGCCTTGCTCGACAGGCTTGCAGCCCAGGACCGCCTGCCCGAACATATTATTATCGCTGACCCGGATTGGCGTGGCGCCCTCGTTTCCGACCTGCTCGACGCTGCGCAGGCGCATGGCGTGCCGGTACAGCGCGCACCTTCTTTGATGCGTCTAACCCCGGCAGATACGATTGAGCTTCGGCCCATCGCCCTCGAGGACCTTCTCAACCGCGCCCCCGTCTCACTTGATGTTGAAGGAATGGAGCGTCTCATGCGGGGGCGCGTCGTGATGGTGACGGGGGCGGGTGGTTCGATCGGGGGGGAACTCGTGCGACAGGTCGCGGGATTTGCGCCGTCCTGCCTTCTGCTCGTCGATAATAATGAGTTCGCCTTGTGGCGCATTAATCTCGAACTTAATGATCACTTCAGGGATGTGCCGTGTCGCGTCCTCGTCGGAGATATTCGGGATCGCTATCGCATGACGGCGATTTTCCAGCAATATCAGCCGGATATCGTGTTTCATGCGGCGGCGCTGAAGCACGTGCCGATCGTCGAGGAAAATCCCTGTGAAGGTATCCTCACCAATGTGATCGGCACGCGTATTGTCGTCGACGCCGCTCAGGCGCATGGCACGCAGGCGCTCGTGCTGATTTCAAGCGACAAGGCGGTAAACCCGACCGGCGTCATGGGTGCCACGAAACGCTGCGCGGAGATTTACTGCCAGGCCATTGACCTCGCGCGCCGCGCCGCGCCGGAATCAAGCGCCTTTCGCTGCGTCACGGTTCGTTTCGGGAATGTGCTTGGATCAACAGGTTCCGTCGTGCCGCTTTTCACGCGGCAATTACGTCAGGGCGGCCCACTGACCGTCACCCATCCTGACGTGACGCGCTTCTTCATGACGATCTCCGAAGCTGTGTCCCTTGTTCTGCAGGCCAGTGTTCGCGGGACGGAGGCCCGGAAGCGGCGCGATGAGACGGATCGACGTCTCGATAAAGGCGGGATTTTCGTGTTCGACATGGGTGAGCCCGTAAAAATCCAGGAATTGGCGCGACAGATGATCAAATTGGCCGGCCTGAAGCTAGATCGGGACATCGTCATCCAATATACCGGCCTGCGCCCGGGGGAAAAACTCTACGAAGAATTATTCCATGTCGGCGAAACATCTCACATCACTGATATGCCCGGATTGCTGATCGCGACGCCGCGTGTTGCTGATCTAGGCGATGTCTGCGCCGTTCTCGACCGACTTGAACAGCTCTGTCACGACAATGCGCAACAAGAGGCGCTGACATTTCTACAGAAGCTTGTTCCGGAATTTGTGCATAATCCGAGTGGAGACGCCTGGGTCGCAAGATGATATCAGCATTATCATTGCGACACCCCCTCCCACAAGGACCTGACAATGACACCACGCAGAGAGATTGCTTTCCTTGACCTTCCCCGTCAAAGAGCGCGACTTGGTGAGGCGCTGACGCGACGCGTTGACGCGGTGATGGAACACTGCAAATTTGTTCTCGGCCCTGAGGTGAATGAGCTGGAGGAACGCCTCGCCGCTTATGCCGGTGCTTGCCATGCCATTGGTGTCTCCTCGGGGACAGATGCGCTTCTGGTTGTGCTGATGGGTGAAGGCGTCGGGCCGGGTGACGCCGTCTTCCTCCCGGCTTTTACTTATACCGCAACGGCGGAGATTGTTCTCCTCCTTAGCGCAATTCCCGTTTTCGTGGATGTCGATGCGCGGACATTCCAGATTGACCCCTCACATCTTGAAGCGCGCATCGCCTCCATTTTGCGGGACGGGCAATGGCGGCCCCGGGCCATTAT
Organism: Acetobacteraceae bacterium; assembly: GCA_039613835.1. Taxonomy (NCBI): domain Bacteria; kingdom Pseudomonadati; phylum Pseudomonadota; class Alphaproteobacteria; order Acetobacterales; family Acetobacteraceae; species Acetobacteraceae bacterium. Next base: position 886,901 of record CP154827.1, on the reverse strand, counting down.
CGGCGTTGATTTATTCGGCCAGCCTGCCCCGTGGGATGAACTGAAAATCATTGCCGACCGACATTCCCTGACACTTGTCGATGATTGCGCGCAGGCTTTTGGCGGAAGCTATAAGGGGCGGAAACTCGGGCGTGAAGCGCGCGCCACGACACTCTCATTTTTTCCATCCAAACCGTTAGGCGGTTATGGTGATGGCGGCGCCATCCTGACGGATGATGACGGGTTGGCGGCGCTTTATCGCTCTCTGCGCTCCCATGGTGAGGGGCAGAATCGTTACGACGTCCAGCGCATCGGCCTCAATGCCCGGCTGGATACGCTTCAGGCGGCTGTGCTGCTCGCCAAGCTTGATGCTTTCGATGCGGAACTGGCGCGGCGGGAGACGATCGCGCGGGCTTATGATTCGGGTCTGCCCGAAATCATCCAGACACCGCAACGCGTTGCCGGTGCGCGTAGCGCGTGGGCGATTTACAGCATCCTTCTGCCAACAAAGCCATTGCGGGATTCCCTTCAGAACTGGCTGAAATCGCACGGCATCCCGAGTGTCGTCTATTACCCCAAGCCGCTTCACCGGCAACCTGCCTATGCGGGTTACCACAGTAACGACATCACCCTGCCCGTATCCGAGAAGTTGGGCGAAATCACCCTCTCTTTGCCTCTTCATCCTGAACTAACCGATGATGAAGTGCGCTATATCATCGACACGACATTGGAGTGGTCAAAAGAGAGGAAGACTTGATGCGTAAGGAAACGATACTTGTCATTTTTTTCCTCTTGCTTGTCCTGACGACGACGGCAATTATCTGGTCATTTGCCGTCCCGGTTCTCAAACCCGTTCACATCCCGATCATCGCGACTGCGATGATTGAGGAGGGACCGGACCAGAAGCAACAGGACTTGACGCAGGATCAGATTACCGGCCTCAATAACTGGCTGAGGCAGAATTGCCGGGGTTGGGTGCCAATGACCAGTCCGCCACCTTCTGCCAGTGACCTCGTCATGCGGGCTGTGCCGGTCAGAGGCGAGCCTTTCCTGATTAAAATCTGGGGTGAAAATGCGGGGTCTGAATGGGCCCGGACAATCGCGGTACGACTCTCCACAAAAGTATCTTTCCGCGTCCGCTATTGTGACGATCAACAATGGACGTCACTGCGTGAAGTCCTCGCGCGATTCGATAATCGCCAGGCTAACACGCATTGATCTGAAACGCGGCGCAGAGCCGTCACGCTTCCCTGAAGCTGTCAATCACATCCAACGTTAAGAACATTTGAGCATGTTGCTCATCGGTCAGAAAGCGGCATGCCCGCCCATTTCTGCGACGATATGAGTGTGTCAGCGCCCGCGTCGTTGGCGAGTTTTTTTGTCGAAACTCTACCGGCATCGGCTTGGGCGGTGGCCCGGTCACCCACAGCGAGAAGCGCCGCGGTTGCCGGTGAGGCGAGGATGAAGCCGAATACAGTCTGCGACAACATCGCGATGGCAGGCGGCATATGTACGGCATGGCGCTGGATAAGCGGTGCCAACACATTGCCTTCGAGAAACTGGATGACGCAGTAAAGTCCAACCACCTCAAGCTCGGATTGCGTGCCGACGGAAAGCGCGATCAGCACGGCCGGGACCGCACCAAGAATAGCCCCGATATAGGGAATGAAATTACACAGTCCCGCCACCACACCAAGCGCCGTGGCCAGCGGTATGCCGAGCAGATAAAGCCCTACGCCGGAGGCAATCCCTACCACCAGCATGTCCAGCGCCTGCCCGATTGTCCATGACCAGAGTGTGCGCCCGGCCGTGACCATCAAACCCCTGATGGCGGGGCGTTGCGCCGGCGGCACAAGGCGTAAAAGACCGTCCACATAGACATGCGGCGTCAGGGCAAAATAAAGTCCCGAGATCAGAATAACCGCCATTGTGCCCAGCACGCCGAATGCGCTGGTCAAAATACCCGTGACGGAATTCGCCAGCCCCGCGCCAAAGGAGGGGCCGCCCCCGCGTCGTTCCCGCCAAGACTTTGCGGAAGGTGTGCGAGGGCGAACTGGCCCCAGCTGGATGATTTGACTTGACCGCGAAACGGCCCATATTGCGTAATCAGCGCCTGCTTCAGCTTGAGAATTGATCACTGATCTGCGGCCCGCTGGAATAAAACAGAAAGGCGATGGTCGCGATGATAAGCACGGCCACGAGGGCGACCGCCAACTTATAGGGAAGACCGATCCGCCTTTTAAGGTAGGCTGCGAGGCCATGTAAAATAACAGCCATTAAGGTCGCGGCAAAGACGACGACAAGGACATCGCCCAGAAGCCAGATCATAACGATGGAAATCGTGAGGATCAGCGATATACGCAGAAGCCTGAAGATAAAGGAAAGCTCAGTCGAGGAATCCGGAGCATCGAGCTGGGGCATGGTGGGCGAAGGTCCAATCTTAACGTAAGTCGTTAATCCAATGCGCTTCCCGCCGGGAAGGTTCCGCATATGATGTGGCGGCGATCCAGTATGGGACGCAAAATCCGACCCCATCGGGCGCCTTCACCGCGAGATGCCCCTTAGACTCATCTTCCTAAAGGAGGTTCTGCTCGATTTTTTCGCTTAGGGAAAGCCATTCCTCCTCAAGTTTCGCAATCGCAGCGTCATTTTCCGCCGCGGATTTATTCACGCGCGTGATTTCCTCCGACGTGCCTTTTTCGTAAAAAGCCGGGTCGGACATTCTCTGGCGATAGGCTTCCGTCTTCTTGCTACATTGGGAGAGGGTTTTTTCGATCTTCTGCAGGCGTTTCCGGAGAAGGGCCTGTTGCTGGCGCGTCGCGGCGCGGTCTTTGCGGTTTTCTTTCCTGTTCTGATGGCCTGAGATTTGCGCGGCGCTGCCTGCCTGTCCTGTCCCGGACGCGGTCTAGCGGCGGGCGCGGTAATCATCCAGCGTCTCATCGAAATAAGTGACATGCCCCGCTTCAACCAGCCATGTATCGTGAGAAATCAGGATCACCGCACCCTCAAAACCATTCAGCGCACGCACAAGCGCCTCGCGCGCATCAATATCCAGATGGTTTGTCGGCTCATCCAGCAGGAGGACATGCGGGGCGTCATGCGTGGTGAGGGAAAGGAGAAGCCGCGCCCGCTCACCACCGGATAGGTTCCGCACTTCGGTTTCTGCGCGATGGGCGTCCAGCCCGAACTTGGCCAATTGCGCGCGTGCCTGCTCCTGCGTCATTTTCGGCGCGGTGCGCAGCAGGTGCTGCACGGCGGTTTCTTCGGCGACAAGGTCATCGCTTTGATGCTGCGTGTAATAGCCGACGCGCAATTTGGGCGCGCGGAAAAACGAGCCGTCAAACGGCGCCAGAACGCCCGCGATCAGCTTGATAAAAGTGGATTTGCCCTGGCCATTCTGGCCCAGAAGCGCGATGCGATCGGTTGCATTCAGCCGGAAGGAGAGGTCACGTAACACGGTGCGCCCTTCATAACCGGTGCTGGCCCCTGTCATGGTCAGAAGTGGCGGCGGGAGAACGCCCGGATCGGGGAATGTGAAGGAAGTCGCACCGGGTTCGATAATGGCTTCCATGGCGGGGAGGCGCTCCAGCGCTTTAAGTCGCGATTGTGCCTGACGGGCCTTGGTCGCCTTGACGCGGAAGCGGTCAACGAAAGCCTGCATCTGTGCTTTCTGTGCTTCCACCCGTGCCACCTTACGATTATGCTGGAGGGTCTGCTCCATCCGGATGCGGACAAATTGCGCGTAACCACCCGGTGTGAGGCTGAGTTTTCCGTGTTCCAGATGGGTGATCCCGTCCACGACGTGATCAAGCAATTCCCGATCATGACTGACGATGATCGCCGCGCCCCGGAAGGATTTGAGCCAGCCCTCCAGCCACATTGTGGCCTCGATATCCAGATGATTGCTGGGCTCATCAAGAAGAAGCAGATCCCGATCAAGGAAGAGGGCGTAGGCCAGCGCCACACGCATCTGCCACCCGCCGAAAAAGCGTCGATCGGGCGTTGCTGGGCCGCGGCATCGAAGCCCAGACCGGCCAGGATCGTCGCCGCGCGGGCGGGCGCTGCATGGGCTTGTATAGCGAGGAGACGCTCATGCGCATCAGCCAGTCGGATCGGGTTATCCTTCCGCCGCCACCTGCGCCATCAATATCTCCCGCTCCGTATCCGATGCAAGGACGATGTCGATCAGCGCGCCTTTTCCCTCCGGCAGATGCTGCCGAACGCGCCCAAGCCGGGTGCGTGCCGCCTGGGTGATGTCCCCACCGTCAGGGCTGATATCGCCGGCAATCGCTGCCAGGAGGGTGGATTTGCCGGCGCCATTCCGGCCGATCAGCTCGATTTTCCGCCCCGGGATCCAGCTGAAGACTGGCGTGATCCAGAAGCGTTCGGCCAGCAATGCGCAATGTGAGTTGGTTGATGGAAAGGATACTCAAGGGGCTTCACTTCAGGGTCGGAGATATTTTCGAGGCGCACAGGCTATCGGTCTGGCCAGAATTGGCCTAGGGGGAAACCATTCTTTGCCTTTAACAATTGATTTGGAGATTTTCATGGCCAAACAGCGGACATTGTCCATTATCAAGCCAGATGCCACGCGCCGCAACCTGACCGGCAAAATCAATGCTGTCTTCGAGGCGGCAGGTCTGCGCATCGTGGCGCAGAAGCGCATCCAGCTGACGCAGGCCCAGGCCCAGGCCTTCTACGCTGTCCATGCGGCGCGGCCTTTCTTTGGCAGCCTTGTCGATTCCATGCTTCAGGCCCCCGTTATCGTGCAGGTGCTTGAGGGGGATGAAGCGGTCGCGCATCATCGTGATGTCATGGGCGCCACCAATCCGGCGCGGGCCGCGGAAGGCACGGTGCGGAAACTTTATGCGGAAAGCATTGAGGCGAACTCCGTCCATGGCTCTGACAGTGTCGAGAATGCTGCCAAGGAAATCACCTTCTTCTTCGCTGAGACAGAAATCCTCCCCTGAAATGTGATCTGTCATGCCGATTAACCCTGTCGGCATGACGGTTCCATGTCAGGCGCGTTTATAATCCTGACGCCTGATCTGTGATGAACTGGCGAAGCGCGTCTCGGTATAAAGCATGCTCTTTCGTCAGAAGGCGATTTGACAATGTCTCAGCCGTGTCATCAGGGCGGATATCGATGCGGGCCTGCGCAATGACAGGCCCTTCATCGACGCCGGAAGTGACGAGGTGAACGGTCGCGCCATGCGTCGTATCTCCGGCGTCAAGGGCACGTTGGTGGGTGTGCAGCCCCGGATATTTCGGCAGCAGGCTGGGATGGGTGTTGAGTATCCGCCCGGACCATGCCTCAACAAAAAATGGCGTCAGCACCCGCATATAGCCTGCGAGGCAGATGATGCGGGCCCCGGACTGGCGCAGCGCCTTATCCATGGCGCGCTCATGGCTTTCACGATCCTGGCCGAAAGGGCGGTGATCAATGGCATACACGGGGATGCCCTTAGCCCGCGCGATATCGAGTCCCGCCGCATCCGGATTGTTGCTGAGCACGAAAACGACTTTGGCCGGGTACTCGGGGGCGTCACACGCATTCAGCAACGCCTCCATATTGCTGCCGCGCCCGCTGATCAGAATGGCGATCGGAAATTTGGTCGTCATCCGAAAACCAGCTCTCCCTTGAGACTGAACCCCTCCTGTCCCTCTATGATCCGTCCGATTTCATAGGCTTCTGTCCCTGTTTCCTGCAGGGCGCTGAGCACAGCGACCGGGCGGGATGTCACCAGTATCATGCCAATCCCACAATTAAAGACCTTCAGCATCTCCTCCGGCGCGACAGGCCCGGCTTTGGCCAACCAGTTGAAAACGGGCGGAACGGGCCAGCGCCCGGCGGTGACTTCCGCGGTCAAGCCCTTCGGTAGAATACGTGGCAGATTGCCGGGCAGGCCGCCACCCGTGATATGGGCGCAAGCATTGAGCAGGACTTTCTCATGTAATGCCATCACGTCACGAACGTAAAGCGATGTCGGCGTCAGAAGCGCCTCGGCAAGGCTCAGCGACGGTGCGAAGGGGGCAGAATCATGCCAGCCCAGCCCTGACCGCGCGACAGCCTGCCGCACGAGGGAAAAACCATTGGAATGCACACCGCTTGAGGGCAGCGCGATGAGTGTGTCGCCCGGTTTGACGTTTCGCGGCAATAACATATCGCGTTCCGCCGCGCCGACACTGAACCCGGCAAGATCGTAATGCCCGGCCGCATACATGCCGGGCATTTCCGCCGTTTCCCCCCCGACAAGGGCGCATCCTGACTGGCGGCAAGCCTCAGCGATACCTTTCACGACGCGCGCCGCGTCAGCAGCATCGAGCTTGCCGGTCGCGAAATAATCGAGGAAGAATAAAGGTTGCGCCCCCTGAACGATGAGGTCATTGACGCACATGGCCACGAGGTCAATGCCAATCGTATCGTGCCGTCCGGTCTCAATGGCCAGCATGAGCTTCGTGCCAACGCCATCCGTGCAGCTCACAAGCACCGGGTCACGATATCCAGCGGCTTTGAGGTCGAACAACGCGCCGAACCCGCCCAGTCCCCCCAGAACCCCGGCGCGCTGCGTCTGCTCGGCGGCGGGCTTGATGGCATCGACAAGGGCATCACCCGCCTCTATGCTGACACCGGCAGCGTCATAGCTGATCCCGCCTTTGATTGCGGCAGCACCGTCATGTAGGGCGGGGGCATGTTTGTCGGGTTTCGGGGGGGTGGTCATGTGTTCAGGCTCACTCGATATGCCGCGGAAAGTCGGATATAACCCGTTCTTTTACCGAAGCCGTCGCGGCTCGGGAAGCGTTGGACTTGAAATTGCATGGAAAACGCAAAAAAATTCGTCAGCGCCCCGCTGACCCGGCGGCTCAGATGGCTTTCTCGTGGGAGGCGCATCGCGGCACGCGGTGGCCGGACTTCATCAATGCGCCGTCCAACGCCGCTGCACGTAAATGGCTCGCCCAGACTGGCTGGCCGGAGCGACGCCTTCTGCTTTGGGGCCCGGAAGCGACCGGCAAGACGCATTTATTGCATGACTGGGCGCGGCGGCGTCATGGCAAAATTATCACCGCGCGTATGATTGATCCGGCACGGATTGACGACTCCCAACTCTGGGCGATCGACCAGCTTGAACAGGGTTTTGACCCTGTTGCCCTGCTGCACTTCATCAATGCAGCGCGGGAAGGGGGGCGCATCATCCTTTTTGCTTCTCGTGTCCCGCCCTCCACCTTACCCACCAATCTCCCCGATCTGAGCAGTCGCCTGAGGGCGATGACCGCGATTGAGGTGCGGCCTGCTGAGGATGATCTGCGCGTCAAACTGGTAATTCAATGGCTTGCCATGCGTCAGATCTGCATCGCGCAAGATGTCGCCACGTGGCTCGTGCACCGCCTGCCGCGGACTAATGCGGCCCTGATGGCGACCGTCGCGCGGCTGGATACGGCCAGCCTGGAGAGTAAACGCGCTCTGACGCGGGCTTTTATTACCGAGATCCTGCCCGAACTCTCTCAGGTCGATGGCGAGGAACTCCCTGTTTAGTGATGATTGATCAAGCGGGGGCGTCTCACGAAACTTAAAACAAGACGATGGGCTTCTATCGCAACTTTGGGTCATGTAACATGTCAGACTCAAAGGGCGTGATGCAGGATCACAAATGCACAGTGACGCTGAGTAAAGGAGCCAATCCGGCGGAAGCGTCAAAAATCCAGGAAGAACATATCACGACGTTGCCACGCGCAAAGCCGGGTGACGCGGCCTGCGCGTCTGATTTTATCGGGCTGTGTACGTCGGGTTCTTCCAATGGGCAACATGATATGTCGACACACCCGTCCCGCTTTATTAATCGTGAAATGTCATGGCTCGATTTTAATCAGCGCGTGATTGAGGAGGCGGAGAATCGCCGTCATCCGCTTCTGGAACGTCTGCGCTTTCTGTCCATCAGCGCCAGTAATCTGGACGAGTTCTTCTCCGTCCGCGTTGCCGGGCTGGTCGGGCAGGTACGGGAGGAGCTGACGACGCCTTCCGTTGACGGTCAAACCCCCGTGCAGCAACTTGCGGAGGTGCGCCGCAAATCCTCCCGACTTTTTGAGACCCAGCAGGATGTGTGGCGCAAATTAAGGCATGAGCTTTCGCAAAGCGGCATTTATTTGTGCCGACCCGATTCCCTGTCCGAGACTGAAATCGCCCATCTGGATGCGATTTTTGAAAAAGAGATCTTTCCGATCCTGACGCCGCTGGCCGTGGACCCTTCTCACCCGATGCCCTTTATCCCCAATCTCGGCATGGCGCTTGTGCTGCGCCTGAAGGATGAGGCGCGCCCGGATGAGCCGATGGATGCGTTGATCCTGCTACCCCAGCAAGTCAATCGTTTCATGCGCCTCCCGGAGGATTCCACGCGCAAAGCCACATGCACGCCGGACATCCGGTTTGTGCTGCTGGAGGACGTCATCCGCACCCATATTGACCGCCTCTTTCCCGGGATGCGTGTTCTGGCGAGCGGGGTGCTCCGTGTCATTCGGGATTCGGATGTGGAATTTGAAGATGAGGCCGAGGATCTCGTACTGTCATACGAGACGGCCCTAAAGCAGCGCCGCCGTGGCGTGGGGGTGCATCTGGCTTTTGATGCCTCCCTCCCTTCCTATTTGCGTGAGGAATTTGCGGAAAAGCTTGGCTCCTCACCCGATGAGGTGCTGGTGGAGCAGGCGATGATCGGGGTTGTTGATGTCAAACAGATGATCGTCAGCGATCGGCCGGAACTCCAATTTCCAGCTTTCAAGCCGCGCTTCCCGCAGTGCATAAGAGATTATGACGGGGATTGTTTTGCCGCCATCCTCGGTAAAGATATCGTTGTGCACCATCCTTTTGAGAGCTTCGACGTCGTCGTGCAATTTCTTAACCAGGCGGCTGCGGACCCGAATGTTGTGGCGATCAAGCAGACGCTCTATCGCACCTCACGCGACAGCCCCATCGTCCGCGCCCTGATCGCCGCCGCCGAATCGGGAAAATCCGTTACGGCCATGGTGGAGTTGCGGGCGCGCTTTGATGAAGAGGCGAATATCCGCCTCTCAAGGGAGCTGGAAGCGGCGGGTGTGCAGGTCGTGTTCGGGTTCTCGAACCTTAAGACGCATGCCAAAATGAGCCTCGTTGTGCGCTGGGAGGGCAATCAGATGCGCTCTTACGCGCATTTCGGCACCGGAAATTATCATCCCATTACGGCACGCATTTATACTGATCTCTCATTCTTTACCTGTGACCCGCGTCTGGCAGGTGATGCGGCGCAGCTTTTCAACTTTATGACCGGTTATGCCAAGCCAAAAGATGTGCATGATATTGCTTTCGCGCCGCTGACATTGCGCAAGACGTTGCTGAAGCTGATCGCAGATGAAATCGATCACGCGAAAGCCGGGCGCCCCGCCCGCATCTGGCTGAAAATGAACAGCCTCGTTGACCCGGAACTGATTGATGCGCTCTACGCGGCCTCTCATGCGAGGGTCAAAATCATCGGGGTGATCAGGGGCATGTGCTGCCTTCGGCCCGGTGTCCCCGGTTTGTCGGATCATATCGAGATCCGCTCCATGGTCGGGCGCTTTCTTGAACATTCCCGTATTTTCGCTTTTGGAAATGGACACCGTATGCCGTGCCTTAAAAACAAGGTCTATATTTCCTCCGCCGACTGGATGCCGCGCAATATGGACCGCCGGGTGGAGGCAATGGTGCCAATCTATGACCCGACCGTTCATGCGCAGGTATTGGGACAGGTCGCCGCCTTAGGGTTGAAAGACACGTTGCAGAGCTGGACATTACAGCCAGGCGGCAGCTGGCGCCGCGTCCCGCCGGGGGAAAAGCCGTTCTCCGCGCATCATTATTTTATGCACAACCCCTCTCTCTCGGGTCGTGGTTCCATGCGGCATGAGGGGACGAAGAAGGAAGCGCCGCGACGGCGCAGAAAGCCGGGCGCCCCTTCATGAAAAAACCCCGGGTCGCGCAGGAGGCGGCGAAGACCAGCCCATCCCCTCAGCAAAGTCGCGCCGCCGTGATTGACCTGGGGTCAAATTCCGTGCGTCTCGTTATTTTTGAGGGGGTGACACGTAACCCCATCGCGATTTTCAATGAAAAGGCGACGCTGAAACTCGGGCGTGGCCTGCATGAAACGGGTCGCCTTAATGAGGAGGGTCTGAAGCGCGCACATACCGTCCTGAAGCGTTTCAACGTCATCGCCCGGTCAATGAAAGCGGCGCCTTTTGAGATCCTCGCGACAGCAGCCGTGCGGGACGCTGAAAACGGGGCTGAATTTATCGAGATCCTCAAAAAGCACATGCCGAATGTGGCGATCCGCATTCTTTCCGGTGAGGAAGAGGCCCGTTATTCCGCCACAGGGGTGCTTTGCGGCCAGCCTGATGCGGATGGCATCGTGGCGGATATTGGCGGGGGCTCTCTAGAATTGATTCACGTCGCACAGCGGAAAATGAAAAAAGGGAGCACGATGCCGCTCGGCGTGATCCGTCTGTCTGACAGGGCGGAGGGGGGGCGTAAAAAAGCCTTTGAGCTTGCCGCGAAGGATATAGAGGCGCAATCCTGGCTGAAGTCCCATCGCGGTAAAACGCTTTATCTCGTCGGCGGGGCCTTCCGCGCCCTGGCGCGCCTTCAGATCGCGCGCGCGCAATATCCTCTCAATATGGTCCATCTATATACGCTCCGCCCTTCCGAAGCGGAGGCGCTTTGTAACTGGATATTATCGACGCCCAAAAAAGCGCTGGAGAAAACATCCAATCTCTCAAAAAAACGCTTCGATGATGTGCCTTACGCCGCCATTGTCCTCCTGACACTCATGAAGCGGCTGGACCCGCATAAAATTGTTTTCTCGGTCGATGGGTTGCGAGAGGGCTGGTATATGGCGCGCGTCGGGGCGGAAGTGGCGGATATTGACCCGTGCGACGCCATGGTGAAGGTGCTTGCCTCCCGCCTGGGGCGTGGTTGCCAGTTGCCAGACGCACTGATTGACTGGACGCAGCCTCTTTTTGAGAAAGATGATCCGCACGAGAAAAACCTGCGCAAAATGACCTGCCGCCTCTCCGACATCGGTGCTTACGATCATCCTGAATATCGGGCGGAACAAACTTATTTGCGTATCATGCACGTGAATGGGGGCGGGTTTGACCATCAGGTCCGCGCCTTTATCGCCTCAGCACTGGCAATCCGTTATGAGGCGGATGTGCCAGGACGGCTGCTATCCGCCGCGCGCGACATCCTTTCAGATGAAGCGTTTGAACGCGCGACGCGGCTGGGCAAGGCGCTGCGCCTCGCTTATACGATTTGCGGCGGCACAGAGAGCCTTCTTAAAGGCGCGCGCATCGCAAGAGGGGGCGGTGAGATTGTTCTGGAGCTTGACCGGATGGCCTCCTTCGCCCTTGGCTCCAACGTCAAAAACCGCTTGAGCCATCTGGGCGCGGCTTTTGATGAAGAGACGCGGATCGTGACGGATGCCTGAAATAAACGGTGCATCCCTCGGTCCCGCGTGACGAACGCTGATCCGCCCGGCCGGGTCAGGTCAGCGGACCTCATCACCGTTTTGATGTCTCACGAAGTCGTATTCAGGATACGGCGGATCGTCTCAAAAATCCGGTCAATCCCGTTTTTCTCGATAATCAAGGGTGGCGCGATGCTGAGCGTATTCCCGCTACAACGCAGCAGAACCCCTTGCCGGAACGCTGTATCGAACACTTTGTAAATACGAGACACCTCCCCGTCACCCGGTGCAATTTCGATCCCGGCGACGAGCCCCTCATTGCGGATATCAACGACATGCGGTGCGTCTTTGAGACTATGCGCCGCATCCTCGAAATAAGGTGCGAGGGGGCAGCGCGCTTAAATAAACGTTCATCGCGATAAACATTCAGCGTTGCGATGGCCGTCGCACAGGTTACAGGGTGCGCGGAGTAGGTATAACCGTGAGGGAGCTCAATGGCGTTTTCCGGCCCCTGCATAAAGCCCGTGAAAATCGTGTCTTTGACGGCCACCGCGCCCATCGGGATTGCCCCATTAGTGATGCTCTTCGCCATCGTCATGATGTCTGGTCGCACCTAATATTTCTCTGCCGCGAAACTGGCGCCCAATCGGCCGAAACCGGTGATGACTTCATCAAAAATCAGCAAGATGCCGTGTTTGTCGCAGATCTCACGCAAGCGCTTCAGATAACCGACGGGCGGCAAAAGCGCACCGGCTGAACCTGACGTCGGCTCCACCATGACGGCGGCAATTGTCGAGTGGTCATGGGTGACGAATAATTTCTCCAACGCGTCGGCATATTCAATACCGTGCTTCGGTAAGCCACGGCTGAAGGCGTTTCGTGCCGGGTCATATGTGTGGGGGAGATGCGCGGCATCCGCGAGGAGAGGGCTGAATTGCTTGCGATTGGACGATATACCGCCGACAGAGAGGCCGCCCAGTCCGACACCATGATATCCGCGTTCCCGCCCGACAATTTTGGACCGTTTCGCCTGCCCATTCGCGCGATGATAGGCGATGGCGATTTTAAGCGCGGTATCAGCGACTTCCGAGCCGGAATTACAGAAAAATATGTGATCGAGTCCCGGCGGGGTCAGGGCGGATATGCGTCCCGCCGCTTCAAAAGCGAGGGGGTGGGCCATCTGAAAAGTCGGGGCAAAATCGAGTTTCACCGCCTCACGCTGGATCGCCTCAACAATCGGGGTGCGCGTATGCCCTGCATTGACGCACCAGAGGCCGGCACAGCCATCCAGGACATCCTGACCCTGCGCATCCTTATAATACACATGCCCTTCGCGAATATAAACACGCGCGGCGCCTGGCGAAATTGTCGATGCGCCGTGAAAGGAAGCCATAATGCATCCCGGTTGGCTCCGTGAATGGCGGTATTCTGCATGGGACATTATTTCCTGACATGACGATGTTGGTTTTATGAGTCGTAAAACGACAGGCGGTTTCATTGTAATGTCGAACCTGAAAACAACTTTCTTCAATAGAGGAATGTGAAAACGCAGTTTAAAATTTGAAAAGCGCTTATGTGCGACATCGTGATTTGTATCAGCTAAGACATTCGCGCTTTCGGGCCGCCTTCACCGTTCGGTCAGCACATGCCGCGTTAAACCGCGCCTCTGCCGGGAATGACGGAAAATCAGGGAGATCTACGCGTCTTTCCTGACAATGGCTGCGACTGCCGCGTCGATGGTCATCGGAGATGAGTCGATTAGAACGGTTAAGTAACGATATCGTGCGCTGGAAAAGGATCCGAGACATGGCGCGATCCACCCTGTCTCCCTCTCCGAAAATCGCATGCGCTTCCCTGTGAAGCGATCGATGGATGGAAAATGGCCCCGCATTCAGCGGCTTTTCAGTCGCCCCCGCATCATGCTTTCAGGAGATCTTCCAGATAATGGCGCTCACGCGTCGGGTGCGCACGGTCAGCGGCGCGGCGCCGGAGTTCCCGTTCCACCTCCAGCCGATGCGTGTCGCTTTGCTGAAGCGCATGTCCCTGCCTGGACTCGGATGCGCCCTCCCCATCATTGACTTCGCGGCCCAGCGGGTCCCGCTTTTCCGAGGCGCGATGGGTTGCGGAACCTCCATCTGTCTCCTCATCCGACCGATCACCACGCCCGTCACCATCCTTCTGCGATCCCGACTCATTGCTACCAGACTGCATGGTTGGCAGAAGGATAATCGGCCCCTCGCCATGCTGCTTATCTTTCTGCGCCGCGCGCATGTCATGCCCCAATTGGGTGAGATCGGCGAGGACGTTTCTCAGCGACTGTGACGCGCCAATATCATCCCGTTGCGCGAGATTGCGGTGGACATTGCCCATATGGTGCTCAGCTTTTTTCATATTTTCCGGGACGTGCTGCCCGTCGTCAGAGACTTCGGCAATGAGGGTACGGAGGGCGTCGCGCATCGCGCCCTGCATGACAAATTGGGTGCGGCGCTGATCCTGCCTTTCCGCCTCTTCTTCATCCGAAAATGATAAATTGTCATGAGAGGGTGGGGCGATCGACACATCCGAAGCGCCGAGAGCAAAACTACGCAGATCAACCGAGCTGTCAAACCGTAATCCCGTCTCTTTCTGCATATCTCTGAGATGGCGAAATGCCTCCCCGCGAGATTGCGTCGCATCCAATAGTCCGGTTTCACGCTTTATGAGATCCTGCACGACGCGAATATGCAATCGGGCTTTCTGCTGGGCCGCCTCCTACTTCGCTGCCGCGGCCAGCTCCTCCGGCGTCGCATCGCGGATGCGGCGGGTCATATCCTCAAGGTCACGAAGATTTTTGACGGCAGCGCGCCGATCTCCCTCGGAAGCGTGGTCCTGAAGTCGTTCAAGAAGCCGGGTGACGGCATCATTTCGGCCCGGAACGACACTTCCCATATCGGGAACCATGCCGCTTTGTTCCATCGCATGGAACATCAGGATCTGCATCCGACGGGCAATTGCTTTTTTGACGTCGTCAATCCGGTTCTGTCGCGCGATGCCTGCATTTTGAGAAGGAGGGGACGCATCGTCTTCAAGCGCGCGGATCAAGCCATTCTTTGCCCCGCGAAGCGCCAGATTTGCTTCAGCGATGGCGCGGCCTTGGCGGGAGAGGTCATCAAGATACATCGGCCATCGACCAGAGTCCGTTACCGAACAGACCGACATCCGCCCCGTCATCGCGCATCAAATTCAAAACCAGGAGCGTCACCCCTTTCTCACGCTGCTGTGTCAGCGAGGTGAGGGAAGCCAGTTCCTCCTGCGCTATCGGGAGCGCCTCCTCACCACGCAGAACCCGATAGCGCGGGGCGATCAGGGCGCGACTGATGGGGTCGTGGAATTTATAGGCGGGCAGGATGATCTGACGTGCTTCACTCTCCGCGACATTTCCGCTGACGCTCGTCGCTTTCAGGCGCAAGGTGACATGCTCACCAGCATAAGCGAGGCGGCCGATATCCTCCCGGATGGTCCCCGTAAAAGCGTGTTTTCCTGCGGGGGCCGTGTCCGTGAAGATTACGGATTTCCCGTTCGCCAACCCGTTATCCGGCGTGATGGAAAGGCTGACCGATGCGACGCCGAAAGGCTGGGATGTTTTATACCGAATCGTGAGCGATGTGATGTCGGCCTCAACCTTCGGTTTGCCCTCCCATTTGATGGTGGGCGGGGGTCAGGCAGGAGATTCACGCGCCATCTCGCAATGGCGCGCCCACGCGTGCGCAGCGTGACATCACCATTTCGTAGGAGCTTCTCCGTCAGACGCCAGGATTGAGGGCCGAGGCGCTCGGTTGTAATCTCGGAATCAACGGCACCGACAAGCCATGGGATAGTGCGCGCCCCGATACCTGAACCTCCAGAGATGCGCCTGATGGCACGGTTACGGAGGCGGCGCCTCCTTCATAATAAATAAGGCGGGCCCGGCGCGTAAGCGGGCGGCGTGACCCAGGCATGGAGTTCAGGGAGGGGCGTGTCAGCATCATCCATCCCTGGGACAAATCCGGCTTCAAGGCGTGAGACAGCGTGAGGCCCGGCACGATAAAGCCCAACCCCGAAAGCCAGAATGCCGATCAGAAACAGGCAAAGTTCCGTGCGCGATATTTGTGGAAGGCGGATTGAGGGACGCAGGATTGCGATGCGCGCCAGGCTGCGCGCGACGTGGATTTTCCAGATTTCCCGGGTCGTCGGGTCAACCGGACGATCCTCCATCGTGGCCAGAGGACGCTCATCAAGGGCGCTGTCCCGCTCCAGCCGGCGGTCGATATACGTCCCTGTTGGACACCGCACGCGATTAAGTCCATGTAGCAACAGCCCGGCAAGAAGCGCCACAAGCGCGAGAGCCACGCCGGAATGAAGCAGGTCCGGGAGAGATTGCGGCACGCGGAAGAGGCTGATGGCCACGTAAAATAGGAAAATAATGGCCGGCCAAACCAACTTCCCGGCAATCCGCTCGCCGAGGATAACCCCTCTCTGCAGGCGCCGCGCACGCGCAATGCGCGTGAGCGTGTGTGACGCACGCTGCTGCGCGGGGCGAACAGGGCGCTGACCTGTCATTCAGCCTTGAACCAATCAGGCAGACGCTCCGCCTCCCAGAGAGTTTCGAGGGTCTGGCGTTGGCGAATCTCAGCCATTTTCCCGTCCTCAATCATGATCTGCGCGGCGAGAGGGCGGGCATTATAGGTTGAGCTCATAACGGCCCCATAGGCGCCTGTGTCTAAAATCGCCAGCAGGTCGCCGCGGGATAGAGGTGGCAAAATGCGATCCGTCGCGAGAATGTCGCCTGTCTCACAAACGGGCCCCGCCAGGGTCTGAGCTTTTTCCGGCTTTTGGGTGGCGCCCGCATGGAGGGGAAGGACATCGTGCCATGCTGCGTATAAAGCCGGGCGGGCGAGGTCGTTCATTGCGGCGTCGATAAACACGAAGTCGCTCCTCGGGGCGGGTTGGGCTTTAACGTCGATCACGCGGGTGAGAAGAATGCCTGTCGGGCCGCTGAGCCATCGCCCGGGCTCAATCGAGATCGCCACATTTAACGTGCCGAGGTGGCTTGCAATCACCCGGGCATAATCGGTGATATCGGGCGGGACCTCCTGATGGTAGCGTATGCCCAGCCCACCGCCACAATCGACATGTTTCACCGCTATGCCATCCGTCCGAAGGTCAGAGATCATCCCTGCCAGTCTCTGACATGCGGCTTCAAAAGGGGCGATGGCGGTAATCTGGCTGCCAATATGCGCCGCGAGACCGATAAAATCGAGGTGCGGGTCCTTGGCGGCCATGCGGCTCAGAGCAAGGGCTTCGCGCCAGTCAATCCCGAACTTATCCCCCTCCCGCCCGGTGCTGATTTTATCATGTGTCCCGGCATCAATATGCGGGTTGACGCGCAAAGCGACTTTCGGGCGTTTGCCAAGGCGCGATGCCAGTGAGGTGAGGCGACCGAGCTCCTCACGGCTTTCCACATTGATGACGCCAATTTCCATTTCAATGGCGAGCGTGAGCTCCGCATCGGTTTTGCCCACGCCGGAAAACACAATGTCACCTGGGGCGATGCCAGCCGCGATGGCTTTGCGTAATTCGCCCCCACTGACGACATCGGCACCAAACCCCTTACGCTGAAGGATGGCGAGAGTTGCGTGGTGGTCATTTGCCTTGACGGCATAATGCATGGAGATGGGCTGACCTCTATCGCTGAAAGCCGCCTTGAGCGCCCGCGCCCGCGCCCGCAGTGTGGAAGCGCTGTAGACCCAGCATGGTGTGTCATATTGCACGACAATATCATGCAGGCGGACGCCGTCAAACATAAGTGCCGCGTGAGAATCATAACGGAGCCACGGGCGTGATTGGAGTATCTCCGAAAGGGACGGTGGTAAATTTAACATCGAGTGCTTTTGCCCCATCCTCAGGCGCGGTGATTTTGACATTCTTGCGGGAGGCTGTGAAGAGTTAACGCGGTGTTGCTGTGCCTTACGCATATACCAGCTTTGACGGATTTTGGGAAAACGCGAATGAGGATGAGGCGCCGAACCCGATGGCATGACGTGGTGGCATCGTTGCTGGGTGGGCTGATGGTGTTCGTCTCGGCCGGGCGCGCCGTGGCCGAAACGGACGGGTTGCGCCCGGCCCATTTTGATAAGCGACATCGCGTGGATGTCACGCAGCCGCCCTGGCTTATACTGGGACGCTTACAAACTGAACTCGGGACGCGCTGCACGGGCTTCTTCATTGCGCCCAATGTGGTGATGACTGCAGCACACTGCTTATGGCTGGAGGAAAGCGGGCATTACATCCGGCCGCATTCCGTGCATTTTCTGCGAGCTTACCATCGCGGTCATTTCGCTGCGGAAGCGCGCCATCCACATTATTATCGCACCCGGCTTCGACCCGACCCGCGCCATCGCCACCGCCCAGGCCGATCGGGCGACGATAGTTCTTGAACGCCCGATGGTTACGAGTGCCGACATCCTACCCGTTCTGACGCCGCGTGCGGGGGATAATGCGGTGATTGTGGGTTTATGAACAGGACTTCTCCGAAATCGCACGCGGCGACCAGAATTGCCACGTCACGGCCGTGTCCGGCCGGTTAATTCGCCATAATTGCACCACAACCCACGGCGTGAGCGGCGCCCCGATCATGATCCGGCGGGACGGGGAGTGGGCGATCGGGGGGGATGACGACGCTGTCGGACGGGGAAGGTGGTGGTGCGAGGGTGGGGTTGTGGTAGTCTGGCGCACCCGAAAGGACTCGAACCTCTAACCCCCAGATTCGTAGTCTGGTGCTCTATCCAATTGAGCTACGGGTGCGTCGAGGCGGGATTTTAGAGGAATATCTGGCAAACGGCAAGTGGGAAAAAGCTTTTTCTGCCCTGACGCGCGTTTTTTGCGGCAGATGCTGGTCAGGGCAGGGCTTTCCGGTGCGATTTTTAGGCGTGGGTGCGTGTCATGACGATGTGGGCGCGGCAGGTCGGGGTGGCGTAGATGCCGCCGATGGCGTTCCCCACCGGGTGCCCACGAAACACCATGCGATACGGCTTATGGTTTGTATCCGGATGGGTGAAGCTGGCGGTAAGCACGTCTTTGGACTTGCCACGCACACCCCGCAGCAGAACGGACCCACCCGCAGGCGCAAACAGGATCGTTTCATCCTCAATCTGCAGCAGCGAGTTATCGCCGTCGGGGCACTGTCCCTGTTCGGTCACGAGCGCGCCGGACCATCTGCCGCGTGGGTCTTTGGAAGGTGAGGGCCCCTGCCCACCGGAACAGGCCGTCAGGGCGATGAAGCTGGCGAAGGCGAGGCGGCACTTGATGGCGTGGGACATGTGTCATCCTGATCAAAATATCGAACCTCCCGCCAGCCTATCAGGAAACGCGCTGCAGATCTCAATATCCCTGCGTGAAGTGGCGTGATTTGGGTGACGGGTTTATAAGAAAGCTGTATACTGACCTTCTCGACCGCCCTTGCCAAGACGCGAAAGTGAAGAATGAGCCTGCCTGAACCCCGTGCGATGCACGATCTCGACGTCCGACTCCATGAAGACCGCATCCTGATCCTGGATTTCGGCAGTCAGGTGACACAGCTCATCGCCCGCCGCGTG
The DNA here is from genome assembly GCA_039613835.1 of Acetobacteraceae bacterium. Classification (NCBI taxonomy): domain Bacteria; kingdom Pseudomonadati; phylum Pseudomonadota; class Alphaproteobacteria; order Acetobacterales; family Acetobacteraceae; species Acetobacteraceae bacterium. The sequence continues at coordinate 867,847 of CP154827.1, read as the reverse complement.
CGGGAGAGCGGGATTTATTGTGAGATCTGGCCTTTCACAACCGACATCACCCGGCTTTCCGATTTTGCACCGCGCGGGATCATCCTCTCTGGCGGGCCGGCAAGTGTGCATGACCCCGATGCGCCGCGCATCCCGGAAGAGATTTTTGCGCTCAATGTGCCGATTTTGGGCATTTGCTACGGCCAGCAGGCGCTGTGCGCGCAGCTCGGCGGAGCTGTCGAATCGCATGAGCATCGCGAGTTTGGCTGCGCTTTTATCGAAATCGTCGATGATTGCGCGCTTTTCCGCGGGGCCTGGGCGCGTGGCCATCGGGAGCAAGTTTGGATGAACCATGGTGACCGCGTCACGAAGATCCCGTCCGGCTTTACGGCGGTTGCGGTTTCTGAAGGGGCGCCATTCGCCATTATCGCCGACGAGAGCCGCCGGATTTACGGGGTGCAGTTCCACCCCGAAGTCGTGCACACCCCCCATGGCGCGGCCTTGCTGCGCAACTTCACGCATGGTGTGGCGGGGTGCAAAGGCACCTGGACGATGGCCGGTTTCCGCGACCTGGAAATCGCGCGTATTCGCCAGCAGGTGGGGGAAGGGCGCGTTATTTGCGGCCTTTCCGGTGGGGTTGATTCGTCGGTTGCGGCCAAGCTGATCCATGAGGCGGTGGGTGACCAATTGACATGCATCTTCGTTGACCCCGGTTTGCTGCGCGCCGGTGAGGCGGAAGAAGTCGTCAGGACTTTCCGCGGGCGGTTCAACATACAGCTCGTGCATCGTGATGTGTCGGAATTATTCCTCAACGCGTTGGCAGGGGTGACGGACCCGGAGACGAAACGCAAAACCATCGGGCGCCTGTTTGTTGAAGTTTTTGAGGAAGAGGCCGCGAAACTTGGGGGCGCGCAGTTCCTCGCGCAGGGGACGCTTTACCCGGATGTGATTGAATCTGTTAGCTTTACCGGCGGACCTTCCGTCACGATCAAATCCCACCATAATGTGGGCGGCCTGCCCGAACGCATGAAAATGAGCCTCGTCGAGCCCCTGCGCGAGTTGTTCAAGGATGAAGTGCGCGGATTAGGGCGGGAATTGGGCCTGCCGGACATCGTGATCAACCGCCATCCCTTCCCCGGGCCGGGCCTCGCCATCCGCGTACCGGGCGATATCACGCGTGAGAAGCTGGACCTGCTGCGGAAGGTCGATACGATTTACCTTGAGGAAATCCGCAATGCCGGGCTGTACGATGCGATTTGGCAGGCTTTCGCGGTGCTTCTGCCCGTGCGCACGGTCGGCGTCATGGGCGATGGCCGCACCTACGACCAAGCCTGCGCCCTCCGCGCCGTCACCAGCAGCGACGGCATGACCGCCGAAGTCTACCCCTTCGACTTCGCCTTCCTCAACCGCGTCGCGGGGCGCATTGTCAATGAAGTGCGGGGGATTAACCGGGTGACTTACGATATCACATCGAAGCCGCCGGGGACAATTGAGTGGGAATAAGGGGGGATTTACTTGATTGCCCTCGATGCCGCTATGACCGTGAGACGGTCAAGCTCTTTCTCACACCCTCAAGCTGCATCCCGGATTACTGGTTTACCGAAACGAGCGGTTGCTCCGCATCGCCCTCCGGCGTCGAGAGACTTTCCTGTTGCCTCGCGTCCCTAAAGATGACGCTGTTCACCAAACCTTTTCCGAGAAAGTCGACCAACATGTTTGAAGTGTCGACATCCTCGTTCTGTAACTGCGCTATCGCCTTGCCAACCACTACTTCCCAAGGTTTTTTGCAACCGGCAATCTCGCAAATGATTTGATGTAAATCCTTGATCTTATTGTGTCGAAGTCGATCCTCTGACTCGATCAATTTTTTCAGTAAATGGATGCTTTTACGCTCGGGGTTTCCTCCTATCCATTTTGATGCGGAACCGGAAAAATTGTCCCAATCTGTTTCCATGATTAAGAGACACGGTTCAGTCACGAGTAAGTTTTCGATCGCGTAGCATTGCAAGAAAAATCTTTTTAGAGGCGGCCTCGGCTCAAGTGGCTTATCGATCACCCCATCTCCATCACGTATCGAGAAGGCGACAGAATCATCGTACAATGCTTTGAGAAGCTTGATGAACTCATCCTCCAAGCCTCTTAACCGCTGTGTGCCATCAGCCACGATAGGAAAAACTTTGATTTTACCTAGCGACGCTCTTGCAGCCTGCTGCCAAACGCGTTCATCATCGTCTCCCTCAACCAAAAGCGGTGCAACGTCACTCAAACACAATGAGAGAGGGTGGCCGAGGAACGGCCCAACTCTTCTCAATTTGTCGTTGACCAAACTCGACTCCACAGTATCCTCTCCGAGGTTTTTATGCCAACCGACACGTCGAGTGAGCTAGCAAAAGAGCAAACCAATGAACTACTATGAGTGGCGATGCAGATTGCAATTCTATTTCGCATACTCTGAAACTCTTCGAGCATGGCGAGGATCAATTTTTCAATTCGAGTTTGAAGATCAGGATGGAGATGAACATCTGGATCATCGAGGAGCAATACGTTGAATTTGGATTCGTCCAAAGTGTCGAAAAAGTAAAAAATTTCGGTCGCAAGAGTGACCACTTCTGATTCCCCACTGCTAATGTTTCGAGGTTCGATGACCTTTTCGTTATTGAGAGAATAAAATTCGAAATCTTTATTACCCATTTTTAGAACAATATTCGAAAGAAATTCGTTTATCTTATGCAAACGATCCGTCTCGAAGCTTCGTCTCGGATCTGATCGAAGTTCGGGAGTACGAAGAATTCGCCTATTGTACAAATTTTCAAGTTGCTGAAGCAAAACCACTGAAGCAGCTTTAAACTGATCTACTTGATTTTGTCTCCGATTCCCCTCAAGTCATCTAGGATTGAATCTCATGTTGGAGATGACGCTCCCTTCAGGTTTGAAGGATCCTGCTCGTTCCGGGCTGATATACCTGACGTTCCAAGGGCTCACCCCTTCGTTGGAGAACGTCTCAAGTCCACGAAGGAAGCGACTTTACCCGAGCCATTACGGCCCACTATGATATTATTTTGTTGAGGTTAATGAGGTGAGCACTTTGTCCTTTCAACTCTTTAAAACTCAACGTCGTTCCCTCCCTCATTCCCTACCGTCATAATAATAGTTAACGAAATACCCAGGGTGCAAGGTCGAGCTGATAAGATTAAGGTTTGCTCTTTGTCCGTTCCAGGCAACAAATGAGGTCCCCCATGCCCCCAACTCCACCCCCGCCCTCTACGGCATTCCCAACTGCGGCAGCGTCAAAAAGGCGCGGGCCTGGCTGGAGGCGCAAGGTGTCGACTATCGGTTCATCGACTTCAAAAAGACACCCCCATCGACTCCCAACTTACGGTTTGGGCGGCAAAACTCGGGTGGGAGGTGCTGTTAAATCGTCGGGGGACGACGTTTCGGGGGTTGGCGGAAGGGGAGAAGGCGCAGCTAGACGCCGCGAGGGCCAGGGCGCTGATGCTGAAATACCCATCCCTCATCAAACGCCCCGTGCTCGAGTCCGGTCAGGGCGGAATGACGGTTGGGTTTGACGTCGCCACCTATGAGGCGCTCTTCCCAGCCGAAAGCGTCTGAAAAAACTCAGCTCTCCAGCACGGAATCCCAATATAGATAATCGCGCCAGCTTTCATGCAGGTAATTGGGCGGAAAATGTCGGCCATTCGCCTGCAAACGTCGCGTCGTGGGGCGCATCGGGCGGGAGAGGGGGGTCATAGCGATGTCTTCCGGCATTCTGCCCCCCTTTGCGAGGTTACACGGGCTACAGGCCGTCACGACATTTTCCCAGCTTGTACGCCCACCGCGGCAGCGCGGGATGACATGGTCAAAAGTGAGTTCCTGCGCCGGAAGGCGCGCATGGCAATATTGGCAGCGAAAATTATCGCGCAGAAACACATTAAACCTTGTAAAGGCCGGCTGACGCGCTGTCTCGACAAATTCCTTGAGGGCGATCACACTCGGAACGGTTAGGGTGCAGCTCGTGGAGTGCACCTCAACCCCTTCATATTCACTCAGGACTGTGACACGATCCAGAAAGACGGCACGTATGGCATCCTGCAATGACCAGAGCGACAGAGGAAAATAGGAGAGTGGGCGGAAATCGGCGTTCAACACCAAAGCGGGATAGTGTCGATAACTGCCTGTAAGCATGCACATCCTCCCAGCGACCGGCGGGGGGCGACGCGCACCATTTTTGCATGGCTTTTTGACATCGTCTTAACCGTCACTCCTCACACTATTTCAGTTTTCGCCCGAAAGGGCAAGGAGGGCGCATTTCAGACCATTTTGTAACGCGTTTTGCGCCCAGCCCGACAGGTTACTTTCATATCGGGCATGTGGCTTCCGCGCTTTTCGCCCGGCGGAAGGCCGGGCAGGCGGGCCGTTATCTCGTGCGCATCGAGGATATCGACGCCTCCAAGTGCCGGGCTGAATATGCTGCTTCAATATTTGAGGATCTCACCTGGCTCGGCCTGTCGTCCGATGCGCCGCCTTTTTACCAATCCCGTAACATGCCGCGTTACCAGGCTGCTTTGTGCGTCCTGAAGTCACGCCACCTCATTTATCCCTGCACCTGTACACGGCAGGAGGTCGCCCAGAAAGCGTTCGGGCGGGACTCGGATGGGAGTCCCCTTTATAACGGACATTGCAGAATGCGCGGCTGCAACCTTGACCGCCCGCCCCTCTGGCGGCTCAACATGGCGCGGGCGTTGGATGTGATCTGCCACATGCCGGGATGGCAGAAAGTCGGAGAAGGGTATGTTTCCGGCGCGGCGGCCTCTTATGGCGATGTAATCCTCGCACGGCGGGATAATGGCGTGTCCTATCATCTTTGCGTCACATGTGACGATGCGGACCAGAATGTTACCTGTGTGACGCGCGGGGCCGATCTGCGCTCCGCGACTTCAGTGTATCGCGTGCTGCAACAGTTGCTGTCATTCCCGGAGCCCGTTTATGCACATCACCCCCTCACCTTTGACGAGATGGGACGCAAACTCTCAAAAAGCACCCATGCACCCGCCATCAGGGAGATACGGCGCGACAGGGCTCATATAGCTGACATTATTGCAATGGGTGAGGCCGTACTTCACTCAACCGGGTAATCGCGCGGGAAGATTTGCTCACCCGGCCCACCCGGACTGTGCGGGGCGCCTTTTTTGCCGCAACCTGTCAATGTCATGGCCGTGAGGGTGATGATCAGCGAGATAATCAAACCATGTCTCATCATTCTTCTCCCAGAATATCGCACCATCTCTGCGCCTCACGCGCGACATTTTCAGGGGCTGTGCCGCCAAAGCTCCGACGTGAGGCAAGCGATGATTCAACCGTCAGCACGCCGTAAACCCCCTCGTGAATTTCCGGCGCGACTTTCTGCATTTCGGCCAGGGAGAGTTCAGCGAGATCGACCTTCTTCCTCTCCGCGATGCTGACAAGCTGCCCGGTAATGTGATGCGCGGTGCGGAAGGGGAGTTTCAATGCCCGCACCAGCCAGTCCGCCAGGTCCGTCGCGGTTGAGAACCCGGCAGCGGCGTAATGGCGCATGACTTCGGGCGCGGCCTTAAGGTCGCGGATCATGCCTTCCATCGCGGCGAGGGACAGGGTCGTGGCTTCCGTCGCGTCAAAAACCGGCTCTTTATCCTCCTGCGAGTCCTTTGCGTAAGCAAGGGGCAGGCCTTTCATGACCATCAGGAGTGAGAGATAATCCCCGCTGATGCGGCCGATTTTGGCACGGATCAACTCCGCCGCATCCGGGTTACGCTTTTGCGACATGATGGACGAGCCCGTTGTGAACGCATCGGACAGGGTCACGAATTGAAACGGGGCTGAACACCAGATAACGATTTCCTCAGCCAGGCGCGATAAATGCATGGCGAGGAGGTTGAGGGCCGAGAGATACTCCAAGGCGAAATCACGGTCCGAGACAGCATCGAGGGAGTTGCGTGTCGGACGGTCAAAACCCAGCTCCCGCGCTGTCATCTCACGGTCAATGGGGAAGGACGTGCCTGCCAGCGCGGCGGAACCCAGCGGGCATTCATTTAGGCGCGCGCGCGCATCTTGCAGCCGCCCCTTATCACGCACCAACATCTCCACATAAGCAAGCAAATGATGCCCGAAGGTGATGGGTTGGGCGGCCTGCAAATGGGTGAAGCCAGGCATCGGGGTGGCGGCATACTCACATGCACGCTGTGCGAGGGCGCGCATGAGGGATGTGACCTGCGCTGACAGGCTGTCAATCGCATCCCGCGTCCATAAGCGGAAATCTGTCGCAACCTGGTCATTGCGTGACCGCGCTGTATGCAGACGCTTCCCGGCCTCGCCAATTTTTTTTGATAGGCGCGCTTCGATATTCATGTGAATATCTTCCAGGGTCGCTGAAAATTCAAAGCGCCCTTCCGCGATGTCAGTGGCGATGATGTTCAGCCCGTCTTCAATGGCCTTGGCATCTTCGGGTGAGAGGATGCCGACATGCGCGAGCATCTTTGCATGGGCGAGAGACCCGCGAATATCCTGCCGCCAGAGGCGCTGGTCAAAGCCGATCGATGCATTGATATCGCGCATGATATCGGCAGGGCCACCGGCAAAACGGCCGCCCCATTGTGGATTGGCAAGGCAGGATTTATAATCAGGCACGTTCAATTCCAAAACTTGCGAGGAGTGTTCGGCAGCAACGTAATGTTTTCACGCCGATCACGCAATTCATGACTTTAACTCCCCTTCTGATGGATGACGCACCCGCGCCCTTCATCCTCCACCCCGCGACATATGACGTGCCTTTCATTCTCGTATGCGACCATGCGGGGAAGCGCATCCCTGAGAGATTAGGTGATCTCGGCGTGCCGGAGGCGGATCGCACGCGGCATATTGCCTGGGATATCGGCATTGCCGGGGTCGCGCGGCGCCTGTGCATGCGGCTTTGGGCGCAACCCTCATAGAGCAGGTTTATTCCCGCCTCGTCATTGATTGTAACCGGGTGCCGGGTCACGACACCTCTATCCTGTCCCACTCGGATCAAACGGTCATCAGCGGGAATTAAAATTTGAGCGATGATGAACGGTGTCAGCGTGAGCGGGAAATTTTCCGCCCCTATCATGATTGCATCACGCAGCAACTTGCGACGACTGATCCGCAAAAATGCGCCATGATCTCGCTGCACAGCTTCATCCCGGCCTGGCAGGGGCAGAATCGGGCCTGGGGTGCGGGGTGCTTTTCCATAAGAATGCCGTTTCCGCTGAGATTATGCATCATCTCCTTGTCGAGAGAGGCGGATGGGTGGTCGGAAAAAACGAACCCTATCGGATGACGGCGACTTCAGATTATACGATACCTTATCACGCGGAGACACGCGGCATGCCTTATCTTGAAATCGAGATCAGGCAGGATCTCATCGCAGACGAGGCAGGACAGGAAAATTGGGCAGCGATCCTGACGCAGTTATTGCCGATATATTGGCGCAGATGATCGGCGTGCGTCCCGTTGCAGCACGCTTCCGTCTGACGGAGTCCTTCGGCGGCACCCTTCCTCAGCTTGCGGGCGTTGTGGGTTGGCCGCTAAAACACACATTGTCACCCGCCCTGCATAATGGCTGGCTCCGGCGCTATGATATTTCCGGATATTACCTGAAACTTCCTCTCGCACCGGAAAATTTCAAAGCCGGGATCGATTTGCTTCAGCACCTCGGTTTCCGGGGCGTCAATGTCACCATTCCGCATAAAGAAGAAGCTTTTCAAATTGCAACGCGGAAATCGGAGATCGCACGTCAATGCGGCTCCGTCAATACGTTGGTTTTTGGCGATCATGGCGAGATCTTCGAGGACAGCACGGACGGGGCCGGGTTCTGTGAGAACCTTCGCGCGCATGGTGTCGCGCTTAAAGGGCGCGCGCTCATCCTTGGCGCTGGCGGCGCAGCGCGCGCAATCTGCGCGGCTTTGATGAAGGAAGGGTGCGACGTCATCATCGCCAATCGCTCCGCAACGCGCGCCGAAGCCTTATGCGCGCATCTGCACGGTCTTCGCCACGTCAATTGGGATGGCTGGCCGTCTCACCTTGGTGAGGTTGATTTGCTGGTCAACACGACGTCTTTGGGCATGCAGGGCGCAGCTGAATATGACTGGGCAGATGCCTTATCGAAGGCGCGGGATGATCTAAGCGTGGCCGATATTGTCTACGTCCCGCTTGAGACGTCACTCCTTCGCCAGGCGCGACGGCGCGGTTTGCGCACGGTTGACGGGCTGGGGATGCTGATTGAGCAGGCGCGGGTCGGGTTCCGCGCCTGGTTCGGGAAAGACCCCCAGGCGGATGAGATAACACGTCATGCCCTCCTCGGGGCGCTCGGGTGATCGTGATCGGCCTGACGGGTGCGACGGGGGCAGGTAAGTCCACGATCGCCGCGCGCCTGCACCGCAAGGGCTGGCCGGTTTTCGATGCGGATAAAGTGGTGCACCGCATGCAGGGTCGCAACGGAATCGCTATGGGGATGATCGGACAGCTTTGGCCCGATGTCATCGTTGATGGCGCCGTGGATCGCGCGCGGCTGCGCCGGCATGTTACCCAGGATCATCACGCGCTTAAAAAGCTTGAGCATATTATGCACCCTCTCGTGAAAGAAGCTCGCAAAAAATTCCTCCGTTCCATGCGGGCTGCGCATCAAAGAGTCTGTGTCCTTGATATTCCCCTCCTAATCGAGACCAACGCGCATAAGGATTGCGATATTGTGATCGTCGCGGAGGCTCCTCTCGCCGCGCGGGTGGCGCGCATTCACCGTCGCGGTAAAATGACGGGGGCGGAGGCCCGCGCTTTATTGGCGCGGCAGGCCACGGATGAAGCGCGTCGACGCGTGGCGGACATTGTCATTCACACGGGTTTATCGCAGAGTGATGCCGTCAGGATGCTTAAAAAAGCTCTTTTCAGACTGGGATTATAGGATGAAGCGATCAGTACTTTTCGATACGGAGACAACAGGGCTCGACCCCGCAACAGGGGATCGCGTCATTGAGATCGCCGCTATTGAACTGATCGATGATCTGCCAACGGGTGAGGTCTATCACACGCTTGTGGACCCGGAGCGGGATGTCCCGCCCGAATCAAGCCGCGTGCATGGCTTCACACGGGAGGACCTCGTCGGCAAGCCCAAATTCGGGGAGATTGCGCAGGGATTTCTCGATTTCATCGGGGAGGATGAACTCATCGCGCATAATGCGCCATTCGATTTCGGCTTCGTCAATGCGGAACTGGCATTGTGCAAAAAACCACCGCTTGATCGTCAGCGTATGGTCGACACGCTGATTATTGCCAAAAAGCGATTTCCCGGATTACCGAATAATCTTGACGCCTTATGCCGCCGCTATAATATCGATCTTTCCGAGCGCACGACCCATAACGCCCTGCTGGATTGCCGCCTCCTCGCGGAAGTTTATGTCGAGCTCATGGGTGGTCGCCAGCGCGGGCTGGGGCTGACGGTGACGACAGGCGGCGGCAGGGTGGTGAAATATGAGCGGAACCGTCACCGCCAGGCCCGACTTATACCGCCACCGGACGCAGCGACGGAGGATGCCCATCGCGCTTTTATCGCCCGTATGAAAAATCCTTTATGGAAAAGGTGAGGCTAAGCGTCTAAAAATTGGTTTTTATTTGATTTATATAATGCCAGACACAACCCCATTCCCAGCGGAAAATCCGGTTTCCTGATTCGCGCTTCTCGCCGAGATTGAGGAATTTGTTTTGAAACAACTTTTGTTCATCACGGGTAACCGTCTTGGGGATGTCGTGATCTCCACCGGATTGTTACGCGCGTTTCAAAATCGCTATGGCGATGCGCAGGTCACCATTGTCTGTGGACCTGTCGCGGCCAGCCTGTTTGATTGCTGGCCGGGTGTCGACCGCGTCATACGACTTGAAAAGAAACGGTTCGATCTCCACTGGCTGAAATTATGGCGTGACTGCTTCCCGACGCGATGGGACCATATTGTTGACCTTCGCGGATCAGCCATGAGCTATCTTCTCAATGCCAGGGCGCGTTCCATTTCCCGCGGGGGGCGCAAGGCCGGATTACGGCTTCATCATCATGGTACCCTTCTGCAATGCTGCCCGACTCCCCAGCCGGAAGTTCATACGACGGAAAAACATCGGCAGAAGGCCAGAACGCTCCTGCCGAAAGGTCCAACCTGGATCGCGATTGCGCCAACCGCCAATTGGTGCGGCAAGATCTGGCCCGCATCGTCTTTCAGAGCGCTCTGCGAACGTTTCATCCGCGATGGTTACCGGATCGCGGTCTTTTACGGCCCCGGATCACAGGAAAAAGCCCGGGCCGCACCGTTTCTTGCTGAACCTGCCTGCTATCACGTCGATGTGGGCGGGGAACGCGCCCTGCCTGAAGTGATCGCTATGCTGCAAAGGTGCAGCGCCTTTATCGGCAATGACTCCGGCCTTATGCATCTGGCCGCGGCGGCGGGCACGCCGACAATCGGGTTGTTTGGCCCCTCACGTGCTTCCGAATATGCCCCCTCCGGCCCCTGCGCGACCTACATTCAGGCGGAAGGCCCGGAGGGAGAGGCACCGATTGACGGGATTTCCGTTGACAAAGTCTTTGACGTCGCTTGCGATTTACTTCGGCGCGGTCAATAACGTTGTTATGATATCGCCACCCTTACCGCGTATCGCGCACATTGTGGCCGGCGCCGCGAGAGGTGGCGCTGAGTTGTTTTTTGAGCGCCTTTCCGTGGCCCAGCATCGTCAGGGTTACCCGGTCAGGGCCTTTATTCGCCCGGATGCCGCGCGCGCGGCACGGCTTGAGGCGGGGCATGTCGCTATCACGCAACTCCGCTTCCACCGTCATCTGACCTTTCTGACGCGGCAGCACCTCAAAAAAGGCCTGACGACATATCGGCCAGACATCGCGGTCGCCTGGATGAACCGCGCTGCAAGGGCGACACCGCGCGGCCCGTGGGTGCTGGTCGGGCGGCTGGGCGGCTATTATGATCTCAAAAATTACCGCCATTGCGACGCGCTTATCGGCAATACGCGCGGGCTTGTGACATGGATGACGCAGAAAGGCTGGCCGCAAGACAAGGTCTTCTATCTGCCCAATTTCACGAGGGATTTCAGCAATGTCACCCCGCAGCGGCCGAATTTCATCCCGGCCAACGCGCCTTTTCTGCTCGCGATGGGTCGCCTTCATCCCAACAAGGGCTTCGATGTCCTGATCCGCGCGCTGCAGAATGTCCCGCGCGCCCATCTCGTCATTGCCGGTGAGGGCCCGGCTCGCGATGCGCTTCAGGAAGTGGCGCGGCAATGCGGTGTGACGTCCCGCGTGCATCTGCCGGGCTGGCTCTCCGACACGGGTCCTTTCCTACGTGCGTGCGATATTTTCATTTGCTCCTCCCGACTTGAACCTTTGGGCAATATTGTGATTGAGGCCATGTCCGCCGGTCGGCCCGTTATTGCAGGCAACATACAGGGCCCGGCGGAAATTCTGCGCGGGACGGAGGACGGATTATTGGCGGAAAGTGAAAACCTACATGACTTTTCGTTAAAGATAAATTATTTATTAGATGATCCGGATAAAGCACATGCGCTTGCTGAAAAGGGGCGACGGCGTTATGAGCGGGAATTCTCAGCGCCGACCGTCCTTGCGCAATGGAACCGGTTTTTTCAGCAAATGAGGTCCCGTTAAATGTGCGGTATTGCAGGTTTCCTCGCCAGGCCGGGGACGAAAATTGACATCGACGCCCTTGATCGGATGGAGCGCGCAATCCTGCATCGCGGCCCGGACGGGCGCGGCGCATTTGAGGCGCGCGGGGTCGGGCTGCGACATACGCGGCTTTCCATCATTGATCTTGAAGGCGGCGCGCAGCCTCTTATCCATGATCGCCTGGCGCTGGTCGCGAATGCTGAGATCTATAATGATCCTTCATTACGGAAGGACCTGTCACAAATTGCCTTCCAGACGGGGAGCGATTGTGAAGCCCCCCTTTATCTGTGGCCGTGGCTTGGCGCGCATTATGTTGATGCGCTGCGGGGCATGTATGCCATTGCCTTTGTGGATCAGGGGGATGAGGTGGATCGCGCCGCTTTATCGCGCGACCCTTTCGGGATCAGACCCCTCTATTATGTCGAGACGCCGCAGGGCATCGCTTTCGCGTCTGAGTCGCAGGCCCTGATTGCCGAGGGGTATGCAGCCGCGTCATGCCGCCCGGAAGCTGTCACCGAACTTTTGCAGACGCAGTTTGTCGCCGGGTCCGAAACGATTTTTCCCGGGATCAAAAGGGCGCGGCCGGGTGAGACTTTGTTGGTCGAAAATGGCGCGATTACGTCCCGGCAATTCAGGCCCGCCATTGAGGGCGATATTGATCGCGGCATGACGGAGGAAGCCGCGATCAAGGCGCTTGATAAAATATTGCTGGACTCGGTTGCCGTGCATCAGCGCGCGGATGTGCCCAGCGGGCTCTTCCTCTCCGGCGGCATCGACAGTGCCGCCATTCTCGCCGCGATGGTAAGGCTTGATTCACGCCGGCCCGTCGCCTGGACAGCGCGCTTTGATACGGGCCCGGTGGATGAAGCCGCGGCCGCGCGCCGCATGGCGACCGCTTGCGGCGCGGCGCACGAGGTTGTGACGATTACTGAGCGGATGTTCTGGGAGGATCTGCCTAAAATCGTGGCGTGCATGGATGACCCCGTGGCGGATTACGCCATCATCCCGACCTGGTTCCTCGCCCGCGCGGCGCGGCATGACCTGACGGTGGTCCTCAGCGGGGAAGGCGGGGATGAGCTTTTCGGCGGATATGGACGCTATCGACGCGCCTGCCGCCCCTGGTGGCGTGGCGGGCGGGCGCCGCGCTGTAACGGGATTATGAACGCCGTGGTGCCGAAATGGAAGGACACGTCCTGGAAGACAGACGTTACCGCTGCGCCGGGTGATACGCGCTTCCGTGCCACGCAGCGGCTCGATATCGCGACCTGGTTGCCGGATGATCTGCTGATCAAACTCGATCGCTGCCTGATGGCGCATGGGATGGAAGGCAGGACGCCATTACTGGATGTTGAGCTGGCGCGACTGGCCTGGCGTTTGCCGGACCGCCTCAAGACGCGTCACGGGCAGGGCAAATATCTGTTGCGAAGATGGCTGGACCAGCAATGCAGCCAGGCCAATGCTTTTGCGCCAAAACAGGGTTTCACCGTGCCCGTCGGGGCGTGGATGGCGTCGGAGGCCGCGCGATTGGGGCCACGCCTCCATCAGCAGGAGCCCCTCAAAGCCGCCCTGCCGGGTGTCGACGTCCATGCGATCGTGCAGAAGACGGGCGACAGGAAGGCCCGTAAGGCCGCATGGGTTTTGCTGTTTTATGCGCTATGGCATAGAATACATATAGAGGGCGTCCCTCATGACGGGGATGTTTACGAGGTTCTTGCCAGTTAGGGCTACTGGGGTTTTTATGCATTATGATCTCATTATCCGACATGGAATCTGCGTTTTCGCGTGGGGGGAAGCGTCGGCAGATCTCGGGATAAAAAATGGCAGGATCGAGAGCTTGTCCGTCGCCACGACGGACACGGCGGATCACGTCTTTGACGCAAAAGGGCTGCATGTTCTGCCGGGGATGATTGACGCCCATGTGCATCTTCGTGACCCGGGTGATCCTGAAATTGAGTCTGTTGCGGCCGGCACAAGGGCCGCCGCTTTGGGGGGTATTACGACGGTGCTGGATATGCCCAACACGGCGCCCCCCATCACCTCTTCCGCAGCTTTGGCCGTCAAGCGCAGGACAATCGCGGAGAAGAGCTTTATCGATATGGGTCAATATATCGGTGCCACGCGTGAAAATACCCCTGAACTGGCCAGGTTGGAGCCTGAGCCTGGCGTCTGCGCCGTCAAAGTTTTTGCAGGTTCCTCAACAGGCGATCTGATGATTGAAGATGATGCGGGGATTGAGGCTGTTTTGCGCAGCGGGCATCGCCGTGTGGCGTTTCATTCCGAAGATGAATATCGTTTGCAGGAGAGACGGCCCCAATTTGAAGTCGGGCAGGATTACGTTAATCACATGCATTGGCGTGATTCCGAGACCGCTTTCTGCGGGACACGCCGTATCGTTGCGCTGTCCCGCAAGACCGGGCGTCCGGTGCACATTCTGCATACGTCAACTTCTGAGGAACTCGCTTACCTCAAGGAGCATCGGGACGTTGCGACGGTTGAAGTGCTCGTTAATCATCTGACGCAATATGCGCCTGAATGTTATGAGCGCCTGGGTGGCCTCGCTGTCATGAATCCGCCGATCCGTGACAGGCAGCATCATGATGCGTCGTGGGAAGCTTTGCGGGATGGGCGGGTTGATGTCGTCTCATCCGATCATGCGCCGCATTCTCTCGAGGCGAAATGCCGCCCCTGGCTGCAATGTGCCAGCGGGCTGACCGGTGTACAGACCATCCTCCCCCTCATGCTTGGCCACGTTAATGCTGGGCGGCTGTCACTGTCGCGTTTGACGGATGTCATGTCGTCCGGCCCGGCGCGCGTCTATGGCGTGCCGGATAAAGGCCGCATCGCGGTTGGTTATGACGCGGATTTCTCACTGGTCGATATGCGGAAAAAGCGCACGATCACGAATGACTGGATCGCCACGCCGGTCGGCTGGTCGCCTTTCGATGGTGTCGAGGTGACGGGCTGGCCCAAAGCGACGATTGTGCGCGGCCATATCGTCATGCAGGATGATGAGGTCTGCGAAGGTCCGAAAGGGCGACTCGTGCATTTTCTGCCGTGACAGATTTACGGCTTGCGTTTGTATCAGGGGGAATTATGCGTTCAAAATGGCAGCGGGCCGGCATCATTATTACCTTCGCGGCGGGAGTGAGCGCCTCACCGCTTCATGCGGCCGCAGGCCCTTTCGATAAATGCGGGACGGCGCCGGTAGAACCCGATCTGAAACTCGACACGGTCGCGCATTTCAATGAGGCGGTGGACAAGTTTTCAGAATTACCAGAAAGACGCCCGGAAATATGATGATTGCGTCATCAAACAGGCGCGTACCGCTGAGGAAGCAATCAGCACGGATGCCCGTAAACAGATTGCCGCCATTCATGATCAGGGGATGGCCATTCATAACCGTATTTCCAAGGATTTCGCTGATATGGCGGCGTCCTTTAACAAAGCCTCTGCCAAATTAAAGAAAAGTGGGTGAGAGAGTCATACGATAAGACTTGCTGACGCGTCGCAATTTGACGCACAAGGCGGCAGGTCGGCATATAAGGCGGTTATCGTTACCTTGTTGGTTTGACGGGTGTTTTCTCCATCCGTCATAAGCGCACGCAGGAAAGGGTCAACGTGTCAGAAGAACTTCTTAAGCAGGTCCGATCCGAGATGCGTGCCGAAACGGCCCTCGCCATGGCGAGTCGGCACGCGGCATTGTGTATTTCCGTCCTTCTTCTCGCGGTTGCGGGACTGGGCGTGTGGCAATGGCACCGTCATGCGCTGAAACGCGATGCGGCGCAGGCCTCCGCGATTTTTTACGCCGCTTCCCTGACATTGCTTGAATCCGACTCGGATCAGGATGTCAAAAAAGCGATCGCTGATCTCGCCGCGTTGACGAAGAAGGCACCGGGCCAGATCCACTATGACGCGGCCATTCAGATGGCGAAAGCGCAGATTCAGCAGGGTGACTTTAAAGCCGGGTCCGCGACGCTTCAGCAATTGGCGGATAATACGTCGGCACCTGCCATCTTCCGCGCCTATGCGCGATATGTCCGTCTCAATGCCGCAGCCGCCATGCATGCCATGCCGGAGGCTGAAATCCGCGCCGGTTATGAAGCGCTCGCCCGCGATGGCGGCCCCTGGAAACCCTATGCGGAAGAGGGCCTTCTATCGACAGACATGGTGTCCAATCTGGATGAAAAGCGCCGACCTGAGGCCCGCCAACTCGCCACGGCGCTTGCTGGCAACCCTGAAGTGCCAAACAGTATCCGACAGCGTGCCGCCACCATGTCAACCATCCTGAAAGCGGGCTTCAATGACTGATCACCCCCATCATTCCGCATTGAAATCCTCGAGGCGTGCGTTTTTTGGCGGGTTGACGGCATCGACCGCCCTGCTGTCAGGGTGCGGGCTTTTCCGTGATAAACCGAAACCGCCCATACCGGGCCATCGCGTTGATGTGCTGTCGGGCGGTGCCGGGCTGGTGGTTGATCAGTCGGATCACACGCCCATCAATCTACCGCCTTCTGAAAATATCACCTCATGGGCGCAGGCCCATCGCATCCCCTCTCATGAGGCGGTCAATGCACGGTGGGCCAGTGGCAATCTCGCCTGGTCCCGTTCCATCGGGGCTGGTATTTCGGAACCGGCATTTCTGCATTTTGCCGCACTTGGCCCGAATGGGCGCGGGGCCATTCAGTCTCCGCCCATGATTGACGGGGGGATGATTTACACGCGTGACGCGATCGGCACGGTCCGCGCCTGGACTTGGCCTGGCATGGCGCTTAAGTGGCGCTTCGTCCCGAAAGGCCGGAAATCCTGCTCAACCGATATCGGCGGTGGGCTCGGCATCGCCGATAGTGTGCTCTATATCGTGGATGGGGTCGGGCAGGTCATTGCCCTTGACGCGGCGTCAGGTGTTGAGAAATGGCGCAGCGATATTGGCGTGCCCGGGCGCTCCAGCCCGACCATCATGGATGGCCGCGTGTTTTTCGGCACGATTGATGAGCGTCTTTTCGCGCTTCATGCGCAGACGGGTCGGCAACTCTGGAGCTATCAGGCCACACCTGCTGAAACAGTGATGTTCGGCCAACCCGCCCCGGCGATCGTTAACGGTATTGTCGTTGCGGGTTTCGGCAGTGGTGACCTCGTCGCCTTACGGGCTGAATCGGGCGAGCTGGTATGGAGTGACAGTCTTGGCGGCTCCAACGGGCAAGGCGCGATCCTTGACCTTGCCTGTGTGCGCGGCGCGCCTGTGATCACCCATCAGACAGTCTATGCTGTTAGCCTCTCAAAAGTGCTCGTGGTCATTGACATGCGCTCCGGGCGTCGATTGTGGGAGAGGGAGGTCAGCGGCCAGAACACGCCGCTTATTGTCGATGACTGGCTCTATATTATTTCATCAGATCAGCAGATCGCCTGTCTCGACCGTCAGTCCGGGCGTGTGCGCTGGTCACAGAATTTGCGGCACTTTCAAAACGAGGTGAAAGATAAAGACGCGATTACCTGGTTCGGGCCGATTATGGCGGATGGAAAGCTTGTCTGTGTCTCATCCTTTAAAGATGCGGGCATGGCAGTCGTCGATGCGGGCACGGGCAAGATCCTCTCTGTTTCGAAAACATCCAGCCCGACTCTCATTGAACCCATCATCTGCGACGGAAAGCTTCTTGTACTCTCCGTAGACGGAAATCTGAACGCTTACGGATAAAGATCATGCAATCTGGGCAGACCCCCTGCGTCGTTATTGCGGGGCGACCCAATGTCGGCAAATCAACACTCTTCAATCGCCTTGTAGGACGTCGTCAGGCCATCGTCTCGGACATGCCGGGCGTGACGCGTGACTATAAGGAGGGGGAAGCCCGACTCGGCGGGCGTCTCATCCGTATCGTAGACACGGCAGGGTTGGAGGAAGCCGCGCCAGACACGGTTTTCGGGCGTATGCGCGCTTCATCGGAATCGGCGATCGGTCAGGCGGATCTCATTCTCTTCTGCATCGATGCGCGGGCGGGCGTCACACCGGCGGACCACCATTTCGCGCAATTTCTGTGCCGCCAAAACCGGCCCGTCCTGCTTATTGCCAATAAAGCGGAAGGAAGCGCAGCCCAGACGGAAGTCTACGAATCCTTCGTCTTGGGTCTCGGGACGCCTCTCGCCGTTTCAGCCGAGCATGGGGAGGGGCTCTCCCATCTGATGCGGGAAATTGCGGAGCGGCTGAAGGGCGACGAAAAAGATGCGCCGGATGAAGCCGGTTTGTCGCTGCAAGATACGGACGCCTCGGACGAGGAGGCTGCGGTGCCTATCAGAACCGGCCCGCTGCACTTGGCGATTGTTGGTCGGCCCAATGCGGGCAAATCGACTTTAGTCAATGCCCTCCTCGGTGCCGAAAGAATGATTACCGGACCGGAGCCTGGCCTGACGCGCGATTCGATTACAGTGACATTTCGGGATCAGAAAGGCGAAGTCCAGCTCGTGGACACGGCGGGGATGCGCAAAAAGGCCCGCGTTGAGGAGAAGCTGGAACGTATTTCCGTCTCCGCCAGTCTTGAAGCGCTTAAAATGGCTGAAGTGGTCGTGCTCGTCATCGATGCTCTGCTCGGCGTGCATGAGCAGGATCTACAAATTGCCCGACTGATTGAGCGTGAGGGACGCGCCTGCGTCACCGCCCTTAATAAGTGGGATGCGGTCGCCGATCGTGCCGCAACCATGAAAGCCGTCTCGGACCGTTTGGAAATCTCCTTGGCGCAGATGAAGGGTATTCCCGTCATCACCTTTTCAGCCCTGACAGGTGCGGGGATTGGCAAACTCATGCCCGCCGTGCGTCAGGTCCATGACATATGGAATTGCCGCGTTTCAACCGGCGAACTGAATCGCTGGTTCGAAGGCGCTCTTGAGCGTCACGCCCCCCCTCTGGTCGATGGGCGCAAGCTTAAGCTCCGTTATATGACTCAGGCCAAAGCGCGGCCGCCGACTTTCATCCTTTTCGGCACGCGGGCTGAGCAGGTGCCGGAGGCCTACCGGCGCTACCTCGTCAATGGTTTACGGGAGGCATTTTACCTGCCCGGTGTGCCGATCCGGCTTCAGACACGCGGCACAAAAAATCCTTTTGCTCGAGATACACAATAATCCTCAATATTGTAGGGAAATGACCTATATTTATATCGTCATGATTACGTCATGCATTGTTTCGGCAACAACAACAATGCAACTTAACTGTCGATCACATTATCGATAGGGTGCATCCGCGACTCCTGAATGGATGTATGATCTCCTGACGCCCAGTTAGACACTGTGACAGGAGAATCCACATGCTGATCAAACCATCAGAAGCGGTGGATATCGACACGCCATCAGGTAAAATGCGCACGCATTTATTCCGCCCCGCGCGTGAGGAATGTTATCCCACCATCATTCTTTATTCCAAAATTTACCAGATGACAGCGCCGATTGAGCGCCTGGCCGCGATGATCGCCGGGCATAGCATGATCGTCGCTGTTCCGGAAGTTTATCACGAATATGAGGCCCCGGGTTCCGTCTTGTCATATGACCAGGCGGGGACGGATCGCGGCAATGAGCTGAAATATGAAAAGCCGGTCGCGAAACATGATAGTGATCTGGCAGCGCTGATTTCGGTGCTTCGTGAGGATGCGCAGTGTAATGGGCGTTTCGGCGCGTTCGGTGTTTGTCTCGGGGCACTTATCCTTCCGTGCGGCGCTGAACCCTGCGATTGAGGCTTCTGTCTGCTTTTACGCCACGGATTTACATACGGCGACTCTGGGGGCCGGGCGTTTGGATGATTCGCTCCGGCGTGCTGCCGAGATCAAGGGTGAAATCATGATGGTCTGGGGATTGCATGACCCTCATGTCCCTTATGATGGGCGACGACTCATCCGGGACAAGCTTGAAAAAGCCACGCTGCGTCTCTCCTGGCATGAGGTTGACGGGCAACATGCGTTTCTGCGGGATGGCGCGCCACGCTTCGATGCCACCCTCTTTTTATGGGGGATGAGTCAAAGCGTCGCCCTTTACCAACGACATTTCAGTATGGAGCGGCCGCTTCATGTCGGTTGAGGGCGCGGCGGCGTGTTACGGCCTGCCGCAAGGCGTCCGTTACCGCGCGATGTTCGCCGTCGTCCTCGCAGTCTTCATATCGGTTCTGGATTACGCGATCACAAATGTGGCCCTCCCGACGATCGCCAGAGAGCTTCACGTTACCTCTTCCCAGTTGATCTGGGCAATCAACGTCTATCAGCTTGTGGGCCTGGCCCTATTATTTTCTGTTTCAGCTTTAGGGTCACGGGTCGGGTATGCACGTATATGCTGTATCGGGATCACGCTGTTGCTGGTGGCGTCCACCCTGGTCGCGCTTTCCGGCTCTCTCCTGACATTGACGCTGGCGCGTGCTCTGCAGGGAGCGGGTAGCGCGTGCATCATGGGGGTCAATCTCGCGCTCATACGCTTTATTTATCCTCAGCACACAATCGGGAGGGGGATTGCCCTTAACAGCTTCGCACTTGGGCTTGGCGTGGCTTGCGGCCCGTCAATCGGGTCGGCTGTTCTGGCGCTTGCATCCTGGCAATGGATCTATCTGATCAATTTACCCCTTGACCTGATCGCGCTGACCCTCGCGCTGACGTCCCTCCCTAAGATACCGCTTTCGGAGCAGAAGCTCGACCTCAAGGCGATCGCGCTCAGCGTGCTGGCCTTGACATTGACGGTCATCGAGCTGGATGCGCTCGTCCATGGTGGCGGGATTTCCGCAATGGGCCTCACAGCGCTCGGATTAGTGTGTGGGGTCTTGCTGGTCTGGCGGGAGAAGTTCTCGCAATTTCGGATCGTGCCGACGGATATCCTGCCCATACCGAGGATATTTGTCGCTTTTACCTGCGGCAATCTGGTCTATATCTCCTCCAATCTTTTCGTCGTCGCGCTGCCATTCACGTTGGAGGCCGTGTTTAATCGTTCACCATCAGAGGTGGGGTTGTTGATCACGCCCTGGGCGCTTTCCATCAGCATGATGTCCTTCGTAATTGGTAAATGGACGGACCGTTTACCCGCCGCACAAATATGTGCCTTCGGCCTCTTCCTGATGGGGGCAGCATTCCTCCTGATGTGGCTCCTGCCGGTATCAGTCTCGAATTTCTCCATCGCCTGGCGCGTTGCGATCGGCGGATGTGGGTTCGGGCTGTTTCATCCACCGAATAACCGAGTCCTTATGGTCGTCACGCCGCAAGGGCGGGAGGGCGGCTCCTACGGGCTTGTATCCGTCGAAAGATTGGGAGGGCAGACAATGGGGGCGTTGTGCGTTGCGGCGATCTTCCGCCTGAGTGGTCATGAAACGATCGTATGTTTGCTGGCGGCTTCCATCATCGCCTTTGCGGGGTCAATCATGAGTCTTGGCCGGGAATATCTCATCTCATTGGGAGAGCGCACGCGAAGCGCCTGAGGCCGCGCCCCCGCCCCCGTGCGGGTCGTTAGACGATGCGACCGATCACGAGGGAAGCGGCTAGAGCCAAACCATATAAGACGTTGCTTTTAAATAATTTAAGGCAATGAGGTGGGTCATCAGGGCGCAAGGTGTAAACTTGGAATATCAGGATCACCGTCGAAACTGCGCCGCAGGGCCAGAAGAGCCCCCCAATTTTCGCCTGTAGGACGCTCAACGCAAAGAGAATTGTTGCCAGAACATAACAGACCGTGACGAAAAACTTTGCTTTTCCCCGCCATAAAAGTGAGGTCGATTTGACGCCGATACGGGCATCATCCTCAATATCCTGAAAGCCGTAAATCGTATCAAAGCCGAGCTGCCAGAAAATCGTACCGGCATAAAGGCATAAAGTAGTCATATCGAGCCGCTCGGCCGCAGCGGCATATCCCATCGGAGCCCCGAACCCGAATGTAAATCCCATGACCAATTGGGGCCACCACGTCACGCGCTTTGCTGCAGGGTAAAAAGCCACGAGCAAAAGCGCGATCGGCGCAAGATACCAGCAGAGCACGGGCAATTGCGCCAGCACAGCGCAACCTAGAGCCAGCAGCACAGCCAGAGATAGAAGCGCGTGCCTCACCCGGATCTGCCCGCTGGCGAGAGGCCTCACCGCTGTGCGCGCGACCTGGGCATCAATATCCCGATCCCACAAATCATTTACAACACACCCTGCCGAACGCATGACCAGCGCGCCAAGTGCGAAAAGCAGGATCAGGCGGAGACTGCTCCCATCCATGACAGGGCGCGCCAGAAGGATGCCCCAGAAGCCGGGCAGAAAAAGCAGCCACGTGCCCACCGGGCGATCCAGCCGCGCCAGAAGAAGATATGGACGGACAGGACGCGGAAAATATCGCACCCAACCATGGGTCATGACGTCTGTATGAAATTGAGGGGCTGAATTCACCTTTTGCTCCACCTATATCATCCCTGCCTCTATACAATGTGAACGCCTCGACATCCCCGAGATCGCGCCCATCACGCCGCTTGCATCTTTCCTGTAATCCCGACCGGCGGGCACGCAGGTTTTCGCCGGGTTGGAACGCAGTAACGCGCCCTTCCCAACCCGGATCCCGCCTTCTACGTCTTTCTCGTCGGCCCGGAGGGTGGATTTTCCGAAAGAGAGGTGTCAGAATTGAAAAAACTTAATGATGTTTGCGCCATTTCGCTGGGTAAGACGGTGTTACGCGCAGATACGGCGGCAATAGCGGGTCTTTCCGCATTGTCCATTGTGGCGCAAAATGCCTGAGGGCTTCCTTTTATATGACAACTGAACATTCCATAACCGACCTTGCGGAGTTTTACTGTTAACGATGTCGAACCCTGGTGATCATGACGCAACGCCCATTACGTCCTCCAAGCAACTTTATGAGGTTCTGGCGCGCGGTATAAAGCCGCAATCATCCTGGCGCATCGGCACGGAACATGAAAAATTCGGTTTCGTCCTTCCTGATGCGCAGGATGGCCGTGCGCCCTACGCGCAGCCAGCTTATCGCCCGAAAGGCATTGAGGCGCTTTTTTCAGCCATCAATGCGGATGGCGCGGAATGGACACCGATTGAGGATCGTGGCGCCGTGATCGGCATGAAAGGTCAGGGCGCCTCCCACGGAGCCTCCCTCTCGATTGAACCTGCCGGGCAGTTTGAACTTTCCGGTGCGCCGCTGGAAACGCTGCATGACACCAGGGCCGAGATGCAACATCATTTCGATCTGATTCGCGGCCCCGCCGAGGCGCTGGGTCTCGGTTTTGCGCCTCTCGGATTCCATCCCTTTTTAAAACGGGATGAAATGATGTTTATGCCGAAAAGCCGTTACGCCATCATGCGGCAATATATGCCGAAGGTCGGCACACGCGGCCTCGACATGATGACGCGCACCTGTACCGTCCAGGTTAATCTTGATTTCGGCTCTGAAGAAGACATGGCGCGTAAGATGCGGGTCTCGCTGGCCTTGCAGTCTCTCGCGACCGCGCTTTTCGCCAATTCACCCTTCGTGGAAGGGCGGCCCAATGATTATCTCAGTAATCGCGCCCTCGTCTGGACAGACACGGATAATGTGCGCAGTGGCATGCCCATGGTATTTTTTGATGATCAGTTCGGCTTCGAGAAATATGTCGATTGGATATTAGATATCCCGATGTATTTCATCATGCGTGACGGGAATATTATCGACGTTGCCGGCGCTTCCTTCCGGGAATGGTTGGCAGGGCGCCCTGACTCGCGCCTTGCAGC
The DNA here is from genome assembly GCA_039613835.1 of Acetobacteraceae bacterium. Classification (NCBI taxonomy): domain Bacteria; kingdom Pseudomonadati; phylum Pseudomonadota; class Alphaproteobacteria; order Acetobacterales; family Acetobacteraceae; species Acetobacteraceae bacterium. The sequence goes on along the minus strand of CP154827.1, from coordinate 844,456 downwards.
TTATGCGCCATCTATCGGGGATTTTGAGGATCATATCACCACAGCGTTTCCGGACGTGCGCCTGAAGCAGTTTCTGGAGATGCGCGGCGCCGATGCTGGCACGCCGGAAATGATGCTGGCCCAATCCGCTTTATGGGCCGGGCTGCTTTATAGTCCCGATATTTTACGGGAGGCGGAGAAACTGGTCCGCCAGCATGATTGGAGCACTTATGCGGAGCTTCGGGCAGCTGTGCCGAAAAGCGCGATGAATGCGGCTTTTCCCGGCGGCTTGCGCAACCTTGCCCGCAACGTGCTCTCCATGGCTGAAGCCGGGTTGAAGGCCCGTCAATTCGGGGAAGAGATGTATCTTCAGCCTTTGATGGAGATCGCTGATGGCGGCCCAACCCAGGCTGAGAAATGGCTGGCGCGCTATCACGGCCTATGGGCGGGCGATGTGCGGCGGATTTTTAACGAGGCGCGTGTCTGAGGGGGCAGCGTTGCGCGGCGTGAGGGAGAGAGTGACGATGGTGAAAGCAAAATTCTTCGCATTGACCGCTTTAGTGAGCGGTCTCATAATTCCGAATGCCTGGGCTGACGCGGGAATATCGCTTTTGCCGACGCAGAAAGGTTGGGTGGCGCGCATCGTGGAGACCGTTCAATCTATACAATCATCCTGGTCACATTTTGAACAATTGGCCCCGGATGGCACCGTCTCTCAGGGCACAGTGTGGCTCGACCGTCCCGGTAAAATGCGCTTTGCGTTTGAGCGCCCGGAGACGCTCCTCATCGTCGCCAACCATGGCAAGATCGTCTATCAGGATAAGGAGCTGGAGCAAGTGACCTCCCTACCTCTCGAAAGCACGCCACTCAACCTTCTTCTGCAAAGCAAGGTTGCTTTCTCAGGTTCGGTTTCCGTTACCGGATTTCAGGAGGACGGGCGCAATATCCACCTGACGATTGTTCAAAAGGGGAAGGCAGCAGAAGGAAGCCTGACTTTGGACGTCCAGAAATCGCCGCTCGTTCTACGCGGATGGCGGGTCGTTGATGCGCGGGGTCAATCGACGCAGGTTACACTTTCTGACACGCAGTTCAATGTCCCGATGCCCGCAAAATTATTCAATCTTCCTCAATCGTCGGATTGATCGGCCGTTTTTCCCAGTATCAGGGCGAGACGGTAGACATCACGTTTAGGAAGGTTCAATTGCGCGGCAATTGCCGCGGCGGCATCTTTGACGGATTGCGTCTCCAAGGCAGATTTTAGAAGCGTTTCGAGCTGTTCCGGCGCGGGTGCGGATTTTTCCGCAGGTGCCAGCACGATGGTAATCTCGCCGCGAGGTGGATGGGCTTCGAAATGTTCGATCAGCGCTGATAAGGCACCGCGTCGCGTTTCCTCAAATTTCTTCGTCATTTCACGAGAGACAGCCCCCCATCTCTCTCTTCCGAAGACGTCCCGTATACACGTCAAAGTGTCGCAAAGGCGATGCGGGGCTTCGTACCAGATTAACGTCGCCTGATAACCCTGCCGCTCCAGCGCGTCGATCTGCGCCAGGGCACGGCGGCGCGGGCCGTCTTTCGGCGGAAGAAAGCCATATACGCTGTAAGGCAGGGGCGGAAAGCCGGAGAGAGTCAGTGCCATACTGGCAGCGTGCGGACCAGGTATGGCCTCGATCCGGATATTTTCCGCGATGGCGTGCCGTGTCAATCGAAAGCCCGGATCGGAAAGAAGCGGCGTGCCCGCATCGGAAACCAGCGCGATATGCGCGCCGCTTTTGAGCTTCTCAATCAATGACGGGATACGACGCGATTCGTTGAAATCGTTAAAACTTTGCGTCTTCTGTGCAACGCCGTGCGCTCTGAGGAGTTTTGCGGTGACGCGCGTGTCTTCACACAGGATCAGCTCCGCTGTCCTTAATGTTTCCACGGCGCGATGCGTCATGTCGGCAAGGTTGCCGATTGGCGTCGCAACAAGCGATAAACACCCATTGGGATGTTGCGCGCTTGTTGATACAGTGCCGCTATCGGAAGGCGTCACAACGCTGCGCGATATACCGGGGGATTTTTTTGAAGACAATGACAATGCAAACTCCAGATCACGCTCAACCTGCGATCAGTCTCTCTTCGCGTGTTTTGCTGCGCTTATGCAAGAGCGCTACAAGCCTGACGAGCCTCGCCCTCATTCTCACCGCCTGCGGTGGAGGTGCGGGTAAAGGGCCTTATATGCAGGGCGGCGCGGGCTTTATGGCGCAAAAGAAGCCACCAGCGGACATTATCATGTTTGCGCCTTTAAGTGGGCGGGACCAGCGTATCGGCACCCAGATGGCCAATGCGGCCCGGCTGGCTCTCCCTGGCGCGACAAGCCGGGGCTTGGCGATTGAGGATGAGTCAGTCCTTTCCGAATCTGATGATATCGCGCGCGCGGCGCTTGATCGGGGACAGAAGCTTCAACTCGGCCCCCTACGCGCTTCGCATGCTGAGCGCGTGGAGTCGCTAAGCGAGGGGGCAATGACGCCGACCCTGGCCTTTACAAGCAATGACAATGTCTCTCGTCCGACCATGTGGGTGATGGGCGTAACCCCGGCGCAACAGGTGGCGCAACTGGTGGACGCGGCGCAGAAACGCGAGAAACGCTCAAAATTCGCGGCATTTCTCTCTGATTCGGCTCTTGGACATGCGCTCGGTGATGCGCTGACACGGGCTTGTGCCGCGGGTGGCCTCGCAGCCCCGACCCTCACTTTCCATGATGGCACAGAGGCGGATATCAAGACGAAGTTAGGTGATCTGCTGAAAATGGCGCCCCATAAGACCGACGCGCCGAAAGCGACGGAGGTGGCCGCAAACTCAACCGATTCAGAGCCCGACGCCATCGACCCGACAGGCGTGAACGCCGCGGACGAAGCAGGGAAGCTGGTAGATGCCTCCGGGAATGCGCCGAATGGGGAGGGATTTGACGCCCTCCTCCTGGGCGATACGGGGTTGACCCTTCAGAAGGATATTAACGTCCTCGACGCCAGTAACGCGGATCTGAAGAAAATGCGCGTGATGGGGCCTGCTTTATGGCGGGGTTTTTCTGCCAAGCTGGGGAAATTGGGTGGGGCTTGGTTCGCGGCGCCTGACCCGAGTTTCCGGCGCGGCTTCGTTACGAAATATCGGGCGCGTTATGGTATCGAACCCTCAATTCTCGCCGACGTCGCTTATGACAGCGCAGCCCTTGCCGGCGCGATGATGCGGGAGGGGGACGTGATGGGCGCGGCTTCATTGACGCGTGCAACAGGCTTTGCCGGGGTGGACGGCATTTTTGCCCTTCAGCCGAATGGTATGGTCCGTCGCGGCCTAGCCGTGTTTGAGATTTTGCCGATAGGGGGTTTCAAAATGGCATTCCCCGCGCCTCGACGTTTTGACGAATCACCGGCAACGCCATCGAAGCCGGACGCTTCGACCTCCAGCTAAGAGGGGCCATCATCCCGGATTGCGGGATGCGTGCCCGATCAATGGGGCGCGTGTGGTTTCGGCCCTGCAGGAGAAACGACTCGGCGCTGCTAACAGGTTTTTCTTGTAGCGCGATAACGGGCCTGATCGCTGCCAAAGCGTGCTCAAAACTTCGATATTCGCCAATGATATGGTCGCGAATGGCATCGGACACCACTCATTTCAGCCCTGTGGGACCAATGAGATAAGCGGGGTCGGCGCTCTCGCGTACCCAGACGACAACCTGTCTCTGCACACCCTTTCCGGAAGCGCTGTCGACCGAGACGATATCCGCGTCGCAGAGCCTCATGCACTGCCCGGCTTTCAACCATCTTGCGAGATAGGTAAGATGTCGGTCGGTCACGCGGGCATGGAGCGAGATGACGTTATTCTCGGGGGGTCGTTTTTATTAAGGCTGGAGGCAGGACGCGGCATTGTTCAGCATTCCTTTTTTGACCGAGAATGCTTTCAGCTAAGCCTCTAAAGCGCGGTTTAACAACCGAAAAACCGGTTAACAGGCGATTTTGCGTCATCACACTTTCATGATGTTGCGAAATTACAATGTTCATTTATGCACGGCAGTCATGCAAAAACCCGCTCATGCACGCGGTTTTTCCGGATGCGCGTAAAAATGGCGGGGCCAACGACGGTGAAGAAGCAACCATTGGTCGGGCGTTTCACGAATCCAGGCCTCGAGCTGATCGTTCAATTGCTGCGTCAGCATCTCAACGTCCTTCTGCCGTTCACCGGTCGCGACCGGTGTAAAAGGTTTCTCCACGCGAAGATGTAGTCGCGCCGGGCCGACTCGCCTCATGACGCCGGGCACAATGATGCATTGATATTTGAGTGCGAAGCTCGCCGTTGCGGAGGCCGTCATGGCTTCCTTACCAAATAACGTCGCGACGATGCCATCATTCATTTTCTGATCACCTAGCACGCCGAGTCGTCCCCGGTTTTTAAGGTGTGCCATCGCGGCGCGCGCCCCTCTCGCCCCTTTCGGGAACATGGGCACAGCTTGTCCCACGGCGTTCTTCCGGAGGGAGGCAATCAATCTGTTGATGAGAGGATTGGAGGCTTCACGATAAAAAGGTGCAAAAGCGAGGCCATACGAGGCCACAATGGGGGGCAGCATCTCCCAATTACCAATATGGCCGGAAAAGAAAATGATCGGAACATCGTGATCACGAAGGGCGAGGAGATGCCCCTCTCCCTCGATCGTCCAGCCCGGGCCGGATGCTTTATTTCTTTCAAGGTGTGATAAATGAGGAAATTCCGCGAGTGTTGCGCCGATATGTCCCCAACTGTTTATGATCTCGCGGGCGCGTTCAGCGGCTGAAAGATGAGGCAGCATCAGGCGCAGGTTGATGTCGGCAATTCGTGAGACGGGGGCCCACTTCCCGATGATCCTCGCAATAGCTGCGCCGAGGCGCGATGCTTTGTGCGGCGCCATTCTGGAAAACCCATAGACCAGCGCGCGTGCCAGCGCATATTCCAGACGATGCCCGACGCGTTTCCACCGGCTCGCCACGTCAATGCTTCCAGGCCTGCTTGAGAAGACGCTCAACTGCCTCAGGCCGGTCCCATTTAAGCGCAACATGAATGACCTGCACTTGCTCACGAAACCAGGCAGGCAGCTTGACGGCATCTTTCGCGGTGGTGACAAGCTGCATTTTTGCGGTTTGGGAAAGGTCGATCAGACGCTGACAATCGCGATCAGTATAATCATGATGATCGGGGAAGGGAATTTCCCGCGATGCGGTGATCCCCGAGTCCGTCAACATGCTGAAAAATTTCGAGGGTCGCCCGATACCGGCAAAGGCGATGACGCGCTGCCCCTGTAAACGCCGAAGATCCGTGTCCGGTACGAGCTGGGCGCGGAGAATGATTTTGCCCGGCGGGATTTTCGCGGCAAGAGATGTTTTGTTCTCACCGATAAGAATGACGGCATCTGTGTCCATCAATCCCCTTTCTCCGTCTTCACGTAAGGGGCCGGCGGGGATGACATGTCGGTTGCCAAGCCCCACCGCGCCATCAATGATGACGATACGCAGCGTCTTGGCAAGCCCGGGATTTTGAAGCCCGTCATCCATAATGAGGCAATCCGCCCCGGCCCCGATGGCCGCCAGAGCGGTTTGCCGCCGGTCACGACCGATCCATACGGGCGCGTCGCGGGCCAGCATGATCGGCTCATCCCCCGCATCGTGTGGGGTCATGATCTCTGAGTCAATGCGCAAGGGGCCTTTCAGTCGCGCTTTATAGCCGCGTGATAAAATGTGCGGCGTGTGGCCTTGGGCCTGCAGACGCTGTGTCAGGTCTCGCACCACGATTGTTTTGCCTGTCCCCCCGACGGAGAGATTGCCGCAACAAATAACCGGCACGGAAACGGTGAGCGGCCGCGTCAGGCTTTGACGCAATCTGTGGGCAAAACTGACGATGAGGGAAGAGGGTGTTAGCAGACGTTGTCGAAACGTGGCGTGCGGCACATACCAGAAGCGGGGCGTCATCACCTTCATAGGCTGGTCATCGCACTGACACGCGCAATAAGTGTATTGGCGAGGGCTACGAAACGATCTGACTGGTTTTTATCGCCGATCTGACCCGGGCGGGATTGGTGTGACGGGTTGGTTTCCTGGCAGACCCATGCCGCAAGGCTTTGCGCATTATCGACGGTGGTGAATCGCGTGCCGAGCTGCTGATAAGCCTCCAGAAAATTGGCGTGGTAGGGCCCGGTGGCGCAGGGTGCGCCAGCATGCAGGGCCTCATAGGGGTTATGGCCGCCACCATGTGGAAGAAGCGAATGACCGATGAAAATGAAATCCGCCAATTGGTAAAACAGTGCCAGTTCACCCAATGTGTCCGCCACCCAGATGGCATCCTCTTCCCCCGGTAGTACGCCTTGAGAGCGTCGGGGGAAGGCGGGATTGCTGAGTTCAGCAACTTCCGCGCCGCGTTCAGGGTGTCGCGGGATAATAATGCAGAGGAGGTTTTTCACCTTACGCCGCGCCATCGTGATGGCGTCGATGACGATCGACTCCTCACCCTGATGCGTCGAAGACACGACAAGCACTGTGCGACCTTTCAACGCATGGCGCAACGCGCTGAGCGCGACCTCATCGACAGAGGAAGCTGGAGCGAGTTCCTTCAGATCTCCGACACAGAAGACGTTTTTCGCGCCGAGGCGGTCAAATTGCGCGGCGTCATCCGTACCCCGTGATGCGACGAAAGCGAGGCGCTGAAAGACAGGGCGCGTCAGGAAGGCGGTCTGTCGCCAACGCGTGAAGGATTTTTGAGAAAGCCGCGCATTCAGCAGTCCGACCGGCACCCCAAGCCGGCTGCATTGTCGCAGCCAACCCGGCCATAATTCACTATCTGTCAGGAGAAGCCCGACCGGCTTCCAGTGATTGAGGAATCGCCGCGTCCCTCTTACCACATCGTAGGGCGCGAATTGGTGGATAAGCCGCTTGCGATGGGCTTGGGATATGCGCTCCACATGTCGCGACACGGTTTCACAACCGGTCACGGTTGCGGTTGTGATCAGGATGGTGACTCGCGGCCAGGCATCGAGAAATCCTTGCAGCAGGGGCAGGACGGATCGGACTTCACCGACGCTTGCGGCATGGACCCATAAAATATCCCCGTCAGGGCGCAGGACACTGGACTGGCCGAATCTTTCTTCCAGCCGTTCGGCGATTTCCTTACCAGATTGAATGCGCCCGGCGGCGAGGCGACGCAGATAGGCGGAGGCGGCGAGGCCGACCCAGGGCCAGATCAAGTCAAGCAAATGGCGACGGCTCGCGCGATAGGCGTGTGCGGCCCGTTGATCCGCCGCTGCAATCTGCTGCGCGAGAAGATCGGTGGAGGCACCCGAGAGGAGTGGCGTGCCGTGGCAAAGATAGCCGCGACCGAAGGGAAGGGGGACGCGCATCCTGTCCCATGTCTTAAGCCGCACGGCACGGCAGGCGCCGCCAATCGGCACGCTGACACGACGTGAAAGGCGACCCAACGCCGTCGCCCCTGCCTGCACGTTTTCCGCCGGGCCGCGCGGGCCATCCGGTGTGATGGCCAGCAAAGCACCGCCCTCCAGCGCTTTCACGCCCGCACGCAGGGCGCGAGCACCCCCTTTATTCTGTCCGCGCTTATTACTCGAACCTTCAATACCGACAATGTCCCATGGCGCGACCGTGCGGCGGATGAGGCGTCCATCACGGTTGCGACTGATCAGCACATTGAGGCGAAGCGCGCCATTTCGGGTGCGCGCCCACTTCCACAAAGCTGGGAGAAGAAGGAGATTCCGGTGCCAGAAAGCGACAATCGCCCCCGGATGACGTGAAGCCGGGATCTGAACAAGAACGTTTCGGCTCGCATGGGGCCCGATAATGCGCCAGCGCGTCGTTCTGAGGGCCAAACCGAGATAGGCACGCGCGATGGAAGGCAGGATTTTTCGAGACAGCAGGCGGCGTTTGGACATTTCTGGTTTCAGACAACGGAAAATGTGTAAAATGTGACAATGTCAGCCTCGTCTTAAGTTAAAAACACCTGAATGTCACCGCGACATCAATACCGTTAAATGTCCCTCCTCAAATATATGCCGGGTGACGCCACCCAGAATCATCTGCCGCAGGCGTGAGTGGGAATAGGCACCCATCGTCAGCATATCGGCATTGACCTCGCGACAGACCCTTAACATGCCTTCCCCCACATTGCGGTCTATCGCCGCGAATTGATGAACAGGGGCGGTGATACCATGTAATTTCAGATAAGACTGCACGTCGGCACTGGTCGGGCCGCGACGTTGATATTCATCACTCGTCAGGATGGTCACCTCCTCAGCCTGACGCAGCCATTTCATGCTGGCTTCAAGGGTCCGGGCGCATTCTTGTGTGCCATTCCACCCGATGCAGATGCGGGACCCAGCGCTTTTCGGCGGGGTGGGCGGGGCGATCATCAGAGCATGTCCGCTTTCAAACAGCACACCATGAATGATCTCGGAAGCCTTGGGGTTCTCCTGCTTTCCGAGGAAGGGAACAATCGTGACATCGCTCAATCGCGCCCGCCAGATAATGGCCTCATTTGCCGGAGGCTCGGAAAATTCCAGACTCGCCGTACGCGTTTCCGGGTTTTCCTCACCGATGTGATTTCTCGAAATCTGCGCAATGTGATGCCGTTCAAGAAACATATTGAAATTCAGGCGGGTTTTGAGCGTCTGACGTTGGCCCTCATTCTCCGCCGCATCCACCATATCCTGTATCAGCGCGCCGGAAAGCCCTTCCCCAGCAAAGGCGGCGGCCTCGTTCGGGTCATCACTGACGAAGACAGCGGAGATATGGGCGTGGAAACGTTGGGCCTGGATAAAAGCGGTCGCGAGGACAGAATCCAGATGGTCTGAGTCATAAAGGGGGACCAGGATGTCTTTAACGCTGTCCATGATGATCAAACTCCATTTTCCCTGCTGAGGTCCGATGCACGACGTGCGAATTTCATGCCGTCGGATGGGCCAGATGGGCCACAGGGCAGCTTATCAGCCTGAAAAAATACTTTCCATCGCGTCAAAATGGGTGGGTCCTTCCATTGACCGGGTCGGGGCGCTGCCATGCATCGTGACGCATCGCCGCGCCGAGAGGGAGCCGTTAAGGGTAAAGTCGCGTCACGCTCCAGGTTTCGTCCTGCGGGGATGACCGTGTCCAGACGGCGCGATCATGCATTCGGAAATCCCGGTCCTGCCAGAATTCCATGAGGGCAGGGTTAACGCGAAAGCCTGACCAGTTATCGGGGCGTAGTGGCTCAGTTGCTGCGTAACGTGCCTCCGCATCCTGAATGCGTTTTTCATAAATCGCGCGGTCAGCTAGAGGGCGGGATTGATCTGATGCGATGGCGCCAATGCGGGACTCGCGACGTCGACTCGCGAAGTAACGATCCGCCTCCGCCGCGCTCACGGCGCTGACATGACCTTCAATACGGATTTGACGTCGGAGGGACTTCCAATGGAACAGCAGGGCCGCGTAGGGGTTTTCAGCGAGTTCCCGCCCCTTTCGGCTTTCCAGATTCGTGTAAAACACGAAGCCGCGCCGGTCATGCCCTTTCAACAGGATGGCGCGGAGGGAAGGGCGGCCCTGAGGGGTTGATGTTGCGAGGTACATCGCGTTCGGGTCATTCGGTTCCGATTTTTCCGCAGCGTGAAGCCATGCGTCGAAAATGGAGAAAGGATCAGAGGACAAATCGATCAATGGTGCAGAATCGTGATCAGACAATGTCAACCTCCCCGTTTCCCGGTCACCGTAGCATCTGCACACTTGTTTGCCACGCGGTGTTGTGCGACGAAGGCAAAGAAATCCTCAATTTCGTTATATTGTCGAGACAGCAGGCTTACGCAGGGAGTGATATCCATGTCCAATAATGTGTCCGAGACGCCGAAAGGCAACTTGATGGCGGGCAAACGCGGACTCGTTATGGGGGTCGCCAATGATCGCTCAATTGCGTGGGCGATCGCTTCTGCCTGTGCGGCGCAGGGGGCGGAGCTTGCTTTTACCTACCAGGGTGAGGCGCTGGGCAAAAGGGTGCGGCCTCTCGCTGAGTCCATCGGCGCGTCCCTCGTTGTGCCCTGCGATGTCAGCAGTGATGAGGATATCGACGCTGCTTTTGCAGAAATCGAGAAGAAATGGGGCAAAATCGACTTTCTCGTCCATGCGATTGGCTGGGCGGACAAGCAATATCTACGTGGGCGTTATGTTGACACGCCGCGTGATGCTTTCCTGAAAGCTATGGATATTTCCGTCTATTCCTTCACGGCGGTGGCGCAACGAGCAGCCGCCCTCATGAAGGATGGCGGTTCCATCCTGACCATGACCTATTATGGCGCTGAACGCGTCATGCCACATTATAATGTGATGGGCGTTGCTAAAGCGGCATTGGAAGCCTCCGTGCGCTATATGTCCACGGATCTTGGCAAGGATAATATCCGGGTCAATGCCATTTCCGCCGGGCCGATTATGACGCTCGCCGCCAACGGGATCGGCGATTTCCGCTATATATTGCGTTGGAACCAGCTTAATGCGCCGCTTGAGCGCAATGTTACCCTGCAGGATATCGGGGGTTCCGGGCTGTATTTCCTCTCCAGTCTCAGCAGTGGCGTGACGGGGGAGGTGCATCATGTCGATTGCGGTTACCACGTGATCGGGATGAAAAACCCTGACGCGCCGGATATCGCCGTCGTCTCACCTGAAGGCTGAGCGCAGCCATGTCCTATAACACGTTCGGGCGTCTTTTCCGCGTCACGAGTTGGGGTGAAAGCCACGGCCCCATGATCGGCTGCGTCATTGACGGATGCCTGCCCCGCGTCAAGCTGTCGGAGGCGGACATCCAGACCTATCTGGATGAGCGCAAACCGGGCCGCAGTCGTTTTGTCACCCAACGGCGTGAGGCGGATCAGGTGCGCATCATGTCCGGCGTGTTTGACGGGATGACGACGGGGACACCGATTTCCCTCATCATCGAAAATACAGATCAACGCTCCCGCGATTATGGTGATATCGCCGCCCGTTATCGGCCCGGCCATGCGGATTATACCTATGACCGGAAGTACGGCATTCGGGATTATCGCGGCGGTGGCCGCGCTTCCGCGCGGGAGACGGCCTGCCGCGTTGCCGCCGGTGCTGTTGCCCGCAAGGTGATGGCGCATCTTGGCGCGACGCCTCCGACCATAAAAGGGGCGTTGGCGCAGATCGGTGACATTGCCGCGGATCGTTCCCGGTGGGATTGGACGGCAACGCGGGATAACGCGTTTTTCGCCCCGGACCCGGAGATTGTGCCCTTATGGGAAAAGCTAATTGATGATGTGAGAAAAGCGGGCTCATCCATCGGCGCGATCATTGAGATCGTCACCGACTCAGTGCCCGTGGGGCTGGGCGCACCTGTAAGCGCCAAGCTAGATGCGGATCTCGCCCATGCGATGATGGGTATTAATGGCGTCAAAGCCGTTGAAATCGGTGATGGTTTTGCTGTGGCCGCCTTACGTGGTGAGGAAAATGCGGACCTGATGCGACAGGAGAACGGGAAAACCGTCTTTGAGAGCAATCATGCGGGGGGCATTCTGGGTGGTATTTCCTCCGGTCAACCGATTATCGTGCGCTTCACAATTAAGCCGACAAGTTCCATCCTGATCCCCGTTCCGTCCATCAACCGGGATGGTGAGCGGGTGGAGGTGGCGACGAAAGGGCGACATGACCCATGTATCGGCATTCGCGCTGTGCCGGTGGGGGAGGCGATGATGGCATGCGTCCTGCTGGATCACATGCTGATAGATCACGCCCAGAATCATTGGGGCCAGGGTCGGGACCTGCCCCCGGGCCAGCCTTGAGACTATGAGGCCATTATGATGGGTCCAGCCTCGCGCTCAACGTGATCTGCGCGCGAAAGAGTTTGGAGATCGGGCAATTCTCCTTCGTCATATTCGCCAATTGCATGAATTTTTCCTGATCAAGATCGGGGGCGGAAACCTGAACCTCAAGGGCAATATGCTTGACTTCAGATCCCTTTTCCGCCTTATCCAGTGAGACAATGGCCTTGGCATCAATATCCTTTGCCACATGTCCGGCATTTTCAAGCGCCAGGGAGAGGGCCATGGCGTAGCACCCCGCCAGGGCGACGCCAGCAAGTTCCTCCGGATTCGTGCCGGGTTTGCCTTCAAACCCTGTATTGAAACCGTAAGGTTGACCTTTCAGGCTCAGGCTCTCTGTCGAGATTGCCCCATGTCCCGATTTGATGCCGCCTGCCCAATGGGCTTGCGCAGATTTCCGGATGGCCATGTCATTCATCCTTTCTTTTTCAATTTAAAATCCTTGTGACGAGAGAGCCACGACATGCCCGATCTTCAACGCCATATTCAATGTCAGGCCTCATTTTTTGACTCTTAAAAAACGACGCGTAGAATTTTTTTAAGAAACTAGAAGCATCTGGAATCTATTCATTAGGGCACTACATATTGTATATCCATCTGGGCAAACATCACTAGATGTTGCGTCGACCCTCTCACGGTCCGCAATTGCAGCCTTTGCCTGGTTGGCATCAACATAGAGAGTTTAGGAGATGTCAGGTGAGCCTGCAGTCTGATTTGTTTGTCACAGGCGACGCGACTGAAGCAGGAGTCGACGGCGCCATTATGCCGCCATCTCGTATTGAGGTGGCGCCTGAGCCCGATATGTTCGATGACATCATCCACCTGGAAGGCCACCACCCCATCCGTGTCGACCGAAGCCGCGATGCGCTGCTGACGGATTTCGGGCGGGCAACGCTGGATAATCGCTACCTCTTGCCCGGAGAGCGTTATCAGGACCTTTTTGCGCGCGTTGCATCTTATTATGGCGCGGATGCTAACCATGCCCAGCGCATCTATGATTACATCTCGCAACATTGGTTCATGCCCGCGACACCCATCCTCTCCAATGGCGGCACCACGCGGGGCCTGCCGATTTCCTGCTTCCTCAATGAGGCGGATGACAGTTTGCGCGGCATTGTTGATCTCTGGAATGAAAATGTCTGGCTGGCCTCAAAAGGCGGTGGGATTGGCTCCTATTGGGGTAATCTGCGCTCGATCGGCGAGAATGTCGGCAAAAACGGCAAAACCTCGGGTGTCATCCCTTTCATCCGTGTGATGGATAGTTTGACCCTCGCCATTTCGCAGGGGTCACTCCGTCGCGGCTCTGCGGCGGTTTATCTGCCTGTCTGGCATCCGGAAATTGAAGAATTTGTCGAGATGCGCCGCCCGACAGGGGGTGACCCTAATCGTAAGGCCCTCAACCTGCATCATGGTGTGCTGGTGAGTGACGACTTCATGCGCGCTGTCGAAAATGATGAAGAGTGGCCGCTTCGTTCCCCGAAAGATATGGCGGTGATCCGCAATGTCTCCGCCCGGCAGCTCTGGATCCGTATCCTCACTGCACGGATGGAACAGGGTGAACCGTACATCGTCTATAATGACCATGTGAATCGCGCACGGCCCGAGCATCACAAACTGGCCGGGCTTGAGGTCAAGACATCCAATCTCTGCGCCGAAATCACCCTCCCGACCGGTATCGACCATCACGGTCAGAAGCGGACGGCGGTATGCTGCCTCTCCTCCCTGAATCTGGAAACATGGGATCAATGGCACGATAATCCCCAATTCATTGAGGATGTCATGCTGTTCCTGGATCGTGTGCTTCAGGACTTCATTGACCGCGCGCCTGAGGATATGGATCGCGCACGTTACGCTGCCATGCGGGAGCGTTCCGTTGGGTTGGGCGTCATGGGGTTTCATTCCTTCCTGCAGGCGCGCAACATCCCGTTTGAAAGCGTGATGGCGAAAGTCTGGAATAAGCGCATCTTCGCCCATATTCGCACCGCGGCGGATAAAGCATCCCGCCATCTCGCTGAAACGCTCGGTCCATGTCCGGATGCAGCGGAATATAATGTGCAGGAGCGCTTCTCCCATAAAATGGCGATCGCGCCCACAGCGTCGATCTCGATCATTGCCGGCAATGCCAGCCCCGGGATAGAGCCGATCGCCGCCAATGTCTTTCTCCAGAAAACCCTTTCCGGCTTCTTCACCGTGCGCAACCGCCATTTGCTGCGCCTGCTGGAGGAGAAGGGGCAGAATAACGAGGCGGTCTGGTCAAACATCACCTTCAATAAGGGGTCGGTGCAGCATTTTGATTTCCTGTCGCAGGACGAGAAAGATATCTTCAAGACGGCGTTTGAGCTGGATCAACGTTGGGTGATTGAACATGCGGCGGACCGCGCCGGGTTTATCTGCCAGGCCCAGTCCCTCAATATCTTCCTCCCGGCGGATGTGCATAAGCGTGACCTCCATCAGATCCACCACATGGCGTGGAAGCTGGGCGTCAAATCGCTTTATTATTGCCGCTCACTTTCAATCCAGCGTGCGGATACGGTCAGCCATGTCGCGGTCAAAAGTGATATTTTCAACGCGGATGAAGATACACAGCCGGCCGCCGCGGATGCCCGCGCGCCCGGAAGTGGCGGGAAAAATTATGATGAGTGTCTCGCCTGCCAATAAGGACAAGGGAGAAATCGTTCCCGCGCGGATTATCGATTTAACGACCTCCCTCGGTTCGGGAGAGTGTTGACTTGCGGCGCCACCTCTCAAGGTTCTGCCGCGCCCAACTCTAAAGGCAAGCTTACGATGTCAAAGACTTTAAAACAGGTTGGTCACAGTTTCGATACCGAGCATTTTGACCTGATGGCGGCGAATCCGGTCTATAAGCCCTTTCGTTACCCTTGGGCTTATGATGCGTGGCTGACGCAGCAACGCGTCCATTGGCTGCCGGAGGAAGTGCCCCTTGCTGATGACGTCAAAGATTGGCATCGCGTCCTTAATGAGGCGGAACGTCATTTGGTGACGCAGATTTTCCGTTTCTTCACCCAGGCGGATGTCGAGGTGAATTCCGCTTACATGAAATATTACAGTCAGGTCTTCAAACCGACTGAAGTCTTGATGATGCTCTCATCTTTCTCAAATATCGAGACCATTCACATCGCGGCTTATTCACATCTCCTTGATACGATTGGCATGCCGGAAACTGAATATTCCGCATTCCTTAAATATAAGGAGATGAAAGATAAATATGATTTCATGCAATCTTTCAATATCAAGAATAAGCGTGAAATCGCCAAGACGATGGCGGCATTCGGTGCTTTCATGGAAGGGCTCCAGCTTTTCGCTTCCTTCGCCATTCTGCTGAATTTTCCACGATTCAATAAGCTGAAAGGTATGGGCCAGATCATCTCATGGTCCGTTCGTGACGAGACGCTCCATTGCCTGTCCATGATTCGCCTGTTTCGGACTTTCATCCGGGAAAATCCCAAAATCTGGACTGAGGATTTCCGCGCGGAACTGGCGGGAGTGTGTCAAACCACCGTCTCGCATGAAGATGCTTTTATTGATCTCGCTTTTGAAATGGGCGCGGTGGAAGGGCTCGATGCAGACCAGGTCAAGCGCTATATACGTTATATTGCGGACCGCCGTCTGACCCAGCTCGGCCTGGATGTCATCTATAATATCGAGGAAAACCCGCTGCCCTGGCTTGATGACATGCTGAATGCGGTGGAGCACGCCAATTTCTTTGAAAATCGTGCGACGGAATATTCTCGTGCTTCCACCACAGGCTCATGGGAAGAGGCTTTTGAGACGCATATCTTTGAGTGACATGTTGCCGCCCGTCAGGGGATAAGCGCCGCACCATCACAGAGCACATGCCGGGTCTCTGTCGTATATTGCCCGTTTTCCTCATGAATAATGAGCCCGGGCGATATCGCCGTCCCCGCACGCCCGCCCAGAACCGCTTGTAAAAGCACGATCTTGGCGCGGCGTCCGGCTTTCGGCCAAAGTGGAAACAGTGTGATACTCCCGAACTCCGCCTCATGCAGGCACCGCATCGCCTCACACACTACCGCAGCGGGAAGGGCAAGGCTGAGCGTCCCGCCAGGCATCACCCAGGCCGCCAGCACGGTGATCCAGCAGGACCAGCCATTACGGTCGCAAAACAGGGCGCGACGGCGGCGCGGATGGCTTATCGGCGTCGCACCGGAGAGATGCCAGGGCGGATTGGCGAAAGCATGGTGGAAGCGCCCATTCGCATTACGACATGTCTGACGCAGGGAGCGTGGCATGGCCGGGATTTCCGCCTGGAAAAGCGTGTATCCGCTGACGTGATTTCGGTCGAGGTTAAAGCGCGCCAGGGCGACCGTATCCACATCGATCTCAATACCTGTCAGATGCAGGCCGGTGACGCGCGCATTGAGGCACAATAACCCGGCACCCGCCCCGCAACCCGCCTCAAGAATGGACTCGCCCGGTCGCGCGGGGACCAATGCCGCGAGCAGCACGGGCTCCAGCCCTGTCCGATATCCGTTAATGAACTGCGTGTAGGTGACGCGGCCGTGATGCAGCGTGTCGTGGGTGACGTCACCCGTCATCTCTGACGATAGCTCTGGCTTGACCAATTTTAACGACCCGCTCATATGGTTGTCGCGATCGCCCGACTTACCATGCCAGGCACCCTGAAGTCAGCATGATCACGGAGCCTTGTGAAGTTGAGTCGATCGCCTTATCTTCGACCCTCTCGGGTTTGACAGGGCTCAAAAGGGTCGTGACTACGTTTTGGAGGGCAGAAATGCTACGATGCATCCCACCTCCAAAGTTGAAGAGGATCTTATGAGCAAGGACGACGTCGCGCTGCAAGCTTTATTCAATTATCTCAGGAAGGATATGGAAGCCTGCAACCGTGAAATCGTGGCTCGCATGGAGAGCCCGGTGCCGCTCATCCCCCAATTAGGGGCGCATCTGGTGGCGGCGGGCGGTAAGCGATTGCGCCCCCTTCTGACATTGGCCTCCGCCTATTTATGCGGCTACCACCCATCGCCGCAGCGCAGGCGCCATGTCGGCCTCGCCGCCTGTGTGGAGTTTATCCACACCGCCACATTGCTGCATGATGATGTTGTTGATGAGAGTGTCTTACGGCGCGGTGCAGCCTCGGCCAATGCCGTATTCGGGAACAAGGCTTCCGTCCTTGTCGGCGACTTCCTGTTTGCACGTTCCTTCCAGCTTATGACGGAGGATGGATCTTTGCCCGTCATGGCGGTGCTTTCCCAGGCGGCGGCGACGATCGCGGAGGGGGAAGTGCTGCAAATGTCGATGCAGAACGACCTGGCAACCTCCGAAGAAACTTACCTCAAAGTCATCCATGGCAAGACGGCGGCATTATTCGCGGCCGCCTGCCGGGTCGGCGCAATTATCGCGGACAGCTCGACGGAAGATGAAAAAGCCGTCGAGGATTTCGGGACCCATCTCGGGATCGCGTTTCAACTGGTCGATGATGCGCTGGATTACGTGGCGGATGAGAAACTGCTCGGTAAAACCGTTGGTGATGATCTGCGGGAAGGCAAGATCACGCTGCCACTCCTCGTCGCTTACCGCGAGGCGGAAGAAAAGGACCGCCAATTCTGGGAACGGGTGGTGAATGAGGGGAAATGGCAGGAGTCAGATCTGGCCGAAGCGCTGCGCCTCATCCAGAAAACCCACGCCGTTGAAGAGACCATGCGCCGTGCACAGTCTTTTGCGGAGAAAGCCGTCGCGGCACTTGATGTGTTCCCCGAGAGTGACATCAAAACCCTGCTTTCCGACACCGCCTTATATACGGCCAAGAGGGCGCATTAATCGGGTAATGACACTTCTCCGCTGTCCCAGATACTGAAATCCTCATAGCCGAAACGCTTGATGGCCCTGCGCAGAGCGGCAGGGTCACAAGGTGGTGCGGTCATCATAAAACGTCCTTTGCGCGCCATCTCGGTTACCGACGCGTCGTCTTTGCCACGCGCGGGCTGCTCAGCGAGGATTTTAAGGGCCTGGCGGGCAACAGCCTCTGCGGGGTCCAGAAGGGTGACATGAGGGGGACTCGCATTTTGCAACGCCTCACGCAGAAATGTGTAATGTGTGCATCCAAGGCCGATCACATCAACTTGATCCCCACGTGGCTGGGTAAAGACGGCGTCAAGCTCCGCCCGCACCGCATCCTGCGATATGGCCTCTCCCACAAAAGCGCGCTCCGCCAGATCGGCCAGCTGGCGCCCGCCATGGATGATCATGATGTCTTTCGGGGCGAAATGTGCTTTGAGGGCGGCGAGATAAGGGCGGCGTGCCGTCGCTGCCGTCGCAAGTATGGCGAATATACCGGTTTTAGTCTCACGCGCAGTCCAACGCACTGGCGGCACACAGCCGATAAAAGGCACGGTCAACGTGTTGCGCAGCGCGCCCAAAGCGAGGGTGCTGGCGGTGTTGCAGGCGATGATGACGGCGTCTGGCTGGTGCGCATCGATAGCCGCCCGGATGAGGGAGATGATGCGCGCTGATAAAATCTCGTCGGGTTGCTCACCATAGGGAAACACGGCATTATCCGCCAGATAATCAATGCGGAGTGCGCTGTCCCCCATCTGGTGCAGCGCATTTACGACACCTAAACCCCCGATACCGGAATCGAAAACCAGGACATGTCGGGGGGATGGCTTCATCTTCAGCTTTCGGAACGGCTCTTGAAGGCAAGTGCTTCCTCAACGCTGCTGACCCCGTCATGGCTGCCGGACCATTTGCAAGGGTCTTCAAGAAAACGCCGGACCTCGGAAATATCGCACTCCGAAAAATAGTTCTTGCTGGCGCAGGCTTCAATTACGTCCCACCAGGTGCAAAGCGCGTGGAGGTTAATGCCGAGCTCATTCAGGGTTTTTTGAGCACCGGGGAAAACACCGTAGAAAAACACTACGAAAGTGTGATCAACGACCGTGCCTGCCTTGCGCAGCGCCTCGGCAAAACGCACTTTGGAGGCCCCGTCTGTCGTCAGATCCTCAACAAGTAGGGTGCGCATATTCTCGAGCACGTCGCCCTCAATCTGTGCATTTCGGCCAAAACCCTTGGGCTTTTTGCGCACATAAGCCATGGGTGTCATCAGACGGTCCGCGATCCAGGCCGCAAAGGGAATGCCGGCTGTTTCACCGCCGACAACGCAATCGAGACTTTCATAACCAATATGCCGACCGATTTTCTCAACCGCGAGCTCAATGATTTTGGCGCGGGCGCGGGGGAAGAAGATAATTTTTCGGCAGTCAATATAAACAGGCGACTTCCAGCCCGACGTCAAAGTGTAAGAATCCTTCGGTCGGAAGTTGATCGCTTTGATCTCAAGGAGAATTTTGGCAGCTGTTAAGGCCGCGTCGCGGTCCCATTGCGTCGCGCCGACAGTCATATGTCCTTGAGGTGTGCCGGTAAGGGCCATCACAAAATCTCCATCAAATTTGCCCGAAAATAACGGGTTTTCGTCGCCGCGCAAAGTGTTAAGCTGTTGCATCATCGCCGGCATTCATGGATCTCTCGCAAAGAGGGCGGTAAAACCCCCGCGCAACACTTGCCAGCGATCTCAAAAGAGTTTTAATCTGCAACCTTGTCGAATTCGCCGCGCATAAGGACACCGCTCCGTGAACGTCAATATAGATCATATCACGCGCAATTGTGAGCGCGCTGTCATTACTGCTTATGCCGAGCTTACCGAACACGGTCAGGCCGATCGGCAGGCCTTCGATGCCTGCACGACCCTTTATCGGATCTACCACCCTGAGGCGTCAATCAGTGAAGCGCGGCTTCTTGTCTCGGAATGGATTGATCATCACATCGTGCGGCAGGATCGCGGCGCGACACGCGGCTGTGAATGCTGAGCCCATAGGGCGTCTCCACGGGCCAACCGTGACCCGCGCAGGCCCGATGACCGCCTCCGCCGCCCTATCGGCGGTCAGATAAGGGTTGCAAATCGCGTTTTCTTGCCCCTGTGTAAATCTGACGCGGCCGCCCGATACGCTGGCCCGGGGCCTCAATCATCTCTTTCCACTGGCTGACCCAACCTGACGTCCGCGCCACCGCGAATAAGACGGTGAACATTGAAACAGGTATGCCAAGGGCTTTGAGAATCAATCCGGAATAGAAATCGACATTCGGGTAAAGCTGGCGGGAGACGAAATAATCGTTACTCCGCGCAATGCGTTCCAGCTCCGTCGCAAGGTCGAAAAGCGGGTCATGGTCGAGATTCAACTCCTCAATCACCTCGCGATAGGTCTGTGCCAGAATCTGCGCGCGTGGATCGAAACTTTTATAGACGCGATGGCCGAATCCCATCAGGCGAATGCCGGAATCTTTATTTTTCACCTGCTCAATAAATTGAGGGATATTTTTCTTTTGGCCAATGGCGGTCAGCATGGACAGCACGGCTTCATTCGCGCCGCCATGTGCAGGCCCCCATAAGGCAGCGATACCCGCGGCGATGCACGCAAACGGGTTCGCGCCTGTGGAGCCGACCAGCCGTACGGTGGAGGTTGAGGCATTCTGCTCATGATCCGCATGGAGGATGAAGATCCGGTCCAGCGCGCGGGCCAGCACGGGTTTGACGACATATTTCCGGTCCGGGCGCGCGAACATCATGGAGAGGAAATTTTCAGCGAACCCGAAATTGCTCTTCGGGTAAATAAAGGTTTCACCTTGTGTGTAACGATAGGCCCAGGCGGCAATTGTCGGGATTTTGGCGATCAGCCGCCGGGCTGAAAGATCACGCGAGGTGGGATGGGAAATGTCGATCCCATCCGCATAGAACCCGGAAAGCGCCGCGACCGTCCCGCAAAGAATCGCCATCGGGTGGGTGTCGCGCCTGAATCCGTTGAAGAAATTACGAATCTGCTCATGCAAGAGGGCCTGCTCGCCAAGATGCGCATCAAAGTCGGAAAGCTGCTGCTTGTTGGGAAGCTCCCCATATAAAAGGAGATAGGCCGTCTCAACGTAGGAGGCGTGTTCAGCAAGCTGCTCGATCGGATAGCCCCGATGCAGGAGCACGCCCTGGTCCCCATCAATGAAGGTGATGGCGCTGGTGCAGGAGGCTGTCTCCCCGTAGCCAGGGTCAAAACTGAAGACGCCGGTCGCCGCCGTCAATTTGCGAAAATCGACACCGTCCGGGCCCAGTGTCCCCGAGATAACGGGGAATTCGGATGCCTGGGGGCCCATGGTGAGGGTCACAACCCGGTCATCATCATTTGTCTTCGGCACGGCAATCTCCCTTCATGACAGCATGATAGGCATTTCAGACGCTTTGTCGATCACCCTTAACTTGCTTCCTCCGCAGCCGAATCACGGAAAGCGCGGATCGTCAGATCCTGGGGCCGCAGGGCGGACCAGTCAGTTTGGGTCACCATGACGCAACATGATGACGGTGCAAAAGCTGACAACTCCAGCTCAAACACACCCTCATTTAAAGTTATATGTCGTGCGACACTGCGCACGAAGCGGCCCAAGGCCGGGTTATGCCCGATGAGACCAGGTGCGAGGGCGCGTCCCCCACTTCATTGATCAGACGCCAGATTCCATCTTCATCCGTCTGATAAAGAGCGGGCTCGTAGATGCAATTTTCACCGCATCCGAGGCGTTGAAAAAGCGCCTGTGCCGTTTGCTTCGTGCGCAGGGCCGGGCTGACGATAAATTGAAGGTGATAGCAATCCGCGTCCAGAAATGGCCTGACCCATTTCGCGACGGATCGGGCCTGCGCCTCACCCTTTATTGAGAGCGCACGATCCGGATCGGGGCAGCCGAAATTCTGGGAAGCCTTGGCGTGACGAATCAAAATAAGGTATCGCTGCATACTTGGCCGTTCGCGCTAGGATTTTTGGAAAAATTCAGGTCTCTTCCTGATGGATCTGCGCGATATGCGCGTGATGCTGGATCACTTCACGGATAATGAATGACAAAAATTTTTCGGCAAAATCCGGGTCAAGAGCGGCTGAGCCTGCCAGGTCCCGCAATCGGGCGATCTGTCGGGCTTCACGCGCCGAGTCCGCCGGCTCCAACCCCGCCTTGGCTTTCAGACGGCCAACTTCCTGCGTTTGCTTGAAACGCTCAGCCAGCATGTAAATCAGAGCGGCATCGATATTGTCGATACTGCGACGATGTTCTTCCAGAATTTTGAGGGCGTCTTCTTCGTTCATGAGTCTCTGCATCAGTACGCGAAATAACGGGTCATAGCATTAAAAAGGGGGGGGAGGATGCACGATGCGCCTGTCTTCAAGGTTTTCACGGCGATGGAGGGCGTTCAATTCTCAATTTCAGGAGAGTGCGGTCATCGCGTCCCGCCCGGGCAAAATGGTTTCCGGGGCGAGATCCATCCAGGCGAGATGGCCGCCTTTACCAGCGCCCAAATCCAGAAACGTCGCCATCCCCCCTTTGGCACCGGTTTTGACATAAGGCAGGCCATTGAGGGGGCGGTTATCATGCCCACAATAAACGTGATATCCCGCCTCAATGTAATCGACCCACCGCAATGTCCGCTCCGGATAGCCGTCAGGCTGGGTGTGACGCGTGGTCTCACCAAATAAAGCGCGTGAGAAAACCGGCGTCATGCGTTGGGTTGCGCTATAGGGCGATGATCTCAGCATGGCGGGATGAAAAGCACCATGCACAAAAATCGTGCGATGCACCACGATCCAGGCCGGCGCGTTATTCAACGCGCGGCGGCGAGCACATCCTGCTTGAGGAGATGGGGACCAGCAGCAATCTGCTGCAATGTCTTCTTTAACTGGCTGTCAATATGGGGGCGACGCCCACTCAGCACGCGGGCGAGTTTGCGGTCATGATTGCCGAGGATGAAAATCCCACGTCCCTCCCGCATAATCTGGAGCATGAGATGCAATGTGACCTCACTATCCGGGCCGTAATCGACGAGGTCTCCGAGTTGGATAATGAAGCGATCTGTCGATGCCGCATGTATAAAACTTTGAATATGACTATGTACATCGCCGATAACACGGATGCCGCGCTTGGTGATCGCGTCAATAAAATCGAACCCAGCTGGCAGAAATGGATGGATGGTTCGGAGATACTTGCAGTGAGATCGCAATACGCATCCAGAATATTTCGCGGTACGCCATTCCTTACTAATCCGATTTCACCGTTTCCGCCATCTCAATTGTATGAGACAAATCCACAGAGAGGATGCAACTAACGCCGCGCTCCTGCATGGTGACGCCGTAAAGCCGGTCCATATGGGCCATCGTGACCTGCTGATGCGTCACGATCATAAATTGAACGCCATATTGCGACGTCATATCCCGGACGAGCGCGCAAAGCCGCACAGTATTGGCCTCATCCAACGGGGCATCGATCTCATCGAGGATGCAGATCGGGGCAGGCTCGCACGCAAACGTCGCAAATAAAAGAGAGAGCGCCGTCAAAGCCTACTCACCACCTGATAAGAGGGAGAGAGTCGAGAGTTTCTTTCCCGGAGGTTGGGTGTAGATCTCAAGACCCGCCTCTAATGGGTCATCCCCGCCGACAAGGGCCAGATTGGCTTTTCCGCCGCCGAAAATACGGGTGAAAAGACGTTGGAATTGCGCATCCACATCTGAATGTCGCGCGTAGCCTTTTGCGACCCTCCTGATT
Organism: Acetobacteraceae bacterium; assembly: GCA_039613835.1. Classification (NCBI taxonomy): domain Bacteria; kingdom Pseudomonadati; phylum Pseudomonadota; class Alphaproteobacteria; order Acetobacterales; family Acetobacteraceae; species Acetobacteraceae bacterium. The sequence continues at coordinate 821,004 of CP154827.1, read as the reverse complement.
CAGATGGGCGATTTTTGTCTGGAGGCGGTCAATCGCGGCTTTAATCTCATCGATGTTGGCCTGCGTGTCGGCGATCTGCGCCTCGATCTCCCTGAATTCCTTTCTCGCGAGAAGATAACCGCGCCGAGAGAATCCCGTTTCTGCAAGGCTTGCGTCAGAACCTGGCGCAAATTCTGCTCCGCCCTTTCCGAAATATCCTCCGGCGCTGTTTTGCATGGTGCGGGCGGGGGTGAGTCGAGGAAGCGATCCCGCAATGTGCTGGCCTGAAGATGTTTCTCCGCCGCGCGCTCAATTGTCGCCTGCGCCTCATTCAGCGCTGTTTCCGTCTCCCTGATATCGTGATCCAGCGACATATAGGCGTCGCGACACCCATCTAACTGTGCCCGCAATTTCTCATAATGCTGACATGTCTCTGTAAGGTTCGCCTCAAGGGGGGGAAAGGGATTGTTCCGCTTTCTGACGTGCGACGGTAATGAGATTTTGCTCCTCCGACAGGCGTGCATCGTGAGAGACGAGGCGGGCAAGGTCAGACTGATAAGTCTCAATCTGCGCCTCATGCAATGCAAGGCGGAATGACTCTGTCTCCTACCGTGATTTCGCATCCTGTAAGGCGGCGGTAAGGGTGGTTTTTTCTCCCGAAGCCTATCAAGCCTGACATGCAGCGTATGTTCCGTCTCACGCGCGGCATCAAGGGCAGCGACCCCCTCCGAATGATTCATGGGCGAGGGCAGGGCGCGTAAAGCGTCCTCTGCAAGGATACGACGCTTTTCCAGCGCGTCGGCTTTGATCCGCACCTGCATGAAGCTCTGTTCCTGCGCTTCCCGTATACGCATGGCCTTGTCGCGCAAAGTTTCTGCCTCTTTGCAGTCAGCGTCACAATCAGCGATGTCTTTCGGAAGCTGGGAGAGCTGGGCGGCGAGGGTCTGGATTGTTTCGTGGCAGGCGCGCGCCTCGGCTGACATGGCGTCAATGCGTTGCTGCAGGCGGTTCTTCTTCTCCTGTGCCGCCGTGATCGCGGAATGAACCCGGTTCTGATCCGACTCATTCTGCGCCATGATCTGGCGCTCTTTCTCAATCGCCAGACGGAGCGTCTCAATGGCGTTACGCGTGGCCTCGCTTTCGGCTTCCCATTTGACCGTCTGTTCAGCTTTCGTCTGCCGACGGTCCGATAATTGCTGGAGAGTTTTTTCAGATGATGCGATTTTAGCCAGGGCCGCTTGTGTTGCCACCGCGCAACCGGTGATCTGCGCGTCGGCGCGGGCCAGTTGCACGGCGTGGAGATGTGCCTCGACCTCCCTGATGGTTTCAACGGCTTCTCTATAGGCGAGGGCGGAGGCGGATTGCGCCTCGAGCGCGTCGCGACGTTCCATCAGCTGAAAAGTGGCATCTTCCGCGCACTGGAGATTGGTCTCGGCCTGGCGAAGTTTGAGCTGGGCATCCCGACGGCGGAAATGAAGGCCGGATATGCCAGCGGCATTCTCCAGCAGGCTTCGGCGATCAATGGGTTTTGCATCGATCAAGGCGCCGATGCGATTTTTACTGACAATGGCGCGGCTGCGCCTCCCAAGTGATAGATCGGCGAATATCTGCGTGACGTCATGCGCCTGCGCGGCACGGCCATTGATCCGGAAATCACTCCCCGTGCCGTGTTTGGCAGTGCGGATGATTTCCAGCGTGTCTTCCTCAAGATGGGGCGCGGCGGCCAGCCCGCGGGCATTTTCAATCACGAGGCTGACTTCGACGAGGTTGCGGGCCGGTCGCGCGACCGTCCCCGCGAAGATCAGGTCATCACTCTCCCCACCACGCAGGGCCCGGCCGGAACTCTCCCCCATGATCCAGCGAAATGCTTCAACAATGTTGGATTTGCCGCAACCATTCGGCCCGACAATCGCGGTCAGGCCGGGTCGGAGATCGACCGTGACAGGGTCAGCGAAACTTTTAAACCCGGCAATCCGTAACGCGGTGAAGCTTGTCTTCATGCCAGGAGCTGCCGCTTGACTCAGGCTTCGGCTTTTTTGACTTCCTTGAAGAAGTCGTCATAGCTCCGCAATTCCGCCTTATATTCAATCGTGTTGAAGCGGAAATAAGGCGTTCCCTCAATGTGGTAACGCTTCTGGTCACGATCCTGTGTGTCGATGATCATCTGCCGCAATTTATTATCCGCATTGATGCGATCAAATTCGGTGCTTGAAATCCCGGCAAGGGTCGCCATTTGGCGCAATTGCTGCACAGGGTCGACATCACGCGCGAAGGCCCAGCGATCCAGGCTTGAAAGCAGCGCTTCACAAAAGGGGATGTAGCGATCATTCGGCAGGGAAAGTGCCAGCATTGACCCTAATAGCGCGACCTGATCCAGCGGGAACTCATGGAAATAATAGGCAATGCGGCCTGTATCAATCAGTTCAGCTTTGACACGGGGGAAGGTTTCTTTCTGAAATCTTGCACAGTGATAGCAGGTGAGGGAAAACCATTCATGGACCTTCACCTTGGCATCAGGGTTGCCCATCAGGTGCGGGGCGAGTATACTGCCCGCAGCATAGGCTTTCGGCAGAAAGAGTGTGGTCGGGGCGGCGGCGAGGAGGGAGCGGCGCGTCAGCTTCATTATTATGAACTCCGGGTATCAGTTGGCATGACAGCTTATTCGAATGCCGTATTATGACACGAAGCGTGATCATTTTCCAAAGAAGCGTCGTTGGAAAGTTGCGCCTCATCCGGGGCGGATTCACGCCATCCCTGTGGCATTGACGCGCGCAACGCCCGAATGTTGCGTGCATCGGCATCCATGACGCGAAAAACCACCCCGCCTTCATGGGTGAAGACTTCACCGCGAATGGGCACATGTCCGGCGAGGCGGAAGACAAGCCCGCCAATCGTTTCAATATCCGCCTCGCGTTCTGCCTCATTCAGGATTGGGCCGAATCGTTTTTCAAACTCTTCCACTGGCAGGCGGGCATCGAGGTCGAAAGTACCATCCTGTCGGCCCACGATGGATTGGGCAACGGGTTCATCATGCTCATCGGAGATCTCGCCGACAATGGTTTCGACAAGGTCTTCAATCGTCACGAGCCCGTCAATACTGCCATATTCATCAATGACCAGCGCGAGATGCGTACGCCTCTGGCGCATCTGAAGCAGCAGATCCAGAACCGGTATTTTAGGTGCGACGAAAAGCGGCTGTCGCAACAGATCCCGGAGGGAAAAGGCCTTCCCGGTATTTTGATAGGCGATCAGGTCTTTAACGTGGATCATGCCGATAATATGGTCGAGTTCCCCATCAAAAACGGGCACGCGGGAGTGATTTTCCCGTCGCATGAAATCAAGCGCCGCGTCATGATCCACACTGGCTGAGAGCGCGACAATATCGGCACGCGGTATCATGACGTCATCTGCCGTTTTTTCGCGCAGATGGAGCACGTTATAAAGAAGCGCGCGCTCCTGCCGGTCAAGTTCGGGCGCGGCACCGAGATTGCCGGGATGGTCGGCTTTCTCGATCAGGGCGGCGATGGAGCCACGTACGCCCCTTTCCCGATGATTGCCGCCGCGCCAGTTTTCAAAGAGGCGTTGCCAGAATGACGGCCTGGCTTTCCCTGTCCTGTTTCTCATCGCCAGCCCTTTTCACTCACGCGCCAGGGATTGGCGACACCCAGTCGGGCCAATATGCGGGCTTCAGCCTGCTCCATTCGTCGGGCTTCACCGGCACCTAGATGATCATGCCCGGCCAGATGCAAAATGCCATGTATCAGCAAGTGCAGCATATGCGCCGTAAAGCCCTTATTGCTGGATGATGCTTCACGTCGAATCGTCTCAAACGCCAACGCAATGTCGCCATCGCCAAAGGGCCCGGAAGCCTCGAAAGTCAGGACATTTGTGGGCTTGTTCCGCCCGCGATAAAGCGCGTTGAGCGTTTTAACGGCGCGATCATTTGTCAGGAGAATGGTCGGGTGATAAGGCCGGTGCGTCATCCATGCGGACAGGGTGATGGCGCGCCTGAGCTGCATTTCGAGACGCGGCACGGCGGTGTGCCATCGGCGGTCCTGAACGATGATATCGCTGTCGCAAGGGGCATTGTTATGATGTTGCCCCGGCGGAGGGGCGTGATGATCGTCCTGCCTGGAAGGTGGAGGTTCCATCTTGTTCCTAAGAGGGTGGTTGATGGCGCTGCGCATATTTTTGCGCAGGGCGGGCTTTATCATAAGCATCGACGATGCGCCCAACCAGAGGGTGCCGCACAACATCGCGCGATTCAAGCCGGATGACATGGACGCCGTCGACCCCGTCCAAAGTCTCAATCGCGTCGCGCAGGCCCGATTTGACGCCGGCAGGGAGGTCAACCTGGCTGAGATCACCCGTTACCACTATGCGTGTCACATGGCCGAGGTGTGTAAGAAACATCTTCATCTGGGCGCAGGTCGTATTTTGGGCTTCATCCAGAATCACAAAGGCATGAGACAAGGTGCGGCCCCGCATGACGGCGAGAAGCGCCACGTCAATTTCCCCGCTCGACAGGCGTCGCACGACCTGATCCGCGGGTAACATATCATGCAGGGCGTCATAAAGCGGGTGTAGATACGGGTCGATTTTTCCCCCCGCATGTTCACCGGGGAGGAAGCCAAGGCGTTCACCCGCCTCGACAGCGGGGCGTGACAGAATGATGCGCTCAACTTTGCCCGCCGTTAACATGGCAACGCCCTGGGTAACGGCCAGATAGGTTTTGCCCGTGCCTGCCGGGCCAACACCAAAAACGAGTTCTCCGGCTTGAAGCCGTCGCATGTAATCCGTCTGACCGGGTGAGCGGGGCGCAACCTCACCTGGGCGCGTGCGAATTTGCGGAAGATTATCGAGGTACGTGTCAAGCTGGGGCAGATCTGACAGCGACCCGTCTTCTGCGGGCGGTGCCGCACCGACCATGCGCACGATGGCGGCCACCATCGCGCTATCAGGCTGGGCGCCCAGTTCCGACTTATTGTAAAGGGTGAGAAGGGCGGATTGGGCGCGGGCCACATCCTGCTGTTTGCCGGATATCGCCACTTTATTGCCGCGACAGGCTAATTTGACCTGAAAACCTTCCTCGATAATCGGTAGGTGCTGGTCATATTGGCCGAGGACACGTTGCAGGGAGCTGTTATTATCGAACCTGATCGACGCTTTATGCTTCGTGTCGGCTCTCTCGGCTGTTGTTGGCCAATTTTCAGTCTGGGGGTTGGAATGCTCGTGAGGAAGCGGGTTGCGGAGTGAAGAAAATTCGCTCAAGCGCAGATAGTCTCCCGGATAAGTTCCCCCGCCAGGGAGTTGGTGAGGGTGTGCAGAATCCGAACCGTTACGATACGCCCGATCATATGTTCCGGCGCGTCGATAATGACGGGCTGCTGGTAGGGTGAACGTCCTACAACCTGTCCTGGTTTACGACCTTTATGCGTCAACAGCACGGCAACGTCCCGCCCGACCAGCGTCCTATTGAAGGCATCCTGTTGCGCGCGGATCAGTTTTTGCACGATCTGTAACCGTGAATCCTTGACCGCTTCATCCACCTGGAAATCCGCCGCGGATGCGGGCGTGCCAGGGCGCGGAGAATATTTGAATGTATAAGCCTGCGCGAATCCAACACCACGGATCAGCGCCAAAGTTGCCTCAAAATCGGCATCTGTCTCACCCGGGTGGCCAACGATGAAATCGGAGGAAATGGCGAGGTCCGGCCTTGCCGCGCGGAAGCGTCGGACGATCTCGCGATATTCATCCGCCGTGTGACCGCGATTCATCGCTTTAAGGACACGGTCGGACCCTGACTGAACCGGCAAATGCAGGAATGGCATCAGCGCAGCCTCATCCCGATGGGCGTCGATCAGGCTTTGAGTTATATCCCGCGGGTGAGCGGTGGTGTAACGGATGCGGGCAATCCCCTCAATCCGGGATAAGACCCGGACGAGTTGGGGCAGGTCTGCCGTCGCACCCTGCGCATCAAGACCGTGATAGGCATTGACGTTCTGGCCCAGAAGAGTCAGTTCACGCACGCCGTTACGGGCCATCTGCCGGGCTTCGGTCAGGATGGATGCCACATTGCGGCTGGATTCAGCCCCACGCGTATAGGGCACGACGCAGAAGGAACAGAATTTGTCGCATCCCTCCTGAATCGTCAGGAAAGCAGAGAGATTTTCCGGCGTCTGCGGCGCGGCCTCTGCCGGTAGGAAGTCGAACTTCATATCGACCGGAAAATCAGTCTCAATGACGTGGCCCCCGGCGCGGGCCGCGCGCGCGACCATTTCGGGTAGGCGGTGATAAGTCTGGGGGCCGAGGACGATATCAACATAAGGGGCGCGATGAATGATCTCAGCCCCTTCCGCCTGGGCGACGCATCCAGCCACGGCAATCACCATGCGGTCATGCCCCTGGGCAAGGCGGTCCTCACGGATTTTTTTCAGCAGACCAAGCTCTGAAAACACCTTTTCTGTCGCGCGCTCCCGAATGTGACAGGTATTGAGAATAACCATATCGGCATGCTCAACCTGTATCACAGGGCGATAGCCGAGCGGGCGAAGAACATCTTCCATGCGCGCACTGTCATAGACGTTCATCTGACACCCCCAGGTGATGACATGCAGGTTCTTCAGCTTTGTCGTCGTGGCGGGGTTATCAATCATGTGTGTCAGGGCAATCGCCACTCAATAATGTTCCGGATAGCTGCATCCCGCGGGCAGGTAGATCGGTAAAAAAGATGCAGCAGGCGTGATCAGAGCGCGTTATAGCGCCTTCACGCCCGGAATCCAATATTTTGTCGCTTCACAACTTGTGTGCGCATGTTGGAGGGGGCTGGTTTACGGGGATCTAAACCTGATTATCCGCAAATGCCTGCGACATTTCACGCGGCTTTGCCCGCTTTTGCGCGGCGGACTTAGCGGCTTCCGAGGGTTCAGGCAAGCCATCACGACCCTCATGCAGACAGCGCACGCCCCTGGCCACAACGTCATAAACAGCGGCGGAAAGACTTTTCCGATCCGGGTAATCTGCCGGGTCGATGGGTGGGTGCAGCAGGATGCTGGCCCGCATCCGACGCCATCGCGTCACCTGCCAGATATGGGGCGCCAGATCCATATCGCCGTACCACGCGAAAATTTCACAATCCTCACGCCAGACATCGCGGCCATTCAACCCGTCATAAACGATGGAGACAGGCTGTATTAGCACGGGGGGCGGAAGGGATGCCTCATCCGTCTTGCCCGTTGGCTTCGCGACCGCGAAGAAGGAGGACATAAAGGGCAGGACATCGCGCCCGTCAGAAGACGTGCCTTCCGGAAATAATATCAGATTATCGCCCGCCCGCAGGCGCGACGACATATCGAAAAGCTCCCGCCCCGTATTATTGCGCTGTCGGCTGACAAAAATCGTGCGTCCGAGCCGGGCGAGCGTGCCGATGACGGGCCATTCCGCAATCTGCTGCTTGGCCACGAAAACCGTCGGCAGCGCGCCGCCCGCGACGGGGATATCAAGCCATGAGCAATGATTAGCGACGAAAATAACCGGCTTTTCACCGCGTTCCACGGCTTTGCGATCCCGCTTTTTGCCGGCGAGCGTGCCGATGATGCGGACTTCAAGGCCTAGAATACGGCAGATTGTTGCCCAGTAAACCCGTGCGACCCAGATCTTCCCCCAGCCATCAAAGCGAATGAGAACGGATTGGGGGATCGCCATCAGCCCGGTCAGGAGAAGTGCGCCCGCAATGCGATAAATGGACCGGAGCCGAGCTGAAAACGTATGACGCACGCCATATTTTACGACCGGCGACGTGCCTGGTGGCGGCGCGCTGGCGATGGGAGGGGGTGTTTCTGCTCGATGTCGCATCAGAGGGGACGCACAACTGATGAACGGGCCGAGCACAGAAAATCTTGCATGGGTCTCAAAACGATTCTTTCGTTTTCGGTTACCGCCTTAACGCGTGCCCGTTCCGGCGGTGTCTTGGGATCAGGCACGACTTTATGCACAATCCGGGCGGGTGACAACTCTCGAGATTCAACCTTATAAGCTGGAGAAGGTTCATTACCTTCCCGCCCATTGGTGTCACGGCAGGATGGGGGATTGATCTTTGTAGAAGATCCGACAAAAGCGTTAACCTCCGCATCCGTGACGAAAATTCGCCATTTTTATCTGACAGATACGTAACGGTTAAAGACTGACCACGCTCATCGCATACCCGGGAAGACGCTTTGAAAGCCTATTTGCGACATTTTCTGAGAGTTCTGTTGATATCGAGCTTAATGATCGGCCTTGCGGAAGGGCGGGATGTTTCCGGCTATGATGTTGACGTCAAACCTTCAGGTGATGACGCTCTTGACCCGCTTGTGACGGCGTCATCCCTCCTCATCTCGTTGCAGAAGGCGAAATATCCGGGTGATTTCGCGTTCATAGCCCGCTTGAGGTCAGATTACCGCAATATCGGTGAGGCGCTGCAAAGTCGCGGCTATTATGATGGTCAGGTCATCATTACGGTGATATTGGCGGGGAAGGCACCGATTGACGCCAAAGACCCTCATTTGCTGGATTATCTTCGGGCAGCGGGTCGGGAAAGTCAGCGTCATATCAAGATTTCAATCGTCAAAGGCGACGTTTTTAAAATCGGGACGATCGCGTTTTACCTCCCCCTCCCACCTGAAAAGGGTGAGGCGGAGAAGGCAAAGGGATCGGAGACGGAGGGCGTCGCCTGGGGTCGGCCCATCACCCTGCCGCAAGCTGCGCAGGCGAGTTTCGGGCTAAAACCCGGTCAGCCTGCGATTGCCGAAGATGTTCTGGCGGCGCGGGGGCGCCTGCTGCATGATCTGCTTGAGACAGGACATGCGGAAGCGCGGGTGGATGCGCCCATTGCCATGGTGGATAAGTCTGCCAAAACGCTCAACCTCAAATTGACGGTCTATGAAGGGCCGGTCGTGGCAATTAGTCCTGTCACTTTTTCCGGCATGAAGCGCACGCGGCTTTCCTTTCTGAAGAACCGGCTGCAACTTCATGAGGGAGAATTATATCAACCCTCAAAAATTGAGGCCGCGCGTCAGGATATCGTCGATACGGGTATCTTCTCCTATGTCGGGGCGAAGAATGAACCCCCATTGGTGACTCTCGCGCGGCCGCAACATGGGCTTCAGCAGGCGATGCCGGTTGTCATCAAGCTCCAGGAATCCAAGGCACGGAATATTGCGGGTCAGGCAGGTTATTCAACCGACTTGGGTGGGCGTGCCGGTGTGGATTGGACGCATCGCAACCTCTTTGGCGGGGCAGAGCGGCTGAAGGTGACGGCTCTGATGACCGGGCTCGGTGGCTCCGCGCAGCAGGGGCTAGGCTATGATTTTTACACGGATCTCCTCAAGCCGGATTTCTTGCGTCGGCAGCAAAATCTCAGCCTGCGTGTTGAGGGTGTGAAGCAGCTCCTTTATTCCTACCATCAAACAGCCTTGATCATCCGCGGCGGCATCTCAAGCAATCTGAGTCGCTACTGGAATATTGGCGCCAGCCTCTCCGTCGAGCAGGAAAAAATCCGCCAGTTCGGCGCGGTGAATGATTATTTCATCGCGTCCATACCGCTCAGTGCGACCTATGACAGCACGGAGGTGAGCAACCCGATCGAACCCGCAACCCACGGCATTCGCGCCAATATCACCGTCACACCGTCGGAATCGTTCGAGCACGGTAATTCCTTCTTCACCATTATGAGTGCGAGCATCTCATATTATTTCGATCTCCATCGACTGGGACTGACAAAACCGGGGCGCTCCATCATTGCGATACGTGGCATTGTCGGCAGCGTTCAGGGGGCCTCGGTTTTTCAAATCCCGCCGGATCAGCGCCTTTACGCAGGCGGACCGGCGACAGTGCGTGGCTTCCGCTATCAGGGCATCGGACCGCAACAGGGCAAATATGCGGTGGGTGGCACCTCACTTGATGCGGGGACAGTGGAATTCAGACAGCGCGTGATGCAGAAATTCGGCGTTGCAGCCTTTGTCGATGCAGGGCAAGTCGGTGAAGGGAGCTGCCCTTTTCAGGGGACGGTGCGCGTTGGTTACGGCGCTGGCGTGCGCTACTACACCCCCATCGGCCCCGTAAGACTGGATTTTTCCCTGCCGATGAAGCGTCCTCGCAACGGCGATAAATGGGAGTTCTATGTCGGTCTGGGGGAGACTTTCTGATGTCTGATTGTATCCTCAGCAAGCGCCGCGGGCCGTCAGGTTCCGACAAGGCACCCCTGTCGAAAGCCCGGAGAGTCGAGCGATTTTTGTGTTTCGCCATGATGGCATTGCTCTCATGCGTGATTATGGGATTGGTGGCGGTGATCTGTGTCATCAACACATTCTATGGCCGCCAATTCGTGGAGAAGCAGGTGCCGTCTTTGACGGGCGGCATGGTGAATATCGCAGGCTTCTCAGGCCGCTTCCCGACTAAAATCTCACTGGCGTATCTTAGTCTGAGGGATAAGCAAGGCGTCTGGTTCGCGGCGGACGGCGTGACATTACGCTGGCATCCGCTGGCCCTGCTGCATATGCGAGTCAAAATTGACGATGTCCTGGCGCAATCCGTCTCAATCTCCCGGATGCCCGTCTCTGATGAAGCTGCCGCGACGACATCGGACGTCTCTGCATCATCGCCAGGATATTTGCATCTCGCCATCCGGTTGCGTCGGCTTGACGTGCAGAAGCTTGAGATCGGCGCACCTCTCGCTGGTATGGCGGCACGTTTTTCCGTCCAGGGCCATGCGCGCATCGCGAACCTCGCGCGGCTGCTTGATGGCGTGGACCCCAGACGCCTGCCAAAACTGCAACTCGGGTTGAATGTCACGCGCCTTGATCAGGCAGGCCATTTGAAACTTTGTGTGAAAAACTCATCCCGTCGCTTGAACTTTCATCTCGATGCAGCGGCCCCCGCCAATGCGTTTCTGGCGCGGCTCATCACCCAACCGCAGGCCGTGCCTCTCAGCCTTAATCTGGATGCAGCAGGGCCGCATAAAAATCTCGCCGCAACGTTGGATGCGAAGGTTGGAGACGGGCGCATTGCAGGTCAGGCTCTGTTGAATCTCCCTGCCCAGAAAGCGAAGCTCGATCTGGACGCGCATGTCGGCGCCATGCAGTTTGCATCTGTGGCAGGCTGGCAGTCTTTGACGGGGTCACTCCATCTCCAGGGGCCATTTCTCGCGCCGCTCGGGCAGGGAGAAGTGACCATTGACCGCCTGACAAGCTCAGCGGCGCAAATGGGGCGGATCAATCTGCGATTTGACAGGCACGCCGCTGCCAGGAAAGCAGAAATATTGTCGCTTCACACCCAGATCGACCAACTCAGAATCAATGCGTTGCCGACGCATCCATTTGATGCGGACCCGATCATCATGAACGCGACTTATCAGCCTGAGGCGCGCGGAGGGCCGGTGCATCTCAAAAGCGCGCATCGCATCTTTCAAATCAATGGCGATGCAGAGACGAAACCTTCTTTGAAAGGACGTGTCGCCTACACCCTGCCGGATCTCTCCCCTTTTGCGGCTTTGGGCGCGATCAAAATGGCGGGGCATCTTGACGGTAAGGCGCAATTTGCTTGGTCCGGCACGTCATCTGACGCGGCAAGTCTCACGGATGACACACAAATTTCCGTCTCCGAGGCGTCGCGCGTCTGGCAGGGCCTGGTGCAGGGACTGACAAAACTCCATCTGTCTCTGAAGCAGAAAAGTGAAAGCGGGAAGCCCGTCTATCATCTCGAAGATCTCGCGATCATGAATCCGCATCTCACGGTGCAGGCATCCGGTTCCGCCGGTTTGCAGCCGGGGCAGAAACTGCAACTCGGGCTGAAAGTAAAGATGCCTCAGTTGAAAAATGCCGCGCCTGATCTGAGAGGCTATGCCGATCTTGACGCGACCCTTGACGGGAAAATCGATGATTTCTCACTCTCATCTGAGCTGAAGAGCGCTATCGGCCTGAATAAAGCCGCGGATGGACAAATCACTTTATCATCGGCTTTCAAGCATCTTCCATCCCGGCCTGAGGGGTTTGTGAAAGCGTCCGGTACGCTGGATTCAGCGCCGCTGGATCTGGTTTCCCATCTCGCAAGTGATGAAAATGGTGGCCATCATTTCACGCTGGAGCGTCTCACATGGCGCAGCGTGAAGGGGCGTGCGGATATGTGCCTCGGCTCCCATAAAATTTTCCCGGTCGGGAATGCGCAGATTGAGATCGCGGACCTCAATCATTTTAGCGCGCTTGCGGGTCAGGCTCTGGCAGGACATGTTTCTCTTAAGGCGACGACGCAGGATGGCGTGGCCGGACACAATCAGCGGGTGGATGCTGTCCTGAATGGCCGCATTTCAAGCCCGAGCTTTCAGCTCGGCGGGCTGAACTTGACTGCCTATGTTACTGATACTGAAACAAATCCCAAAGTGTCGGCGCACCTGAAGCTTGATCAGATCAAAACCGGGACCATCACCGGTGCGGCATCGGCGCAGTTGAGCGGACCGTCCGATGACCTCCACCTCAATTTGCGCTCTCACTTTGATCCGTTTTTCGGCGCTGACCTCACTTTGTCATCTGACGTCACTGCCGATGTGACGAAGCAGGCGGCACATGTCACGAAATTCAATGCGCAATTGAAAGATGACTCACTTCGTCTGACCAAACCGTTGCTTGTGACATGGGGCGCGCGCACCGGGGCGGACAATATTTCTCTCAGCCTCTCAAAACCCAGTATTGCGCCGGCGTCCCTGACGGGACACGCATTCATCTCACCAAAACTCTCCGTTCAGATGGCGCTGAAAAACTTCCGGCCCGCTTTTGCGTCACCTTTTGCGCCTTCACTCGATATTGATGGCGTCCTGTCCGCAACGGCGCAACTGGAAGGTTCGACAGCTTCGCCGCAGGGCCGCGTCACCTTTCTGGCGGATCATTTCCACGCTTTGTCCGGGGATGCGGCGGCTCTCCCTTCCGCGACGATCAAGGCCATCGGAGATGTTAAGGGGGAGAATCTTCAGCTCCAGGCGTCGGCCCGTGCCGGAAATGACCTCGATATGCATGTGGAGGGCACGGCACCCCTTGCAGGGACGGGCAACTTGAATCTGGCGACGCGTGGCCAGATTGACCTCCGTATTGCTGATGCCATCACGGGGGCGGGCGGGATGGCCGTGCAGGGGTGGGTCATGACGGATCTCCAGGCCAAAGGCACCGTTCAAAAGCCGCAGATCAGCGGCGCTGTGACATTGAAAGACGTGGCTTTCTCGGATTATGCGCAGGGCCTGTCCGTGCATGGGATCAATGGCCGTATTGTTAGCGTCGATAATCAGCTCGTCATGCAAGATATCGTCGGACGCGCCGGTGAGGGAAAGATTGGCGTTTCCGGGTCGGTCGGCGTCCTTGAGCCGGGAATACCCTTGGACATCTCGGTTAATGCACGTAAGGCCCGGCCGATTTCGAGTGAGCTGATTACCGCCGTGATTGATGCATCACTGCGCGCCAGGGGCAAGCTCAGTGAGGCGATGGATCTGTCCGGGAAGGTGAAACTCGATACGGTCACCGTCAACATCCCGGATTCCGTCCCGTCCTCCATACCCAAGCTTAACGTCATATGGCCTGATCAGAAAGTTTCGCGCGATGCGGCGCAAGGCAATGGCGGGATGAAAATTAATCTGGATCTCGAAGTGGTCTCACCCGGAAGTTTCTATGTCAGGGGCCATGGGCTGGATGCGGAAATGATGGGCACGCTGCACATTAACGGCACGGCCGCCTCTCCGAATATTGAGGGGAGTTTTGACATGCGGCGAGGTTATTTCAATCTCGCAGGTGTGAACCTCAATTTCTCACACGGTGTCGTCGGGTTTAATGGCTCGGGCGTGGAGCACCAGCTTGATCCGTCTCTGGATTTCCGCGCGGACCGCAATGTGCAGGGCACGACGGCCAGCCTCGTTGTCTCCGGCTATGCCAGCGCCCCGAAGATTGACTTCACCTCCTCACCTTCTTTCCCGCGGGATCAGGTGCTGGCGATGCTGTTGTTCGGTAGTATGACGCCACAACTCACGACGTCGCAAATGGCGTCTCTCGCCATAGCATTGGCCCAGATTGCCGGGGGCAGTGGTGGTTTTGACCCATTGACCAAAATACGTGGCCTCTTGGGGCTGGACCGCCTTGCTGTCGGCGGGGGCTCCGGCGTGGCGGATGGCGGGGCGAGCGTCGAAGCCGGGAAATATATCACAAAGGGCGTTTATGTCGGGGCGAAGCAGGCGACGCAGGGCTCTGGCACGCAGGCCCAGGTTCAGGTTGATCTGACAAAGCGCCTCAAATTGAACACAACTGTCGGGACAGGGGGGCAGATCACCGGTTTCACCACGCCGGAGAATGATCCTGGCTCCAGCGTGGGGCTGAGTTACGGGCTGGATTACTGATAAAGCGCTTCCATGATGCTGCGCGGGATAACCCAATCCGCGCGGGACTTGAAGGACTCGATGAAGCGCGCATTAGGCGCGTCCGTCTGGGTGATCCAGGCTTCAGCCTCAGACTGTGCGCGCCCGAAACGGACATGGCGTGCCGCCAGCCACATGTTACGCTCGGCATCATCGACATCCACATACCAGACGTGATGCATGTTCTGGCGCGCAACCTGCCAATGGTCGTCACAGAGCAGGTAATTCCCTTCAACGATCACGAGGCGGCATGATGGCGCGATGGCGATGGCGCCCGCAATCACGCCATCCACTTCACGATTGAAATCCGGCGCATAAAGGGTTTGGTCTTCATCCGGTTGTGCGACGCGTTTCACGAGGGCGGCAAAGCCAGCACTGTCAAATGTGTCTTCCGCGCCCTTGCGTTGGCGGCGGTCCAACGCGTCAAGCACATTATTGGCGAGGTGGAAACCATCTATCGGCAGGATCGCGGCTTCCGGCCAGAAATAGTCTTTGATCCGCGCTGAAAGGGACGATTTACCGCAACCGGGTGGCCCGGCAATGCCGAGGAGGACGCGCTTTTGCGACGCCATGAGGGACTTGATACGGGATAAAATGGCGTCGGGAAGCTGAACCATGTCGAGGACGTAACACCGCTTGGCGCATCTGGACAAGGGGGCCGTTTGACGACTCATTCAGGTGAGAGGCAAACATTCCGCCGCGCGCTCAGCGATGTTATTTGAGCAGGCTCTCAAGTTGCGCGACAAGATCCTCATAAATATAAGGCTTGGCCGCAAATTTCTCACGTGGGGAGAGGGTGCTGGCATTCATCATATTCCCGGTCGTATAAATGATGGCGAGGCCCGGTTTTTCCTGCGATAAAACGCGCCCCAACGCGAAACCATCTCCATCGGGCAGAGTGAGGTCGATAATTGCCGCCGCAATATCGCCCTCCTGCCTGAAAATGGTCTGCGCCTCCTCACAGCTTGTGGCGATAAGCGCCTCATAGCCGCTCGAAATCAGAAATTCCCCAAGGCAGGCGCCAATGAGGAAATCATCTTCAATAATCAGGATTTTGTCGTGTTGCGGAACAACTAGCTCCGATTATGTGGGTGTCAGGATGACCAATTATCTTCAAAATCACGGTAGAGCGTCAAACCGCCATCGACATAAAGGGTCTGGCCGGTAATGTAACTCGCCGCGTCTGAAGCAAGGAACAGCACGCCGGCTGAAATCTCTGACGCCTCGCCCGGTCGACGCATCGGGATGTGTTTGGAAACGGCTTTGCGCTTCTGGGGGGTCTTTGACCCAATCCTCATTCATCGGCGTGATGATCGCGCCCGGTTCGATCCCATTGACGCGGATACCATGCTGCGTAAATTCCAACGCCGGGGTGCGCACGACATTTCCGAGGGCTCCCTTACTGGCGGAGTAGCCGAGATAACCGGGCTTAGGAATTTTCTGATGGACCGAGCTTGTGACGACGATCGTGCCCGTCTTCTTTTGGTCCCGCCAATAACGGATGGCCTGCTGGGCATTAATGATGACGGCTGTGAGATTAAGCCTCAGCACCGCCTTGAAATCATCAAGTTTCATTTCTTCGGATGGTGCGGCGATCTGCATCCCTGCATTACAGATCAGAATGTCCAGACCACCAAAATGAGAGACCGTGTCCTCAAAGATTTTGCGAACGCTCTTTTCATTCGCAAGGTCAGCTTCCAGCTTGATGTGCCTGCCGGGTGCGGCGTTTTTCATGTCGCGCAGCACGTGGTCAAGCTCGTCATCATGGCGGGCGGTGATGGCAAGTTGTGCGCCCTGCGCCGCAAAGTCGAGCACGATCTGGTGACCAATACCTTTCAACGCACCTGTGACGAGAACAGTTTTACCCTTAAAAGGCGGCTGCGTTTTCTGTGTCATCACGGCCTCTCCCCTGGCATGTCAGAAGCGAACACATAAAGCCGCTGCCAAAAGGACAAGTGAGATAACAGCGGGTGGGTTGACGTCCCTAAAGCAGAATCTCAGGAAAGCGCCTTCATTTTTTCCGTCAGTTCCTGCAGGACTACCGCGGAATCGCGATTTTCGAGAACCGCGACTTCACTGACAAAACGCTCCTGCGCGGCTTCAAAAAGCTTGCGCTCACTGAAGCTGCCATCAAGACTATCGACATTCCGGCGTAAATCGCGCAGCACCTCGGCGATCTGAACAAGATCCCCGGAATTGATCTTTTCCTGATAGGCGACGGCGCGACGGGCCCACATGCCGCGGCTGACATGGGGTTTGCCTTTAATGACCGACATCGCTTTATCAACGATGTCCTGCGTGACAATTTTACGAAGGCCGGATTTCTGAGCTTTGGCAAGCGGGATGCGCAACGTCATCTGGTTGCCGGGGAAGGAAATCTGGATGAATTCCAGCTTCGTCCCGGCAATTTCGTCAACACCGATGCGATCAACGCGGCCCACGCCATGCGTGGCATAAACAATCGAATCGCCCTCCTGGAACGGCGCCTCCTTCATGGTTGCGGGCTCAGTCGGATGGGGAGATGATGTTGCGGCGCTACAGGGCATCGCGTCTTCAATCGCTTCGCTCAGAGTGGTTCTGGATTTGCTCATCTGAAGCGTATAACATAGATAATGGGATTTGTCTGCAATCCTTTGCAAAAGAGACGCGGCTCAGGGCTGCACGTCATTGACAAGCTCAATGGGCAGCCCGACTTTCTCCCCGATTGCTTGTAAAAGGTCGATTTCAATCGTGCGCGACATGGTCAGCATTGGCAGGGCGTGCACGCTGGGGCGGAAGGGCTCCTGCAGGTCACGCCCGCTTTTATCCAGCGCCTGAAACAGGAACCCGACAAGACTGGAGCCGAGGGGGGTGATCCAACCTAAGGTCTGTACGGCTGAAAGCGGCAACACAATGCAGAAAACATGGGTGACAAAAAGCGGGATCGTTGAATATTGAATGGGAAGCGGGGTGTTTTTGATCCGCTCCAACCCGCCCTGGGAATTGGCCAGATCACTCAAGATGCGGTCAACCGCGCCATGCACCGCGCCATCGATTTTCTTTTCAGCAACCTCCCGCGCGACCTCAAGCCCGATTTCATAAAGAAGCGCGTTCGGCTTGTTACGGCGGACCATGATGCGCTCGAACATTTGCGGCGTCAGGAAGCGTTGGGGGTCCGGGCCTTCATTCAAACCTGAAAGGGCGCTCCGCAGCAGATAAGGATAAGCCGCCATCGCCCGCGACAGGTCCGGCCGACCTTCAAGGAGGGAGGCGGCCTGACGGGCGAAGGAGCGGCAATTATTTGTCACGGAGCCCCAAAGGCTGCGCCCCTCCCACCATCTCGCATAAGCTGCGTTGTTCCGCATTCCGAGAAACAGGGCCAAGGCGGAACCCATCAGGGAAACCGGAAGGGCGGGTTGCTCCATCCATTCCTGATGGTAAATCTGGTAGAGGATGACGACGATAAAGTCCCAGGTCGCAAAGATGATTAGCGGCGTCGAGGTCTCTCGCACGATAATCCATAAGCCTCGACCTCTATTGACAATCATGTCCTGCACCCTTTGTCTGAAATGGCATGACGTGCGACAAACCCTTTTAACAACGCTTTACGAAAATTCATATCTCTCTAACGTGGTTCAAGGAGACTTGGCACCGTCAGCGCGTACGAGAAGGTCACCGCGCACCTGATTTGGAATTTACATAAAGCTTTTGATCGCCCTAAGCTCGCCAACGTTAAAAGAGTCTTAACCCTGTCCGGCAGACGCGGGATAAGGTCGGAAATTTCATGAGAGAATTTATTTGTGAGAGGCATGGAATGAAAATCCCCATTTTCCACATTCGCCATGTCGATTCATCTGCGTCCTGGCGCTGCTCTGGAGCACATGTGCCTCTTTGGCTCATGCGGCGTTACCGAACACGAAGTTTGATCACTACACGATTGCCCTCAGTTGGTTGCCCGGTTTCTGCCTGGTCTCTCATCAATGCACGGCAATGATGACTCATGAAAATCTCATCGGGTTACATGGTGCCTGGCCGTCTGAGCCCAAATCGCTAGAGAATGCCGGTTTGCCGGAAAAAATCTGGGAGCAGAGAGGATGTCAGGCCGTCCCGATCGGGGCGCACAGCCGGGCAACCTCGATAAGTGAGGAGACGCAGGCGGCTTTCCGGCGCGTCACGGCCGATACGGGCAGGGATCTCGTAGCGCATGAGGCCGAAAAGCACCTTGCCTGTCTCGATCTTGACCCGGATAAAACGATCAGATCGGCGCTGAAGGTGCGCGATGATTTTCTGCATACGGAGACGGCAGCCTTTCTGCGTGCCGGGGTCGGTAAAAAAATGTCGCGTGCGGCGTTTTTCGCATCAGTTCGACGGGACTGGCCGCGTTTTCCGAATGGCGGGATCGTGCTGCGCTGTCGACGCGACACGATGAAGCGCGCCATCCTCGTTGAGGTTCAGCTCGCTCTCAACCCCGCGACGATGGAGGGCTTCCCCCACATGGGTGCATTCGCCTCCGTGTCTGGAAGGCGCAGTAGCTGCCCGGCAAAGTTCTTTCTGCCAGATTGGTCGGACGCGCCCTGAAAAATGCGTGAGGGGGCGCTTAGTTACCTATCAGATGGAGCACGATCTGCCGCTGATGGGGGCGGCGTCGGTGTTCAAACAGATAAAGTCCCTGCCAGGTGCCGAGGACAGTGCGCCCATCCCTGACAGGGAGGCTGAGCTGCGTGTTTGTCAGTAAGCTGCGTAGATGGGCCGGCATATCATCGGCCCCCTCATAATCATGCTGGTAATGCCGTGTTTCCGGGACAAGGTCATCAAAATAGGCCTCAATATCACGCAGAACGGTTGGGTCGGCATTTTCCTGCACGGTGAGGGAGGCGGAGGTATGACCGCACCATAATGTCAGCAGCCCCGCCTCAATGCCGGTTTCGGCAACCCAATCTTCCACAGAGGCCGTGATATTGATCAGGCCCTTGCGGTGGGTGGTGATGTCAAGTGTGTGGAATGCCTGTCGCATGATACCCGTAACGCCCTTCCTCAAACCTGATGGGCTTAACGGATAAAGCCAACGATTTTTTCCGCCTTATCAACAATCGGTTCGGCAATCGCCCGTGCCTTCTCAGCGCCTTCACGCAGGATAGTGACGAGATAGGCTTCATCATTCATGAGGCGTCGTGCTTCGTCCCCGATCGGGACGATTTTTTCAATCAGCGCGTCCGACAAAGCCGATTTGACGTGCCCGAAACCCCGACCACAAAAGTGCGCGACGACGTTCTCAAGCTTTTCCCCCACGATGGCGGCGTGGATGGAGAGGAGATTGAGCGCTTCAGGGCGTTCCGCCAATTCAGCGATCGTGGCCGGTATCGGGTCCGAATCCGTTTTGGCGCGCCGGATTTTCAGCCGGATTTCATCGGCGGAATCGGTGAGTTCAATGCGTGACTGGGCAGAAATGTCGGATTTGGACATTTTCTTTGTGCCGTCCCGCAGGCTCATGACGCGTGCAGTCTCAACGGGGATCAGTCCCTCAATATGCGGGAAAAAGGTGACGCCATAATCATGATTGAATTTTTCACCAATGTCATTGGCGAGTTCAAGATGCTGGCGTTGATCATCGCCGACAGGGACGAGCGTGGCTTTGAAGGCGTGAATATCTGCCGCCATCAGGCTCGGATAAATATACAGCCCCGCTGAGTGATTTTCACGGTCCTTACCCGCTTTCTCCTTAAACTGCGTCATCCGGTTGAGCCAGCCAAGGCGGGTGACGCAATTGAAAATCCAGGCGAGGCGCGTATGGGCTGAGACGGCGGACTGATTATAAAGGATATGTTTCTCAGGATCGATGCCGGACACGACCAGACAGGCGGCCTGGATCAGTGTGTCTCCGCGCAATTGCGCCGGTGTCCGGGAAACGGTAATGGCATGGAGATCCACCAAGCAGAAAACGCAGTCATAACGCTGCTGCAATGCAACCCAATTACGGATCGCACCGAGATAATTGCCGAGTTGGGGGGTGCCTGTCGGCTGAATGCCTGAAAAAACGCGCTGCATGATGTATTTTCCGGTTTTTGTGCTTGTCCGTCAATCTTCTCTTCAATTTTTGCCGGATGGCGATGCGTGGGTCGTGCGCTTGGTTTTGTTACGGGATGAGGCCCTTTTTCTGAAGATCAAGGCGCAGCTTACGTGTCTTCCCTGGACCGATTTCTGCCTGACGCGCTTCAGTGAAAATTTTCGGTGTGATGACGGGAGGGGGCGTTGTCTCTCCGCGGGCAATCAGCCAGTTGAGGATAAGGGCGAGGTCATCATCACTCATCTGGGCAAAAGGCGGCATGGCGAAGTTATATCGCGCGCCGTTGGCCATAATCGGGCCGTTGAGCCCATTAATCATGACGGATGCCAGAAATTTCTGCCCTTCCGGCGTGCGCGCAATGACATCCAGACGGCCGACCAGTGGGGGAAACTCTCCCGTCTGGCCGGTGCCATTATGATGGCAAATCCCGCAATTCGGGCCATATCGCTTCTGGCCGGGCGGTTTCTCCTTGCACCCGGTCAGAATGAGGGCCAAACCCAGGAGCGGCGCGAACGCGAGAGGGACGCGCATATTTTATTCCCGTTGACCTACCCCGAGCAGGCGGATTTTGAAAACGAGCGGACTGTTCGGCGGGATGATGCCCATGGAACGCTTGCCGTAAGCGAGTTTCGGCGGCAGATAGAGCATCCATTCATCCCCCACATGCATCATGGGCAGGGCTTCCATCCAGCCAGGCACAAGCCCGTCGAGCCCCATCTGCATATAGGCCCCTGTACCATGCTGGTCGGAGCTGTCAAAAATGGCCCCGTCCGGCAGGCGCCCTTCATAAATCACCATCATGGTCTGGCCTTTCACGGGGGAAAGACCGTCCTTCGGGCCTGATTTGAGGATTTTATAGGCAAGCCCATCCGGCAGCGTCTTAACGCCGGGTTGCGCACGCATTTTCGCCATGAACTGCTCGGGGGTCAGTTCCGGCTCATCCTTCGGGCCAGACCCGCAGGAGAGCAGGGTAAGGCAGAAAGCCATGGCAAGAGATGTTTTAAGGGCAGGGTAAAGCCGGGTCATGTCTCGCTCCGCTTATTTATAATTACAAGCGCCCGCCTTTACGACCGACTTGGCCCCCCAGGCGCAGGCGCAAAGCGTTCAAACGGATGAAGCCTTGCGCGTCAACCTGGTTATAAGCACCCGCATCATCCTCAAAAGTGACTACGCGCGTGTCATACAGGCTTGTCGGGCTTTCACGTCCAACGCAGATGACGTTACCTTTATAGAGCTTCAAACGCACGCGCCCCTCAACAGATTGCTGGCTTGCATCAATCAGTGCCTGGAGCATCCGTCGCTCCGGCGAGAACCAGAAACCGTTATAAATAATCTCCGCGTAACGCGGCATTAAACTGTCTTTAAGGTGCATCGCCTCACGATCGAGCGTGATGGACTCAATACTGCGATGCGCGGCCAGCAGGATGGTCCCGCCTGGTGTTTCGTAAATGCCGCGGGACTTCATGCCAACAAAGCGGTTCTCGACCAGGTCAAGCCGCCCGATGCCATTATCTCGCCCGAGCGCATTTAACCGCGTCAGCAGCGTCGCGGGTGAAAGCACTTCACCATTCAGCGCGACCGGGTCCCCATTTTTAAAATCGATTGTGATTTCAGTCGGGCGGTCGGGCGCGTTTTCCGGTGACACTGTGCGCTGGAAGACGATTTCATCCGGCGCCAAGGCGGGATCTTCCAGAACTTTCCCCTCTGACGATGAATGCAGCAAATTGGCATCGACCGAGAAAGGCGCCTCACCGCGCTTGTCTTTCGTGACGGGGATCTGATTTTCCTCCGCGAAAGCCAGAAGCTTCGTGCGGGAGGTCAGATCCCACTCCCGCCAAGGGGCTATAACTTTAATATCGAGCTTCAGCGCATAATAAGCGAGCTCAAACCGGACCTGATCATTGCCTTTACCGGTCGCACCATGCGCGACCGCATCAGCGCCGACCTGCTGGGCGATTTCAATCTGACGCTGCGCGATCAGCGGGCGGGCGATGGATGTCCCAAGAAGATACTGGCCCTCATAAAGCGTGTTGGCGCGAAACATCGGGAAGGCAAAGTCTTTGACGAAAGTTTCGCGGAGGTCTTCCATGAAGATCTCCTTAACGCCGAATATCTCGGCTTTTCTCCGGGCGGGCTCCAGCTCCTCACCCTGGCCGAGATCTGCCGTGAAGGTGACAACTTCACAATGATAAGCTTTTTGCAGCCAGCGAAGAATGACCGATGTATCCAACCCACCTGAGTAAGCGAGTACGACTTTCTTAACATGGGGAGCGGTCATCGGGGCGTTCTTTCTCTAAAGTGCATCTTGTCGAAAAATCTAACAGTTTGTTACCGGACGTCAACGCGTCAAAATGCGTCCTGCGGGCCGTTATCGCCGACGCGGTCAGCGGATGCGCGTCGAACACGCTGGCTTTCCGTCTTTAATTGTCCGCAGGCTGCCACAGGATCTCGCGCCCGCGCGGCATCCGGATGGGTGAGGCGAAACCGGCATCCATGATAATGGCGGCGAATTTGTCCACCGCTTCCCGCGTGGAGGTCTGATAGTCGGATCCGGGCCACGGGTTGAAAGGGATGAGATTAACTTTCGCAGGCATGTCGCGGATCAGCCGAACAAGCGCCCGCGCGTCGGCGACACTGTCATTAACGTCGCGCAACATGACATATTCAAACGTAATGCGCCGGAAATTGGAAGCAGAGGGGTAGCGGCGACATGCGGCCATCAGCTCTGCAATCGGGTATTTGCGATTGAGCGGGACCAGAACATCGCGCAGATCATCCCGCACCGCATGGAGGGAAATGGCCAGATTGAGACCAAGCTCGCTGCCACAACGATCCATCATCGGCACGACGCCGGAGGTTGAGAGGGTGATGCGGTGGCGGGATAGTGCAATGTCTTCACCATCCATGATGATCGTGATCGCTTTTGCGACTTCGTCATAATTATAAAGGGGTCCACCCATTCCCATCATGACGATGGTTGAGAGCAGACGTGGCGTGTCCCCCGTCGGGCTGGGCCACTCCCCGTAACTGTCACGCGCCGCCATGAACTGGCTGATGATTTCCGCCGCCCCGAGATTACGCACAAGTTTCTGTGTGCCCGTATGGCAGAAACTGTATGATAGGGTGCAGCCCACCTGGGAGGAAATGCAGACCGCGCCACGGTCCTTCCGCCGATCAGGTATATAGACCGTCTCGGCCTCCTGCCCATCACGGAAACGGAACAGAAATTTGCGCGTGTCGTCGCGGGCCGTCTGCTGGGTTGTGATATCCGGCCGCCCGATAACATACAAGCTGGCAAGCTTCTCCCGCAATGGGCGGGAAATGGAACTCATTTCATCAAATTGCGTGACGCCCTGATGATAGATCCAGTGCCAGAGCTGCTTGGCGTGGAAAGGTTTTTCACCCAGCAGAGCAAGTTTGGCGATCAGCTCCTCTCGTGACAACCCAACCAGATCTTTCCGCCCATCTGCGAGAACGGGCGAAGGTGGCGGAAAAAGCGCGGCTTTGGCCTGAATGCGCGCCTGTTCATCAGCAGTGAGGTCGGGTAGCGAGACGCTGTCTGTCATAATGGGGGATGGCTTATCATAAAGTCGGGCTATTTTTTAAACCAAAACGTCATGAAGCCCGAAATTTTAGTCCAGACGTCGTGCCGCGATAAGGAATTCTCGATTGCCTTCCGGGCCGGTGATCGGGCTGGGCTCCACGCCAAGCACCTTCCAACCGGGCAGATTTCGCCACCAATCGGCAATTTCATCGCAGACGCGTTGATGAATCTGCGGGTCTCGCACCACCCCTTTGGCGCCGATCTCCGTGCGTCCCGCCTCAAACTGAGGTTTGATCAGCGCGACCGCCCAGCTCCCGGGTGCGCATAGGGCGAGCGGCGCGGGAAGGACCATCCTTAACCCGATGAAGCTCGCATCACAGACGAGGATATTGACAGGCTCGGGCACGTCCTGTTCCGACAGGTTGCGTGCGTTGCATTTTTCCCGCACGTCAACGCGTGGGTCAGAGCGCAGGCGCCAGGCAAGCTGCCCATGCCCCACATCGACCGCGTAAACCTTGCGCGCGCCATGGGTGAGAAGCACATCGGTGAAGCCGCCTGTTGACGCCCCGATATCCAGCGCGACGCAATCCGTGACATCCAGTTTGAAATGCTGGATGGCATGGTCGAGCTTCAGCCCGCCGCGTGACACCCAGGGATGATCCTGCCCACGCACGGAAAGCGCCGCATCTTCGTCAAGATTGTCCCCCGGTTTGGAGACACGCTTCTCGCCTGTAAAAACCAGTCCGGCCATAATCAAGGCCTGGGCGCGGGCACGCGTTTCCACCAATCCGCGTGAGACGAGGAGGAGGTCGGCCCGAACTTTCTTTGCCATTAAGCTGACTGGGCCTCGATGTCCACGCCGAGGGCCGTCGCCGCTGTCGCGACAATATGGCGTGCGGTCAGGCCCGCCTCATCATATTGGGCATCTGGCTTATTATGGTCGATATAGGCGTCGGGCAGGGCCATCGGGCGGAATTTCACGTGGTCAAGCTGCCCTGTCTCTGCGAGATGTCGCACGACCAGACTGCTGAAACCACCCGCAGCACCTTCCTCAAGCGTGATGAAGACATCGTGACGTTTCGCCAGCCTGTCGATCAGCGCCGTATCGACCGGCTTGGCAAAGCGTGCATCGGCGACGGTGACGGGGATGCCCTGCGCGGCCAGCCTATCCGCTGCTTTGCGCGATTCCTCGAGCCGTGTTCCGAGGGACAGGATCGCAACGCCGTGTTTCTGATCGGGGCGCGTATTGGCCTCCTGCACGATGCGCCCGACGCCGATCGGCAGCACCTCACCCTTCTCAGGAAGGTCAAGCCCGATGCCGCTGCCACGTGGATAACGCAGTGCGATCGGCCCGGCATCATAGGCGCAGGCGGTTGCGGTCATATGAGTGAGTTCGATCTCATCACTCGGGGCCATGACAACCATATTGGGCAGGCAGCACAGATAATTGAGATCAAACGACCCCGCATGGGTCGCGCCATCCGCGCCCACCAGCCCGGCGCGGTCAATCATGAAGCGAACAGGGAGGTTTTGCAGGTCTACATCATGGACAACCTGGTCATAGGCGCGTTGCAGGAAGGTCGAATAAATGGCGCAGACGGGACGGAGGCCCTCCGTCGCCATACCGGCTGCGAAGGTCACCGCATGTTGCTCCGCAATGCCGACATCAAAGAAACGCTCGGGGTAGGATTTCGCAAAAGCATCCAGCCCGGTGCCGGATGGCATGGCTGCAGTGATGGCGACGAGGCGATCATCCTCACCCGCACAGCGCAGAAGCTCACGCGACATGACGGACGTATAACTTGGCGGGCCGGAAGGTGCCTTTTTCTGCTCTCCCGTCACCACATTGAAGAGATTGACGGCGTGATATTTGTCGCCCGCAGATTCGGCAGGCTGGTAGCCGCGACCCTTCTCGGTAATGGCATGGAGGAGGATGGGGCCTTCATTATTATCACGCAGATTGCGCAATATCGGGACGAGTTGGGTCAGGTCATGTCCATCCACCGGGCCGACATAATAGAAACCAAGCTCCTCAAATAACGTGCCCCCGATGATCAGCCCGCGCGTCAGCTCTTCCGCTCGCTTGGCGGCATGTTCCAAGCGGGAAGGGAGGTGCTTGGCGAAACGCCCGGCCAGGTCACGGAGGCCCAGAAATTGCCGCGACGTCATCAGGCGGGAGAGATATTTGGACATGGAGCCCACAGGCGGGGCAATCGACATCTCATTATCATTGAGGATCACGATGAGGCGTTTCGCGCCGGGCCCGGCGACGGCGGCGTTATTCATCGCTTCATAGGCCATGCCGGCGGAAATGGAGCCGTCACCAATAACCGCCAGGACGGAACGCTCACGGTAAGACGCATCTTTTTCCGCCTGGAAGTGATGCGCCACCGCCATGCCTAGCCCCGCGGAAATCGAGGTGGAGGAATGCGCGGCGCCGAACGGGTCGTAAGGGCTCTCAGCGCGGCGGGTGAATCCGGAAAGTCCCCCCGGCTGACGAAGGCTGCGGATGCGGTCCCGACGCCCTGTCAGGATTTTATGCGGATAGGCCTGATGGCCGACATCCCAGATGATTTTATCATCCGGCGTATCGAAAACCGCATGCATGGCGATGGTCAGTTCCACAACGCCAAGCGAGGCCCCCAGATGGCCCCCGGTCGTTGAGACGGTGTCGATCGTCTCTGAGCGCAATTCAGTGGCGAGCTGCCGGAGTTGATCGATTGACAGATTTTTCAGATCATCCGGCGTGGTGACGCGGTCAAGCAACGGGTATTTGCCGAGCGTCGGTATCGTCGAGACGGAATGTCCATTATCCAGCTTTGACATCGTGTTCAATTTCTCCGTTCGACGACATAACGAGCCAGGGCTCTGAGCGCGTCGGCGCGCTCTCCAAAAATTGACAGGGACGCGACGGCGCTCTCTGCGAGGCGCGCCGCTTCCGCCTTTGCGCCTTCAATACCGAGTAATGCGACATAAGTCGATTTTCCGCTTGCGGCGTCCTTCCCGGCGGTTTTGCCGAGTTCCTCTTCCGTCGCCGTGGAATCGAGCACGTCATCCGCCACCTGAAACGCCATGCCAAGGTCACGCCCGTAAGCGTCAATCATGGCCCTCTCCCTTGAATCCGCACCGCCGAGAATCGCGCCGGAGACGGCAGAATAACGAATGAGCGCGCCAGTTTTCATGGCATGGAGGCGGCGCACCTGTTCTATCGGCAGATTGCGGCCTTCTCCCCTGATATCAACGACCTGACCCCCCACCATTCCCGCCGCGCCGGAAGCCTCAGCCAAAGCGGCGACGAGACGCACCTGAATGGTCGGGTCGGGATGGGTTTCCGCACTTGCAAGGATTTCAAAAGCCTTTGTCTGCAATGCATCACCGGCGAGAATGGCGATGGTTTCATCAAATTTGCGATGGGTTGAAGGCTGGCCACGGCGGAGGTCATCATCATCCATGGAGGGGAGATCATCATGGACCAGACTATAAGCGTGCAGCATCTCAACGGAGGCAGCAACGCGCAGCGCACCGTGTGACCCGGCATGGAAGATCGACGCGACTTCCGTGGCGAGATAGCCGCGCAGGCGTTTGCCCCCATTGAGTGAGGCGTAACGCATGGCATCAATTAGAATCTGCTCATCCCCCGCCACGTCAGGCAGGAGGGAGGCGATGGTCGCTTCAATAGCTGAGGCTGCCCGCTTGAGGTAGGCTGTGAGGTCTTGAGAGGTTTTCATAGGTGACGTTGTAACTGGGGACTGGAGGTTCATGAGGTGACGTCTCGCGCGCCGGGGGCGGTGCCATCATGCTGCGCGGCTATGTCGTTGGTGGCACGGTCACGGTCGAGGATATTCTGGACACGCATCTCCGCCTCGTTGAGTTTGAGGTCACAATGACGCCGCAACGCCGCGCCGCGTTCATAGGCGGTGATGGCCTCTTCAAGCTTCATCTGGCCGTTTTCCAGATCGCGGACAATATTCTCAAGCTCGCTGAGAGCGTCCTCAAAAGACATTTTCAAGAGGTCTTTGCTCATCTTAAATTTACCAGTTCTTCAGTAAGTCTGACAGGCCCCATCGCCGAGAGGGGAGGGATAGCGCGCAAGGGGCATTTCGCCAACGTCTAACGTCGCGCAGGTTCGGTTTCTCTCGAAAAACGGTGATTTTTTGCCACATATACTGTAACGTTAAACTGTATCGCGACGCAAAATCGTCAATGTAAAAGCGTCACCACGATCCTTGAAGCCGATCAAATGATGGTGACGATCCCGGCACAAAGCCTGGAAACCGGCAAGACTTGCACGATCATCCGAAATCACCTCGACCACCGCGCCTGCGGCAACGCGACTGAGAAATTTCTTGGCCGCAAGCACGGAAATCGGGCATTTAAGGTGCCTTGCGTCAAAAATCGTCGTCGATGCGAGGTCAAGTTTCATCCTGTTCATGATGAGTGTCTCTGCAATAAGGGTCAAGATCCAACTGGCGGAGGTATAGTCTTTACGTCTCGCGGATAACTGCGCATCATGCGCCGTCGTCTTTCTTGTGACGTATATTTATTAAGGTCTTCTTTATGGCTGATTATCGTCTAGGTATCGATTTTGGCGGTACCAAAATCGAGATCGCGGTTCTCGATCGTTTCGGCGCGCTTGTGCTGCGGGAGCGTGTGCCCAATCCGGGCATTTATCAGGACGCCGTGATCGCTGTCCGGGATTTTGTGTTTGATGTCGAGGCGCGACTCAATGCCGTGCCATTCCAGAATAAATCGAGCGGCAAATCCACAACATCGCTGGGTATTGGTATTCCGGGTGCCATCTCACCTGAAACAGGACTCGTCAAAAACGCCAATGCCACCTGGCTGAACCATCAGCCTTTCGGCAGGGACCTCGATACCGCCCTGCAACGCCAGGTGCGCGTGGAGAATGATGCAAACTGCTTTGCCCTGTCCGAGGCGTCAGACGGTGCCGGCGCCGGGCAGCGCGTCGTGTTTGGCGTCATCCTCGGGACCGGGATGGGCGGCGGCATTGTCTGTGAAGGCAAAGTCATTGGCGGCCGACATTCCATCGCGGGTGAATGGGGCCACATGCCCTTACCCTGGCTTCGTAAGGAGGAATTTCCCCTGCCACGCTGTTTCTGCGGCAATGAGGGCTGTCTGGAGCGATATCTCTGCGGGGCGTCACTTGCGCAGGACTGGAAAGGCGTTGGCCATCGTAACACGGCAGGGATTGAGCAGGCCGCTGCGGCGGGTGATACTGACGCCGCCAGGGCGCTTGACCGATATGTTGATAAATTATCCCGCGCCTGCGCCATGATCATCAACTTCCTTGATCCGGATATGATCGTTCTGGGGGGAGGCGTGTCCAATCTCT
The DNA here is from genome assembly GCA_039613835.1 of Acetobacteraceae bacterium. Classification (NCBI taxonomy): domain Bacteria; kingdom Pseudomonadati; phylum Pseudomonadota; class Alphaproteobacteria; order Acetobacterales; family Acetobacteraceae; species Acetobacteraceae bacterium. The sequence goes on along the minus strand of CP154827.1, from coordinate 791,663 downwards.
CTTCCCTGTATGAACGCGTCCCGCCGCTTTTGCAGCGGCATGTCATTACACCGACCTGTACCACGCCAATTGTACAGAACATGCGTGGCGACAGCTCCGGCGTGAGGGGTGCGGCTTGGCTGTGGCCTGTGGATGCGGGCGTGACATCCTGACCCATGGCCGACGTCAGTGCGTTATCGCGGCGGGTCGGTAACCCTGCGCCACGACGTAAAGCTCACTCGACTCCTTGCGGGAGGAGGGGGGCTTGACGTGACGCACCGACGCGAAATGCTGTTTGAGGCGCCGCAACATTGTGTGCTCCGACCCACCCTGAAAGACTTTGGCGACGAAGCTGCCCCCCTCCTCCAGTACGGACGTGGCAAAATCCAGCGCGGCTTCCGCCAGTCCCATGATGCGCAGATGGTCCGTTGCGACATGGCCCGTCGTGTTGGGCGCCATGTCGGAGAGGACAATATCCGCTTTACCACCCAGAAGGGTGAGAAGCTGCGTGTCCATTGATGGGTCGGTAAAATCGCCCTCAATGAAATCCGCGCCGCTGACAGGGTCAATCGGGAGGAGGTCGATGCCGACAACGCGCGCCGCATGTCGTTTGACAGCAACCTGACTCCAGCCCCCTGGCGCCGCGCCGAGATCCACAATTTTCGCGCCTGGTTTGATCAGTGAAAAGCGGTCATCCATATCGATCAGCTTGAAGGCGGCGCGTGAGCGCCATCCCTGCGCCCTTGCGGCGGCGACATAGGGGTCATTCAACTGCCGTTGCAGCCAGCGTTGCTGGGATGTTGTCTTGCCTCGCGCCTTGCGCAACGTCACTGCTTTGGCGCGCATCGCGCCGACGCTTTTCCCGTCATGCCCTGCATCTTCCGCACCGGGTTGGGCGGCGCTTTTCAATGCGCGGCCCGGGACGCGCATTGCGGCCTGCGATGATGGACCCGGCTTCCGCCCTGTGCCTTTGCGTTGATCTGATGGCTTCATGAGGACAAATATAACCATTTATCCATATTAACCGCCAAGTAAAATCTCTGACGATTGTCGTAACGCGTCGTAACGCAACGCAATTTTCCGTGCTTCACGCGGCTGATAAGGGGGCAGATTTGGGGCTTGTGTCATGCGGGGCGTAATGCTAAGTCGATGCCACCGAATGCGTGCTGTCATACACGCGCATTTCTGGGGGATAGTTTAGCGGTAGAACTACCGGCTCTGACCCGGTCAGCCCTGGTTCGAATCCAGGTCCCCCAGCCAGTTTTCCTCTTCAATATCGCGCGTTACGGGTGTGCTAAGTTGCCGCTCATCATATGCACCTCATTCCCGATCACCCATAGCGTCCCGCCGACCATGAGGAAGACGATCAGTCCGGTGAACAGAACAAGCTGCAAATCATCGCGATGGGCGCGTTTGAAATCGACATGCAGAAAATATCGGAAATGCACACAGACCTGAATGACCCCGCAAGCCGCGATCGCAATTAACAAGTCACGCCCCTTCAGCACATCGCGCCATAAAAGGCTAAAGGGAATAACCGTCAATATTATCGCGGCGAGGAAGCCAATAAGGTAGTCGCGTCCCGCGGTCCTTTTTTCCGGCGTCATTTGGCAAGCCCTATCAGATAGACGATCGAGAATATTCCGATCCAGATAATGTCGAGAAAATGATAGAAAAGCGCAAGGCACATGATCCGGCTGATAACCGAGAGCGTCAGGCCGAACCGCCCTAATTGCAGCAGCATGATGAGGATCCATAGACAGCCCACCGTGACATGCAGCCCATGCGTACCGACGAGTGCGTAAAAAGATGAGAGAAAGCCACTGGCGGAAATACCGGCCTCCTGTTGCACCATGTCGATGAAGTCAGAGATCTCGAAACCCAGAAAGCCGGCGCCCAGGGTCAATGTGACGATAAGCCGGATCATGGTGCGGGCGACGCTGACCTGACCCTGCGCATTGAGGGTAACGAGTCCGAAAGTAAAGCTGCTGAGAAGGAGGCAGCCCGTCTGAATGGCGGCGCTCTTGAGCTGGAAAAGATCTTCCGGCCCAGGCCCATCGGTGCGATTGCCCCACATAATGGCGTATGTCGCGAAGAGGAGCGAGAAGATCACCAGATCGCTCATCAGGAAGATCCAGAACCCGAACCGCGCCTCCTCAGCACGTGCGCACATGGCGTCGAGCGGGGTTGGGCGCCGTGAACGCCGTGACGGAGAGGGATGACGGTGTGGACATCAGCCTTGCTCCCCATCCGCCAGAGGCATGGTCGCGGCGTCGGAATGATGCGCCGCGAGGGCCTGACGCCAGCGTTTCTCATGCGCCCGGATTTTTTGGTGGAAATCACTTCTTCTTTATCGGGTTGAAAAGTGCTGACGATAATCGTGATGCCGAACCCGATGAGCGCCAGAGCTGCGAGCCAGAAAATATGCCATGTCAAAGCAAATCCGAGCACAATAAGCGCAGCAAGGCAGATGGGCGCAACGGACCTGCTGGCGGGCATGGAGATGGATCGGTAGCTTTCAGGCTCGGGGTTAGGGGTCGCCCGCCTGTTTGGCGACGTAAAACGCGTCGAGACGCGCGACATGCGGGATTTGCGCAAAATTATACTCGGGCGCTGGTGCGGAGACTGCCCATTCCAATGCGCGATCATCCCACGGATCGCCATCAAAAACCGCATATTCCTGTCGTTTCCGAATGCTGACAACGAGCTGTATAATTAGGAAAACGAAAGCGAGGTCGATCAGGACCGCGCCGAACATGGCGATGAGCGCGTAATCATGCCACGCAGCGATTGTGTAGGACTGCGTGCGGCGCGGCATACCCATAAGCCCGGAGACGTAAAGCGGCATGAAGGCGAAGATAAAGCCCCAGACCCAGCACCAGAAGCTGTAATGGCCCAATCTTTCATCCAATCGGAAGCCAAAAGCCTTGGGAAACCAGTAGTGATAGCCACTCAACATGCCGAAGAGCAGGCCCGGTATCAGCACATTATGGAAATGCGCCACCAGAAACACGGTATTATGGACCTGATAATCCAGCCCCGGATTGGCGAGGATAATCCCGGTGCACCCACCCACCGTGAAGAGCAGGATGAACGCACAGGCATAAAGCATCGGGACGGAGAGGCGGATACGGCCGCGAAACATCGTCAAAATCCAGTTGTAGATTTTGACGCCGGTCGGGATGGCAATCAGGATGGTGGCGATCCCGAAAGCGGCATTGACCTGACCATCCTGCCCCATGGTTAAAAAATGATGCAGCCAGACGGTAAAAGACAGCACGGCAATTACGATCGTGGTCCAGACGAGTGAGTGATAACCGTAAAGTGTCTTGGATGAAAAAACCGCAATCGTCTCTGAATAAACCCCGAAAGCGGGCAGGACGAGGATATAGACCTCAGAGTGACCGAACAGCCAGAACATATTGACGTAGTTCATGACATTGCCGCCCAAATCGTTTGTGAAGAAATGGGCATCAAAATAACGGTCCATGGCGAGCATCAATGTCGCGACCGTCAAGGGCGGCATCGCGAAAATGATCAATATGGAGACGCAGAGGCATGTCCAGGTAAAAAGCGGCATTAAAAACAGGCGCATCCCCGGCGCGCGTTTTTTATAGATCGTGACGGTGAAATTAATGCCGGTCATGGTATTGCCGATGGAGCTAAGCGTCAGCGCCCAGATCCAGTAATCGACACCGACATCCGGGCTGAAACCTGTCTCAGTGTAAGGCGGGTAGCCACTCCACCCGCCGGTTGAAAATTTGCCAATGCAAAGGGAAATCATCAGAAGTGCCGCGCCCGCCGTCGTAAAAGCGAGGCTGATGGCATTCATGACAGGGAATGACACATCCCGCGCGCCAATTTGCAAGGGCATGACAAGATTATAGAGGCCGATCATAAACGGCATGCCCATGAAGAAAATCATGATCGTGCCATGCGTCGTGAAAAGCTGCGCAAAATGATCTGGCGGGACAATCCCAGCACTGTTGAAACCCACAACCTACTGCACCCGCATCAGGACCGCTTCCGCAAGGGCCCGCGCCAGCATCACGAAGGCGAGGACGATATACATAATACCGATGCGTTTATGGTCAACGCTCGTCAGCCATTCCCGCCAGAGGCGGCCCCAGAGGCGGTGACGGCTGAGCAGATAAAGCGTGACGAGACCGCCAATCACGACCAGACTGGCCGCCATCATGGCGATCACACTGTAAAAAGGCAAAGCGGTGACGTCGAGACGCCCGAGAAGGAAGTCGCGGGACGTGATGCGGCGCAGCAATTCAGCCATCATTTTGCATTGTTCCCTCTTTGGGTGTCACGGAGGACTTCTTTGAAAATGAAGCCCGACATGTAGCGGAAGACGAGTCCACCCGCCTCTTCACACATGGGGGATGAGGTCATTTGCTGAAGCTGCTCATGCGCGTCCCGGCAGGAGCCCTGCTGATGCGGCACACGGTAAAAGCCGCGCGTTAGCTCCGGCCCCGTGTTGTAAGCATGCTCAATCCATTGGGAGAAAGCATCGCGCGAGACGACATGCACGATAAATTTCTGGTCCTGAAAGCCTTCACCATTGAATTGCGTGTTCTCACCGAGCAGATCCGTCGAGGCACCTGTGCGGAGGTTAAGATGCGTCACCATCCCGCCCATGGCGTAAATCTGTCCGCCAAGGGCGGGGATGAAAAATGATCGCATCGTGCCATCACTTATTCAGGGTAAAGCGGATATTTGTGTTCTCCGGCAATGTGATGGTGTTGACGGTGGCGACGTGATGGTCGGGATAGAGGAAGAGCCATTTCCAGTTCATCCCGATGACCTAGATCTCCAATGTTTCCCCGGCGGTGGGGCGCGCTCCGGACTGTAACGCGTCTGTGGCCCGGCAATCATGATGGCCAGAAACGCGACAATCACCATCGGTTCACTCCAGATGAAAATCTCAAGCGGTCGGTAAAATTCCCAGTCCGGCGCATAGCGCGCCTTGCGATTGCTAATCCGGTAACGCCAGATAATGGCCGGGGAGGGCGATGAAGATCGGCACGAGAACGGCGATGAGGACCACGCCGATCTCGATCATCCATTGACGTTGCAGCGACGCAATCAGACCTGCGGGCGTCAGAAAGCTACTTTCCTTTGGGAGACATGCGGAAAGAAGCAGAAGGCTCATCCCGCCGAGACGGCGCCTGAGAACGGCGAAGAAACGTCGTTTCTTTCGGTGCGTCAGTTGATTTCTCATTGCGAGTAAAGACGGATGTCGATGGGTGGGGTTTTACGAGGCCCGAGTTTTTTCAAAAACGTGTCCTTTACGTCGCGCCAAAGGCAGGCACGGCATCTTCGGACGACAGATTGCGGCGGCGTCAGTAAATTCCCCGTGAAGGATCGGGTTATGTTAATCTTTCCCGGCGCAGCAAAAGCAGGAGAGGGCGCTACATGCATCAGGTCACACCTTTAATCGGTATTCTGGTTGCCGGACTGGGCCTCGCCTTTTTGTTGGGGACGGTGGCACTGCGCTGCAAAATCTCGCCCCTTGTGGGTTACCTTCTGGCCGGTATCCTCATCGGGCCTTTCACACCCGGTTACGTGGCGGATGGAAGCCTGGCACTTGAGCTCGCGGAGGTCGGCGTTATCCTGCTGATGTTCGGGGTCGGGCTTCATTTCTCGATCAAGGATCTCCTCATCGTCAGGCGGGTCGCGGTGCCGAGCGCGCTCGTGCAGGTTGCGGCGTCCGTCGCCATGGGGTTCGGCGTTGGAAAGATGCTGGGGATGCCAACGGGTGCCTCCATTGTTTTCGGCATCGCCCTGAGCGTCGCGAGCACGGTCGTGCTTCTGCGCACGCTTCAGGAGGAAAACCTGATGAATACGGAGCGCGGGCGCCTGGCCGTCGGCTGGTTGGTGATCCAGGATGTCATTACCGTGCTGGCGCTGGTTCTGCTCCCCGCTTTTCAACCGTTCATGAAGGGTGATGTCGGGCAAGGTTTCTCCCTCATGGGGTTGCTTGTGCCCGCCTGCTGGACGGTCATAAAAGTCGCAGCTTTTATCGCGCTGATGCTGGTGCTAGGCAAAAGGCTGATTCCGCGCTTGATGCATTATGTCGCCCGGACAGGCTCAAAGGAATTATTCCGCCTGTCTCTGCTGACATTGTCTCTTGGCGTAGCCTTTGTGGCGGCGCGCTGGTTTGACGTATCCTTTGCACTCGGCGCGTTTCTTGCCGGGATGGTGCTGAGCGAGACCGATCTCAGCCATCGCGCGATGGAGGAAATGCTGCCTTTCCGCGATGCTTTCGCGGTACTGTTTTTTGTCTCAGTCGGGATGTTGTTCAATCCCGCCGTGCTCATCACGGACCCGTGGACGTTATTCCCCACCGTCCTTGTCATCTTGGTCGGCACGCCGCTTGTCGTCATCCTCATATTGCGACGCATGGGGCAGAAATGGAATAATGTGCTGTTTATTGCCAGCGGTCTGGCGCAGATCGGAGAATTTTCCTTTATTCTTGCAGCGCTGGGCATTCAGCTAGGTTTGATGCAGGAATCAACGCGGGACATTATCCTCGGCGCCTCCATTATCTCGATTTTTCTCAATCCCGTTGTCCTGCATCTATCGCAATTGATTGACGCGCGCATCCGGGAGCGCTCATCATCACCGCTACCCGATGAAGGGGATGAAGCTTGCGTCCTCCACGCCCCTTATGCGCCGACGCGATTTACACAGCATGTCGTCATTGTCGGGTGCGGGCGGGTCGGCTCCATCGTGGCGACGCAGCTCGCCGCGGCGGGATGGCAGATCGCCGTTTCCGAAATTGGCAGCATTCCGATGGCGTTGACGGATCGCGAGAATGTGCATGGCGTGATTGGCAATGCGGTGGATCACAAAGTGCGGGAGGCGTTAAATCTCCGTCACGCCCGACTCCTGATTGTCGCCATTCCCGAGACGTTTGAAGCCGGGCAAATTATTGAAAAATCCGTAGCGGCCAATCGAAACCTGACGGTGATTGCACGTGCGCATTTCGATGAGGCCGTAGCCTACCTTAAAAAATGCGGGGCCTCACGCGTGATTATGGGGGAACGAGAAATCGCCGCTGCGATGGTCGATTACACGGAGTCAGGTTCAAAGCCGCCAACATTGCTTTCTGGGGCCGCGGGGCATATCAACTTGGGACAGCAGGGCAGTTGAGGCGAGGCGAATCTTATGATATTTGAACGCATTTTGCTCACCAATGATGATGGGATTGACGCGCCGGGACTGGCTTTACTGCAGAAGATCGCCCATGCCCTGTCAGATGATGTCTGGGTCGTCGCGCCGGAATCTGACCGGAGCGGCACAGGTAGCGCGGTAACCCTCCATGACCCGTTGCGCGTGACCGAGAGAGGGGCGCAAAAATTCGCCATATCCGGCTCCCCGGCTGATTGTGTCGTGCTCGCCATGCGTCATTTGATGAAGGATGCCCGCCCGAGCCTTGTCTTGTCAGGCATTAATCGCGGGGCGAATATCGGCCATGAGACGTTGTTATCCGGCACAGTCGGGGCGGCGATGGTGGCGCATATGTTCGGCAGCCGGTCCATCGCGCTGAGCCAGCTTTTTCTTGAAGGGGAAATCAGCTGGGCGGCGGCGGAGAGTGTGGCTTCTGATGTCATCAAACATCTGGCAACGGAGATTTTACCGGTCTCACCGTGCCTTAATGTCAATTTCCCGGCCTGCGCGGCGGCGGATGTGCGTGAGATGATTTTCACAAATCAGGGTTTCGGGGGGTTGAGTGATGTCGATGTTGTCGTGCGTCAGGATATGCAGGCGCGGGAATATCACTGGATCTCCATGCAATATCGCCACCGCGAATTTGCATCCGGGAGTGAGGGCGCGGCCCTTCTGCAAAACCATGTAACTGTGACGCCCCTGCAAATCGACCGTACCCACCTTTCAGCGCTTGAGACGCTGCATGACCGGATGGGCCTGTCCCCTCAGCTTAAGGTGTGAGGAAGCGTTTATTGCCCCTTTCATAAAATGGTGACGTAGGGGGAGGTCCATCGCGTTATGCCATTTGATGATATGATCCTTTATGAAGTCCCGTTGAAGATCGGGCTTCGTGATATTGTGATGATGAAGGTGAGTTAGTTTGGTCAAGGCAATATCCGCACTCCCGATTTCTGAGGCGGAAATATCTGTTGATGCGCATTATCTGGATGCATTGAGAAAAGCGGGTTTTCAGGGGGAAATCGCGCAGGGCGAGGATTCCCGCATCGTCTTTTCGACCGATAACTCGATTTATCGCCAACCACCGCGCGCCATCATCTTTCCCATTGATGAGAATGACGTTGCACTCGCCATGCGGATCGCAGGACAGGCGGCTTTCAGGACGGTCACTTTCGCACCCAGAGGCGGCGGAACAGGGACGAATGGCCAGTCCCTGACAAATGGCATCGTGCTTGATCTTTCACGCCACATGAATGCGATTTTGGAGATCAACGTCGCGGAGAGATGGGCGCGCGTTCAGCCGGGCGTCGTGAAGGATCAGCTCAATGCGGCGCTGAAGCCTTACGGCCTCTTCTTCGCGCCGGAACTTTCAACATCCAATCGTGCGACGATTGGCGGGATGGTAAGCACCGATGCGAGCGGTCAGGGGAGTTGCACTTACGGCAAAACCCGCGACCATGTCCTCGCGCTGAAAACCGCTCTGCTGGGTGGCGATGTGCTGACAACGCATCCCGTTGCCACATCCGCCCTGGAAGCGACCTACCCGAAATCCGGCCGAGCAGGGGAAATCGCGCACGCGCTGCATCGTCTGGCGACCGAAAATCAGGATTTGATTGCGGAGATCTTCCCCGAGCTTAATCGTTGCCTGACAGGTTATGACCTCAAGCACCTCATGCCGGGTGACGGCGTTTTCGACCCGAACAGCGTCCTTTGTGGCGCGGAGGGGACGCTTGGGGTGGTGGTGGTGGTCAAGCTCAATCTTCTGCCCGTGCCGAAACATGTGACGCTGATCAATGTGCGTTATGAGAGTTTCATGGACGCGCTGCGGGATGCGCGTCACCTGATGGCGAAAAAACCGATCTCGATTGAGACGGTTGACTCCCGCGTGCTTGATCTCGCAATGCAGGATGTGAGCTGGTACGGCGTCGCGGATTATTTCCCGTCCGATCCCGAGAAGCCAACGCGGGGCATCAATATCATTGAGTTCTCCGACGATGATGCGGAAATTCTGGCACATCGCGTCGCGGACTTCACAGATGATTTGACAAGCGGCGCAGCGGGACGATTGGGATATACATGCGCGCAGGGCGATGCGGCGGTCAAAAGCGTCTATGCCATGCGCAAGCGCGCTGTCGGGCTTTTGGGAAATGTCAGTGGTGAAGCCCGACCACAGCCTTTCGTTGAGGATACGGCCGTCCCGCCGGAGCATCTGGCGGACTATATCGCCGCCTTCCGCGCACTATTGGACGCGCATGGGCTGGAATATGGCATGTTCGGCCATGTGGATGCCGGGGTGCTGCATGTGCGCCCGCTGCTGAATATGCGAAAAGCTGAGGATCGCGCCCGGATCAAGCCGATCTCGGATGAGGTCGCGGCATTGACGCAGAAATATCACGGCCTGCTCTGGGGTGAGCACGGGAAGGGCCTGCGGTCGGAATATGTGCCGCGCTTTTTCGGTGCGCTTTACCCTGTGTTGCAACAGGTCAAAGCGCTTTTTGACCCGCATAATCAGCTCAATCCCGGCAAAATCGCGACCCCCGCCACCCTGCCGGAAGCATCTCTCACCGGTATTGAGGATGTGCCGATGCGGGGCGCGCATGACCAGCGCATCACCCCGCCCGTCTGGAAGTCTTTCGGCGCAGTCATGCATTGCAATGGCAATGGGGCCTGTTTCAATGACAACGTTAATGACCCGATGTGCCCCTCATGGAAAGGTACGCGCGACCGTCGCTATTCACCGAAAGGCCGGGCGCAGTTGGTCAAGGCGTGGCTGGACAGGCAGATTGTTTCCGGCACGGATATCGCGGCGCTGGAGCGGGAAGGCGGCCTGGCCGTCGTGAAACGGTTTTTCACGCGGCAGCGTCGGACGGGCGCGGATTTCTCGCATGAGGTTTATGACGCGATGGCGACCTGCCTCGCCTGTAAATCCTGCACACGCCAATGCCCGGTGCATGTCGATGTGCCGGATCTTCGGGCGCGGTTTCTGTCGCTGTATCACACAAGATTTTCACGTCCCATCAAGGATTATCTGATTGCCGGCCTTGAGCCTTTGCTCATCGTCGCGGGTCACGCGCCGCGCCTTTATAACGGGCTGCTGATGGGCAATAAATGGGCGGCACGCGTCGCGCGGCTCAAATTCGGGCTTGTGGACCTGCCCGCATTGTCGACACAACGTTTCTGGCGCGCCTGTCGACGCCTGGGCGTTCGCACCGCGACTTTGCGTGAGATGCAGAAATTGTCGGATGAAAACCGCGCCCGCAGCGTCGTTTTTGTCCCGGATGTTTTCACCAGCCAGATTGAAACGCATGTCGTGCTGGATGCGATGGAGGCGGCGCGGCGTCTTGGCTTCAGGGTTTACGTGACACCGCCCGTTATGACGGGGAAGCCGTTACAGGTTTACGGCTTTACCAGGCTCTTTGAATTTGTCGCCCGGCGCAGTCTGCGCAGATTACAGCGACTGGCGGATAGCGGAATGACGCTGGTCGGGGTGGACTCGGCCATGACACTTGTCTTCCGGCAGGAATATCGTCATCTCGGCGATATTGGCGTGCTGCCGGAAATCAAGTTGATCCATGAATGGCTTCATTGCGTGACTTCCGACCTGCAGTTGTCGGGACCGATCAATGAAGGACAGATATCTCGCCACACGCTGATGCTTCATTGCACTGAAAAGACGAGTCTCGCCGACTCACCGCAAAAATGGCGCGAGATTTATCAGCGTTTCGGTCTGACCCTGGATATTGCGGAGACAGGTTGTTGCGGCATGTCCGGCGCATTCGGGCACGAGGCGACCAATCGGGCACTGTCGCGCGAGATCTTCAGCCTTTCCTGGGAGCCTCGTCTCGCTGGTGAACCTCAAGGGAAATTTCTAGCAACCGGGTTTTCATGCCGGAGTCAGGTCAAGCGTTTCCGTAATGAGAAGCTAATGCACCCCGTCTCCGTCATCGCCGCCCGTTTGCGCTGGGCGGCGGCGGAGCTTCGGGAGTTTCAGCCTCCGTCAAAGGTTGAAATCAGATAATCGTATAGCCGCCATCAATCAGCAGGTCGGCACCATTAATCATGTCCGCCCCGCGGGAGGAGAGGAAGAGAACCGCCGCGGCGATCTCGGAGGGTTCAGCAAAACGCCCGACGGGGATTTGCTGTTTTGCCGCTTCACCCTTTTCACCCGCCCAGGCTTTTTTACCCAGCTCGGTCACCACAATGGTCGGTGAAATCGTGTTGACGGTGATGCTGTGACGTCCCCATTCCGCGGCGAATGTTTTGGACATGCCGATGACGCCGAATTTCGAAGCGCAGTAAGCCACGTGCTCTGCAATCGCGACACTGCCGGCCTGTGACGCCATATTGATGATTTTCCCGCCTGTGCGCTGCGCGATCATGACGCGACCAACCTCCTGCGTGACGAGGAAAGTGCCTTTGAGATTAATGTTGATCGTCTTATCCCATTGCTCAACCGTCAGCTCTTCAGCGGGTGCCAGATGGACGACTCCGGCGCAATTGATAAGGATATCAATGTGCCCGAACATTGTTTTGACGTCATCAACCATCGTCTCAACGGATTCAGGTGATGATACGTCGCAGGTGAAAGCATGGGCGTCCGTGCCGACGAGCCGCACCGTGGCCTCGGCACGCTCCCGCTGAACATCAACCGCCGCGATCTGCGCTCCCTTCTCGGCAAGGGCCTCCGCAATGGCGGCCCCGATGCCTGAGCCCGCGCCAGTGACGAGGGCAGTCTTGCCGATCAAGGGGAAATTGAGATCGACTTTTGTCGAGGAAGAAATCATCTCGGATCACCGTCATCAATATTTACTATCCGACCTCATACGTCAATTTTGAGACGTCGGAAATGGGGCCGAAGATTATTTTTACGTCTTTGATGAACAAAATTGGCGATAGATCTCAATTTTCAATCAATACTTCCTTAAGCTGGTCAAATTGCGTGACACCGAGAATGGCCATGCATCGCGCGATATCCTCCGTGACGAGCATGATCGCCTTGGCGACACCGGATTCTCCGGCCACGGCGCAGGCCTGCAGAAAAGGCCGCCCCATCAGCACGAGATCCGCGCCCAGCGCCATGGCTTTCAGCACGTCATTGCCGGAGCGAAAACCACCATCAATCATTAGCGGGTAATCGGGCAGGCGGGCGCGCGTTTCCATCAAAGCCTCCATGGGGCTGATTGTTGTATCGATCTGTCGCGCGCCGTGATTGGAGAGCAACACGGCGTGTCATGACGATGCGCGACGCGGCCCTCCAGCCGGTCAGCATCATAATGGACCATAGCCGCGCCGCCCGTCGGCGCGAGGTCGAAAGGCACCTTATATGTCTCACCGAAAATCGTGACGCCGGTCTCAACTTTGTCGATCTGACGCAAGCGGAAGGGCTGCCAGAGGAGCGCATGGAAGGCGGCTTCATTATAATGAAGCGAGATTTCCGCACCGGCGCCATTTCGGACATATTCATAAACGGCGCGGGGAAGGCACGACTTGCTGAGTTTTTCAAAATCCTCAAGACAATAGACGCGATTGAGGCGATGTCTCGCGATGAATCCTGCCAAACTGCCCTCCTCATCCTGTCGTTTTTAGATCGTGACCTGTTCCTGACGGTGCAATGTTTGGATGCGGTCCGCCGTGCGTAAAGCCAATGCCGTGATGGTCAAAGACGAATTGACTCCGCCTGTCGTCGGAAAGACGGAACCATCACAGATCCAGAGGTTGCGAATATTCCAACTTCGATAGTCAGCATCCACGACACTTTCCTGCTGACTGGAGCCCATCCGCGCTGTGCCCGCAAGGTGGTTCGTGTCGTTTTCCTGTCGCCAGCAATCTGCAATCCCGGCACTTTCGAGGCTTTGCTGCATTTTATCCAGGGCATGGGCGATCATGCGCTTGTCATTTTCAAGTCAGGAATAGGAAATAAGCGGCACAGGCAGGCCATACTGGTCGCGTTCTGAGGAGAAGGTGACGCAATTATCAAGGCTCGGCAGCATTTCACCCACCATTTTCAACCCGACCTGATGGTTGTAGCGACTCATCTCATCGCGCAGCGCCTGCCCCCACAAATTCCGCCCGCTTGAAAGCGCGCCTGACCATTCGACGGGCAGGGGGCCTTGCGACATCCAGCAATAACCGCCGAAGAAATCTTTCTTATCGTCGTAATTCCAATGTTCCGTGATCGTCATGGAGGGTGCCCCTTATTCCATCGGATCATCTCATCCGAAACGCCAAAAACCGCCTGATTGGATTGCACCATCAAGCAACGGCCCAATAGCCCTGAACTGTTTGACAGGCCGTCAGGGAAACGCGGCGTTGCAGAGTTCAGGAGTAGGCGCGGCGTTTCGATGGCGTAATCCGCGACGATGACGTTTTTGGCGCGTTGGAAATGCCAGCTCCCATTGCGGAAATAATACACCCCCGTCGCACGGTCCCGTGCATCGACCTCCACGCGTCCGACCATGGCGAGGTCACGCATTTCCGCCCCCGCTTTGACCGCACGCGGAATATATGTCACGAGTTGACTTTGCTTGGCGTTGGTGGAGCACCCTACTCGGCAGAACCCGCGATAAACGCAGGATGGCGCATGATGGCGCGGGGCGGAGAGGGTCGCAAGCGGCGTTTCCACCCAGTCATATCCCATCGCTTCAGCCCCGCGGGCCAGGACTTCACCCGCCGCATTGATTTCATGCGCGCGATAGGGATATCGCGGGCGGCGCGGCCCCCAAGGATAAGTGAGGGGCCGGAAATGGCGAGGTTGCGCTCGGCAATATCGTAATAACCCCCATCTCCCGCCAATCGATCGGCCAATCGGCGCCATAGCCCAGCTTTGTCCGCGACAGGAACCAATCCGGCCGGAAACGAAGCGACACCATGGCATAATGTACGGTTGAACCCCCGACTGCCTTGCCACTATTATTCTTGCCCATGGCAATGGGGTTTTCCCCGATGACAAGGCGGTTATCCGTCCAGAAGAGCTGGCTTTGACTCGTTTCGTCCGACGCGAAATCCTCCAACGGACGAAACCACGCGCCCGCATCGAAACCCACGACGGAATAGCCCATCTCCGCCAGCCGCGCGATCAGCGGCCCGCCACCGGCACCGGTCCCGACCATGACAAAATCCACGTCATCTGGATCCCGATGGCACTACATCGGGATCCAGCGGCCACGATGAAACACATCGGGTGCCTCTCCATTTATGCCGCGCGGCGTGGCCATCGGATCAGCGGACATTTTGATTGATCTTTCGGACTTTGCTGACTTGACCATCTTCCGCTGAAACAGCTTCCCACGGGTCACGCTCATTGGCATGCATTCGGACATAGCCGCGCGGACTTGCCGGGCGCCATAGCCAATCTCACTCCACGCCACGGGATGGGCGTAATAAGCGGCGATAATTTCGGACATGAGATGCGTGCTGAAAAAGAGTTTCGCCGGGATCTCCGCCCAGCGCGGCGCTTTCACATCGCCATTTCTACCGCTTTCAATAAGGCGTCCTGCTAATCAATGAGCAAAAGCGGGAATTTGCGGTGATGAAGGTGGTTAGCCTCGTCCTCAATCGCCTGAAGCCCCATCGGCCAGGCGATCTCACGCGGAGGGAGGTCGATATTACGAAAGCCGGGCTGATTGCCCTCGATGAGATCCCTGTCAATATAAGCTGCAAGCGGGATGCGTGGCCGGGAAGGCGGTTGCGGGATGATCCCCGGTCACAAATCGCATTCAGCGTGTCCCATGCTTCCGGCGAGAAGAAGTTCGGGCGGTCCTCGATGGCCAGCCACGCATCAATCACGGCGCGCGTGGCGTCATTCCAGGAATGACGAGCGCGTTTCCGCATGACATTATAGCCGGGATAAAGATCGCGCTCAGTCATCCGGATGGTCCTCCATCAGCCCGAGGGCGGCGAGGCCAGTGAGGGCCAGGCCGGTAAAAGCAGGTGGTGCGGGGAGGGGCGGACCATTGAGGATATTTTGCTGCCAGTTACGCCAGCCATCCATGTCGCGCCCCACGCCTATCGAGTGAAAAGATCGTGCCCGCAAAGCCCATCGCCGCTGTGGCGCGCAGCCACCCAGCGCGTTTTGAGCGCCGACATCCCTGCGGGGCCTGAAGCGGCTCTCAGGAGAAGTGCCGCCGCGACGGGGGCATCGTGACGGGTAGATACATGGCCGGATTATGATAACTTCCACGAAAATGCAGAAGCCACGCCTCAGCCGTCGTGCCAATCAGGTCGCTACTTGTCAAAATGCTGACGACGCGCCCGGCGGGGATACCATGCACGGTGGGCGGGTGGCCAAGCGGCGTGGCGCGGACACGTTCAGAAAGATATCCCAACATGCCGGGCAGGCCGATCGCAAAAGGCGCACCCAGAGGTACACCGTAAAACAGGTTCTGCCAACTGATGCGCCCCGTTCTTTTATAGAGACGTTGCGCAGATGGAAAAACGTCCCGATCACGCCCACCGTGCCAGTGATGACAAAGACGGAATCCCGTACGACATGCGTCGCGCGTCGATGATCCGCCGTGCCGTGCAGGCTGACGGCGAGGGCGGCGGCGGATGTCAGGAGCGGCGTATACATGGCCGGATTTTTTAAGCTGCCCCGATAATGCTCAACCGCGCTATCCATCAGGACGGAGGCCGCCAAAGTGGCGGAAGCGACATTGAGGCGATGGGCGGCTCTCTCTGCTGAGCGCGGGTCGGGGACGGGCTTACCCGTCCGGATGAGGGGCGAGATCAGCGCGCTGAGGGCAGGCGCGAGACGTTGCAAGGCCCGTGATTGGCCGAGATCCCCCACGCGGTGACGTGACAGGCCCAATGATTTCATGGAGCGCATGGGCGCGTCAGTCGCGACGGCGCGGCAGGAAGGAGGCAAGCACCTGACGCGCGGAATTCACCATCGTGCTCGCGCGTTCAGGCTCATCAATCAGGGAGGTCATGAAGGCTTTCGCCTGGGCGAGGGTGATATGTGGCGGGAGCGGCGGCACATTCGGGTCTGTCTTGGCTTCCAAAATGACGGGCCGGTCAGCATTCAGCGCCTCATCCCAGGCGGCGCCGAGCCGATCCGGCGCATTGACGAAGATGCCACGCAAACCTAGGAGCTCCGCATATTTGGCGAAAGGAAAATCCGGGATGGATTGCGTGGCTTCCGTCTTTCCGGCGCCGGATTGCGCGCGCTCTTCCCACGTCACCTGATTAAGGTCTTCATTATTCAAAACCAGGACGATCAAACGGGGGTTGGACCAGTTTTTCCAATATTTGGAAATGGTGATCATCTCATTTATGCCGTTCATCTGCATCGCGCCATCTCCCATACAGGCAATGACCGTGCGTTCCGGATAGGCCATTTTGGCGGAAATCGCATAAGGCGTCCCCGCGCCGAGCGAGGCCAACCCGCCTGAGAAGGAGCCTTTCATCCCGTCGCGGAATTTGAGGTCACGCGCATACCAATTGGCGACAGAGCCTGAGTCCGCCGTGATGATGGCGTTATCCGGCAAACGGGGCGACGACTCCCAGAAGACTCGCTGCGGGTTTAACGGGGTGGCCTCCTGCATCGCCCGGCTTTCAAGGAGCTTCCACCAGCTTGCGACATTATTCTCGATTTTCTTGCGCCATTTGCGGTTGGATTTCGGTTTCAGCAGGGGGAGGAGTGCTTTGAGAATGGATGCACTATCCCCCTGGAGGCAGACATCCATCGGGTAGCGGAGAGACATATTGGCGGGCTCAATATCAATCTGCACCCCTTTTGCCTTCCCCGGATCGGGGAGGAATTTTCTATAGGGGAAGGCGGAGCCGACCATGAGAAGCGTGTCGCATTTCTTCATCATGTCCCAGGAAGGTTTAGTCCCTAACAAACCCATTGAGCCTGTGACGAAAGGATAATGATCGGGCACGGCGGCCTTGCCCAAAAGCGCCTTGGCAATCCCGGCCCCCAGAGTTTCCGCGACGGTCAGCAACGCTTCGGTGGCGTTCAGCGCACCGGCGTCAGCGAGGATGGCGACGCGTTCCCCCTTATTGAGAATACGCGCCGCCTCGTGCAGGCCAGCAATATCCGTGACATGCGCGAACGTCGTTTCACCAATGCCTGTATGGGTGAAACCATGGGCGTTGGGCGCTTCCTTGAAAGGTTTGATCTGCACGTCATTGGGGATGATGACGACAGTCGGCACGTGCTTGTCGCGCGCGATGCGCACGGCACGGTCAATCGCGTGGCGGATCTGATAAGGGTTGGAGACGGTGACGACATAGTCATTGGCGAGGTCTTTGCAGAGGGATTGCAAGTCAACCTCCTGCTGGTAATTTGCGCCGATACAGGTGCTTGCCTTCTGGTCCATAATGGCCACCACCCCGACATGATCCATCTTGGCGTCGTAAAGTCCATTCAGTAAATGGATGGCGCCCGGGCCGGAGGTGGCTAAGCAAAGCCCCGGCTGGCCGGTGAATTTGGCATGAGCCGAGGCCATGAAAGCGGCCATTTCCTCGTGCCGGACCTGCACATATTCAAGGTCACCCTGATCGACCGCTTTCTGCAGAGCAAGGTCAATGCCGCCGATCCCGTCTCCCGGATATCCGTAAACGCGGTGGAGGCCCCATTCCTTCAGGCGTTTAAGGAGATATTCGCTCACATTCATCGGGAAGACCATCTTCTCTTCGGATTTTCAACGCGGCCATCATCCACCTCTGAAAATGACGGAAGTGACGGCCATTTCCTACCCGACGGCTGAAGGTGCGACAGACAGGAACCCTAAGATTTTCGAACGAAAATGGATTTGGTTTGGTTTCCAAAATTCCGTGTATCGTGAGAGAGGTCGTGGGGCGGTTTTTCCCGCGGGTACAGCGCGGTCAGCCGTGTCGAAAGGGTCCTTTCAGCATGGGAGACGGACAGATCAAGATCTTGTTATATCGATCTTCGCTACACATGAAAAAGGCGTCACCGAAGTGACGCCTTGATTCATCTCTAAATCTTACACGATAATTATATATGCATATCAGATTCGATTTTACCTTCGACCGAACGCACACCTTCCCGGCTGCGCTTGATTTCGGCTTCCACCTCCGGGTCCATTCTCAGGAAATAGGTCATGATGGCGCTTGAGAAATAAATCGCAGCGTAAATCATCATGACACCTTTAACACCGACGCGGTCAATGAAAAGGAATACAATTGCCGGACCGATCCAGACACTGGCCCCGGCACCGAGATTCAGGAGGGACATGGCTGCCGCTTTATTCTCAGGTGCGAGGTAAGGCATGAGAGCTGTCAGGGGCACGTAAGCTGCCAATGTTGCACCGTAAAGCGCACCCGCCGCCATGACGATATAAAGATGTTCCGGGCCGAGGAGTGTCGGCGCATAGAAAAACACCATCGTCGTAATGGTTGAGCCGAGTCCGCCCATCACCATCACCGTGCCACGCCAGCTGATACGGTCACTGCAAATGCCGAAAATCAGGTTGAAAAACACGTTACTCATGAAGATGGCCTGAAGCACGGCAAGCCATTGCGACGTCGTGAAGTTCAGCTCACGGAAGTAGAGCGGCATGAAGACCAGGAGTCCGAATTCCGCAGATGTGTCGATGGCACGAACAATACAGCCGACCCCGACTTTCGGCCGTTCCCACGCGATGGAAAGCGCCGAGAAAAGCGTGCGCAACGCATTGGGGTCATTTGTATTGCGGTTGGCCTTGGCGCCACGAATGCCGTAAAGCGCGAGTGACCCGCCGATTACGACGATGCCCAGCGCCAGCCACAATGTGTAATAGGAACCCATGATGGGCAGAAAGATACTGGCAAGGGTGGAGCCCAGCGTCGGCAGGCCTGCCGTGAAGCAGAACCAGAACCACCCTGCGGCAGAGCCCAGCTTGCTGGCCGGTGCCGTATGCACGACCCAGACGAGGAAGCCAAAGGCGAAAAGCGGGTAGCCAAAGCCCCTGATGCCGTAAAACAGGGCAATCAGAGAGAAAGATTTTGACGGCAAACCGTAGGAGAGGAACCCGACCTGAAAGATCGTCCAGATCAGCAAGCCGACAATCATGACGGTGCGTGAGCCCCAAAGCTCAGACAATGCGCCGGAAAGCCATGAGGAGAGGGCTGCTGTCACGCCGTAAATCGTGAATGACAGGGCGACATCCGTCTCCTTGAAGCCCTGGCCGACGAGGTAAGGTGATAGATAGCCACTCTCAACGCCGTCACCAATCATGAAAAGAAGGACGCCGACATAACCCCAAAGCATAACGGGAGGGATGCCGATCCAGGATAGGAAACGTCCAAAGGCTGTATCGGAGACTGTCTCCTTTACGACCTCAAGTTTCGCTGAATCCGGTATGAAGGCTCCGCCCGTCATATAGGGTACTCCTGTGTAAAATGGTCTCGCATATAAGCTGTAAAGCCGTTGTTAACGGCCGTGCTTAACAAAAATTAAATTAAATTGGAAATAGTAACGATTAAAAATAACGTGAAATATGTTATCTTGATATGATTTTGTGGTAAAATTTTCCACTTGTCCTGCGCAATCGTGCCGAGAGGCGAACTTGCTTTGTCCTGGAAATCAGACGCTTTCATAGATGGAATTCGACTTCAGATTACGGCGTGTCGCTTCCGGGAGCGCAAGTTTGAGGGTACGGCCTTCCCGCGCTGCGCGGGCCGCGATTTCCATAATGTGCATCACAGCCAGCATCTGATCTTCATTGATGAAAAGCGGGCCTTTCTGATTTAAGGTTTCGACGAGGAGGGTATAAAACTGGCGATGACAACCGCGCGGGGCGGGCATGTCCTGCTTGCTTACATCCTGATGACACAGCCGGATCGGGTCAGGGTCCACCCCGAACGCGTCGTCAGATGGGGAGATCTGCCTCACAAGCCGGTCTTCCTGGATATCCAATCCGGTCTTGATGACACCGCCTTTCATGCTGTGAATGACAAAACGCGGGGCAGGGAAGCGCGCAGAACGACATTGAGCTGCCGGTAATGCAGTGTCACCATGAACCAGTCATCCGCACCTGCCTCCACCCTCAGACACTGGATTTCCGCCGTCACGCGCTCTGGCACGCCGAAGGGCAGAAGGGCCTGATCCACCAGATGAGGCGCCAGATCAAACCACCTCCCCGTGCCCTCTCCCTTCGCAAAACGCCAATTATCCGAGACTGCCGGTTCAAACACATCAAAGGCCGATTCAACATGTCGGATGGGGACAAGCACGCCTGAGCGGACCACATCTGAAATGGCGAGGAAATCACTGTCCCAACGGCGGTTTTGAAAGACAATGACATGCTTGCCCGCCTCGCGCGCCGTCTGAAGAACGGCCTCCGCATCCCGGAGATTTGTTGTGAAAGGTTTATCGATGACAACATGTTTGCCAGCGCGCAGCGCCATCTCAGCAAAGGGGCGGTGCGTCTCGTTGGGAGAGGCGATTACGACGACATCGAGCGCGTCGTAATTGCACATGGCTTTGGCGTTATCGAAGATTTTGACGCCGGGATAGGATTTCTGGACTTCATCCCCACGGGAGGAACAAATGGCATGAAGCGCGAGGCCCTCCGTCGCCTTGATATAAGGCAGATGAAAAACCCGTCCGACATAACCGAAACCAATGACGCCAATTTTGAGAGGTTTCAGGGAAGTTTCAGGCATGGCGGCGTCTTCCTTTTGGTTGTTACAATGACAGGCCAAAAAAATTTATGTGCTGGAAATCCACAAAAACATTACATCATGCGCGCTTTAAAGCCGCTTCTGTCATGTCCTTGCGTGCAAAACCCTTCCCTGGCGCGCTTTGCGTCACCTTTAGAGATGTCGATGGCGCGGAAACGAGGGCCACGTCAAGCGCGACTGTCATTAAATGAAACGCTTCACCCACGTTTATCACATAAAAAAAGAAATAATAACAGATTAAAATGTTCTTTTCTGTTGCTTAGGACGGAAATTTTGTTCCAAACTAAGGTTAACGGCTGCATTATCGGTGCCCTCCTGTTAGGATGGCTGGCGGATCGCTGGGGGCGGCGCATGGTGCTGTTTGTCTGCGTTATTTTGTTTTCGGTGCAGTCGGTCGGGACGGCCATCGCGCCAAGCTTTAGCTTTTTCGTCATATTCCGGATGTTAGGTGGCATCGCTGTCGGGGCGCGCTATCAATGGAGCAATTTGCCATCGTGTTCGGGCAGGTCATTGTTTTTATCGTCAATTACATGATTGCGGCGAACGCGACTCAGCATTGACTCAATCATATGGGATGGCGCTGGATGTTCGCGTCGGAAATTGTTCCGTGCATTATTTTTGTCTGACCGTTTTCACCATCCCTGAATCACCGCGCTGGCATGCGCTTAAAGGCCGGGATGATCTGGCTTTAAAGACCTTGTCGCGCATCTCGAACGCGCAACATGCCCGGAATTTGATGGCGGAGATCAAGGATTCTCTGAAGTTGGTGGAAAATCAGGCTTCCTTCCGCCTCAGCACCGTGTTGAAAGATCGCCGCGCGATGTGGATCATCTTTGTCGCCTTCATGATCGCCGCCTTGCAGCAATTCACGGGCATCAATGTCATGATGTATTATGCGCCAATGGTGCTGCATGGCGTCGGGGGCTCGATGCAGTCCGCGCTTTTCCAGACAGTGTGGATTGGTGTGGCCCTGCTTCTGGGCAGTGTCGTGGGTGCATGGCTGATTGATTTCAAGGGACGCCGGTTCCTTCTGAAATATGGTGCGCTTTGCATGGTGGCGAGCCTCATCCTCGTCTCCATGGCGCTTTATCATCAGACGCAGGGTTGCGGTGCGCTCGCTGGCATGATGCTCTTCATGTTCACTTTCGGGTGCTCATGGGGGCCGATCACGTGGGTGCTTGTCTCCGAAATCTTCCCCAATCGCTTCCGTTCCATCGGGATGAGCATCGCGGTTGCGTCAAACTGGATCGGCAATTTCTTTGTCAGTCAGTTTTTCCCGATGGTGAATGAAAATAAATATCTGACCGAACATTTTCACAGTGCGTTTTCCATGTGGCTCTTCGCCATTCTGGGGCTTCTCTCCACATGGTTCGTCCTGCGCTTCGCGCCCGAAACGCGGGGCGTCTCGATGGAGAAAATCGAGGACACCATGCTTCAGGTTGCGCCAGCGTCCGTGCGTTAAGTGAAGCCGATGCGTCTCAAGGTCAGATGGATGCGTCGTGATCAAACCATCCGGTCGACCGAGCGGTCGGCGTTCTGACCGCAAACAGGGTCACGCCCATGTGTCTGTCGCTTTTCAAAAGAAAAATCTCAGGGGGCGGCGGGGCCAGGATGGATATGACCCCGCTGCAAGACAGTGCCCCCTCCTTCGGAAATACCGGATTTGCCGAAATCTCCGCGCAATTGACGGGTCAGGAAAAGCTTGATCCTCATCTTGTTCCCCGCTGTTACAGGGCGCTCTGCAAGGTGGACGCCCGGTTTGAAGACAAATTTCTGCAC
This sequence comes from Acetobacteraceae bacterium, assembly GCA_039613835.1. Lineage (NCBI taxonomy): Bacteria > Pseudomonadati > Pseudomonadota > Alphaproteobacteria > Acetobacterales > Acetobacteraceae > Acetobacteraceae bacterium. Next base: position 769,094 of record CP154827.1, on the reverse strand, counting down.
CTCGAACGCGCCGCGCAGGATTTCGCCCGGCCCCTGATGTCACATGGGGGGAATTTGCTGCGGCTTATCCTGAAGCGTCGGAAGTGGCCATGGCGATCATCTCGGCCTTATATCTCGGTTATACAGGCGGGCCCCGATCGGACTGTACGGAAGATGATGCGCAATTTGTCGCTTATGAAAATGCGCTCATGTACCGATCAACAATCGATGCGACAGTGATACCGTCTTACGCCCGCGGAAAAACAAATTACTGGGTGGAACCACCCGCAACGATCGGGCGGGACTGATATTTGAGATGAGATCTCTCCGGCTTATCGGGGTTATTGCCCTTTCCCGCCTGATCTCGGGTGCTGTCGCATGTGTGCCGCTCATTGCTGGTGCGGCGTCGGCCGATACGGGCCTTCAGCCCCTCATAGCGCGCGGTGCCTATATTGCGCGCGAGGCGGATTGTGAAGCCTGTCATATCGGGCCCGATGGTGCGCCCTATGCGGGTGGCAAAGCCATCCATTCCCCTCTCGGCGCCATTATTGCGCCCAATGTTACACCTTCAAAAACTTTCGGCATTGGCGGATAGAATGAAGCCGCCTTCGCGAAAGCCATCCGTCATGGCGTTTCACCGCACGGGTATCTCTATCCTGCCATGCCCTACACATCCTATGCCGGGATGAGCGACCGGGATGTGCACGCGCTGTTCACTTATCTGCAGAATAACGTCACCGCCATTGATGCCGGGCCAACGGTTGAGACGCGGCTTCCCTTTCCCTTCAATGTTCGCTCCCTCATGGCTGGGTGGAACAGACTTTTCGCGCGTGGGCGCCCGGTCGATGATGTGTGTGATCAACCCGGTAGTGTTTGCAGGCGGGCGGTATCTCGTCGATGTCATGGGGCATTGTTCCGCCTGCCACTCACCGCGCAATAGTCTCCTCGGCGAAGATAAGCATCGCTATCTTGGTGGGGCGGTTGTCGGGGGGCTGGTATGCACCTAATATCACATCGGATAAAATCAGCGGGATTGGGGCCTGGCGTGATGATGAGCTTTTCACATTCCTCAAAACAGGGGCCGTGTGCGGCAAAGCGCAGGCTTCTGGTGGTATGGCGGAAGCGATTGAGCACGGCTTGAGCCATCTTTCCAATGATGATCTTTACAGCATCGTTCGCTATCTGAAGACCGTCCCGCCCCTCCGGGATGCAGGCCAGACGGAGCCGGCCTTTGCGCGGCGCCCCCGGCAGGAACTAATATTTGAGGCCCTGCATCTTGGTGCCTCGCGGGCCGCGGGGGCGCTTTCCGATGGTTCTTCCCTTGACGGTGAGCAGATTTTATCGGGGCGTGTGCCTCATGCCATCAACTGAACGGCGCTGGCACGCGGGATCAGTTTACCCTTCCTTGTTTGCAAACACGGCGACAGGTGGGATGACGCCACGCAACCTTGTGATGAGCATCCTGACCGGCGTGTATCGCGAGGTGGACGGGCATATCGTGTTCATGCCCCATTTTGCGGATGAATTATCAGATGCGCAGGTCGCGGCGGTCAGTAATTATGTGCTGCAACGTTTCGGCAATGCGGCGCTTACCGTTTCGGCAGCAGATGTTGATAAATTCCGACGGGGTGATGATCGTCCTTTGCTGATGACCATGTTCGTGCGTCTGGGCGGAATTTCCGACTCTAGCGGGTTGGCGGCGGCAGGTGTCGCGGCACTGGCCTGGCTGGAGAGGCGCGCCTGCCAGCGGAAATTCGCTGAAGCTGAAATGGAATTGCCGCCGGATGCGTGACGCAGGCCGCGCTTTACCGTCATGACATTGCATGATTTTCGGAACGCCCCCATCTGCGCCCCGATCACGGTCGCCCGACCGCCCTCCACACCGTGTCTCCACGATGAAGAGCCGAGGACGGAATGGATGTTTTGTCAGATCGATGCGAGGAACTCCCCCCCCTCCTTTGCAGGAAGAGGGAATTAAACTCACAAATTACTGCATGTACTTGAAAAGTCGGTATCGCTACCAATCACGTCCAGATCTCTCACCAGATCGGGCATCCCTGTTTTACCGTTAAAGGCGGAGACGCTGATGTCCTGTCCTTTAACGTCAATCAGGTAATAATCACCATTAAAAAGCGCCCCCGCAGTATAGACAGGAATATTTCCAAAAACAGTATCTTTTTGCGCCCGGCAATAAGCTTGCGCGTGCGTGTGTCCGACGAATATCGCCTTGACCTTGTGGGACGTGATGATGGATTTGAACGTGGCGAGATCCTGCAGATTACCTCTATTGAGGAAATGAGAGTCGCCATCATTATAGAAAGGTCTGGCGTCATGAAAATTGATGATGGTGACCTTGCCTCTCAGATCAGCGCGTTCAAGATCCCGCTTGAGCCATTCCAGAGAGTTGGTGATGTTCACCGTCGTCTGCAGGATTACGTTATCGGCTTTTAAATTTGTCGTGTAGAGGGGATAATTCTGGAGTTGGACGTAAAGGACATCCCCGACATCTCAGGAATAAGAAAAGCTTCCACTAAAGTCGTCTGATTCCGTCAGAAGCTCCGTATGTATCGATCGTGACACATCTGAGCTGAAGGCGGCGCCAGGAATTTTATCGATATTATTCCTCATATTCTGAATATGATCATATTCCCTCGTAACCATATTCAGGGCGCAACCATCAGAAGATAATCCCCAATCTAGGAATTCATAGCAATCATGAACATTATTGGCGTAGTCATGATTTCCCAACCCCTCCAGAAGCGGGATATTGGTTGAGTGAAAAATGCGGGCATAATCGTCGTATTGAGTTGTGCGCCCATATTCCGTCAGGTCACCATTATTGATCATGAATCTGACGTTACTATGCTCTTTGATGGCATCAAGGGTGCTGTTGTCGATTGCTTTCCACTCCGCCCCGTTTGCACTTTCTGAATTCGGGTCACCCCCCGAGGATAAACGCCATGGCTGCGCGTCTGCCATGATGATTGCCCTGTAGTTTTTGATCGGCTCCGGGCGTACTTTTTTTTGCGCACATACTAGGTGATGGACGCTTTATTTCCATCCCCTGTGCCTTTCTGCGTAAAATAATAGTCGTCAGGGTCCGAATTGACCCAGTAAGAATTGCCCCCGCTATAAGGATTGTACGACGCGAAAGTAAGATTTGCGCCATCATTTTCGACCTTATATTTTGCCCATCTACCGGCGCCATGCAGCCAGGCATTGGATGTCGTCACCATGTAACCTTCACTATTGAAATGAATGTCGGATGGTGGGGAAGTTTTTCATTCACCTTCATCGATACCCTGACTGACGAGCTTCATATCTGTAATGGGCATGTTTAGCCAGTCAACGATATGCACGCTGGTTGAACGGTCATCAAAGGACCCTCCGACCGGATTTTATTTTTTACCTGAGGGTGAGCGTGCGTCTCTGATGTGGAGGACGCACCTGCACAGCCTGACAAGGTACAGACAGCCAAAATGATCGGTAGATATCTATACATTACAGATGTTTACTTTTTTATTAATCTGAAATAATGTTATATATCACAATGGCCACTTCAAACAAATTATAAACTTGTTAATACGATTAAAACTTATTTATAGTTTTAGAAAATACCAGAAAATTGCTTCTTATAATGATTTCGTATACTGACAATACGACATTTTATGACACGGCGTTTCGAAAATTTACCAATCGCATAGCGTGTCCTTACGATGTTTTCCAATATTTTTTGTGTAATGTCTCGGGTAAATAGCCTCTAAGAGGGTCGATCCGGCAAGATTGATTTCAAAATCTGAAAACGGGGTCGGGGCGCGTCACAAATTTATCGGCGCGTCCTGTTGAGGCGGGGCTGGACACGATGCGCGCAAGCGTCCCGCCTGATGGCATGTCGCCAAGGAGTAAAAGCGTCTGGTGACGGCGATGCACTGTTATTTCCGCCGCTCGGCAATGGCGGCTGCAAGAGTCATGATCATGACCATCGTTGCCGCATTGGCCCGGAAACCCTGGAAATCGGTTTCGACAATTTCAAACCACAGGCCGGATGCGGGGATAATTGGACTGATCGCATTATCCGTCAGCGACACAACCGGCACGCGTCTTTTTTCGAGCTGGTTGAAGAGGTGTACGGTCAGAGGCGCATATTCACTAAAGCTGATGACGAGGGCCGCATCTTCCGGCCCGGCGCCGAAAATGGACTCCTCTTCCATCCCCGCTTCAGCGCCCACAACTCGGTGCGGAATTTCAAGCTTGGTGAATAAATAAGCGAGGTAGCGCACAACAGCCATGGAGCGGCGCAGGCCAAGAATATAAATGATGCGGCCGCGTGCGAGGCAGGCAACCGCTTTCTGGAGACGTTCAGGGTCCACAAGGTGATGGAGCGCATCCATCGATATTTACGGCCAGCAGATTGGCGGCCGACTGGAAGATATGGCGACGTTCAGCAAAGCCGTGGGCGGGTGTCCGGCAAATATTGCGATCGGGACATTACGCCTGGGCCTGCGCGCCGCGCTTATCATGCGGGTGGGTGATGAGGCTTTCGGTCGCTTCATCCGGGAGCGCCTCGCGCGTGAGGGCGTGGAAACGCAGGGCGTGGTGACCGACACGGCCCGCCTGACGGCTTTGGCAATCCTGAGTGTGCGTGACCGGGAAAACTTTCCCCTGCTGTTTTACCGCACGGATTGTGCCGATGCGGCGCTGAATGAAGATGATATCAATCCGGCACTCATCCGTCGGGCCAAGGCGATCGTGGTGACCGGCACGCATTTCTCGCGTCCGCATAGCGCGGCGGCCCAGCGCAAAGCGATGAAGATCATCCACGAAGCGGGTGGTAAAGTGGTTTTCGACGTTGATTACCGTCCCAATCTTTGGGGCCTCGCCGGCATAGGTGAGGGGGAATCCCGTTATGTCCGTTCGGATGATGTCACCCGGTATCTCAGCGCCATCCTGCCGGAATGCGACCTGATTGTCGGTACGGAGGAGGAGCTCCATATCGCGGGCGGGAGTGAAGACACGCTGGAGGCGATCCGACGGATCCGAAGTTTGACGCAGGCCGTAATTGTCTGCAAACGCGGCCCCATGGGGTGCGTAGTCTTTGAGCACGATATTCCGGACAGTCTTGAAAAAGGCATTCGTGGGGCTGGTTTCCCGATTGATGTTTACAACACGTTGGGTGCGGGTGATGCGTTCATGTCCGGCTTCCTGCGCGGCTGGGTGCGGGGTGAAAAGCTTGAAACTTGCTGCACTTACGCCAATGCCTGCGGCGCCTTCGCCGTCTCACGCTTGTTATGTTCGGCGGAAATCCCGACATGGGAGGAACTCCGTTACTTCCTGAAAAATGGAAGCCCTCTTAAGGCGCTGCGTCATGATGCGGCGCTGAACTACCTGCATTGGGCCACGACAAGGCGGGCGCAATCCATGCCGATTATGGCGCTGGCCTGTGATCATCGCATGCAGCTTGAGGATATGGCCCGTGAGGCCGGTGCCGCACCGGGGCCTTTAAACGCCTCACGATCAAGGCGCTGGACAGGGTGACGAAGGGGCGTCCCGGATTTGGCACCTTCATGGATAGGCGTTTCGGCCAGGACGCGTTGTTTGACGCGTCGCATAAAGGTTTGTGGATCGCGCGCCCGATTGAGAAGCCCGGCTCGCGCCCTCTGGATTTTGATGATGGGGGAAGTCTGGGCGCCATCTGGCGGAATGGCCGATTGACCACGTCGTCAAATGCCTCTGCTTTTACCACCCGGATGACCCGGAAGCCTGGCAACGCATCGCGGCCGTCATCGCGGAACGTGACCCGCTTTGCCTCGGCATTGTCATACTCGGCCTTGATGCGCCGACGGATGATTTGCTTGAAGCCTTCAAGGCGGCCGCCGTCACACCCTAGGTCAAAGGTTTCGCGATTGGCCGCACGATTTTTGGCCAAACGGCGCGCGCATGGCTAGCCGGACAGATTGATGATGAACAGGCCGTTACAGAGATGGCCGGAAAATTCACCGTTTTTGTCGAGGCATGGACGGCTATTGAAGCCGCACGCGAAACGCTCAAGGTTTCTGCGTGATCCAAATCGGTTTAGGATTGGTTTCCCGCTTCTGCATTCATCGCACGCTTACTGGCGTGAAGGCGGAGTGGGCAGTAAAGGCATGATGTCATGACAAATTTGCTTGTTCATTCACAGGCGCCCGGGCTTGATCGCGTCACTATAAAGGTCACGCCGGAATCGGCAGGGTGGAAATATGTCGGGTTTGAAGTCCGTAAGCTGACGGCTGGTGAGGTGACCTCCGGCACGACCGATCAAACGGAAATCTGCCTGGTGCTACTGGGGGCAAAGGACGAATTGAAGCGGCCGGATGGGATTTCGGCCTGTTAGGTGAGCGCAAAAACCCGTTTGAGGGTTTGCCCTGGTCCGTTTATGTGCCCCCGAATGAAGCACGGTCCATTCGGGGGCACATAAACGGATCTGGAGGTAGCCATATGCTCTTCCTCCGCGCAGGGGAAATACCCGGCGCGCCTGATTAAACCGGATGAAGTGGGGGAGGTGCCGCGCGGCAAGGGTAATAACCAGCGCTTCATACGCAAAATCTTGCCGGACACGGCGCAGGCGGAGACGCTTCTCGTTGTGGAGGTCATCACCCCCGGCGGACACTGGTCAAGCTATCCGCCGCACAAGCATGACACGGATGATTATCCCAACGAAACCTACCTTGAGGAGACTTATTACCATCGCTTCAAACGCGGCAGCAGTTTTGCGCTGCAACGCGTCTACACCAAAGATAAAACCCTGGATGAGTCGATGGCAGTGGCGGATGGCGATGTCGTCATGGTGCCGAAAGGGTATCATCCGATCGGGACACCGGTGGGTTTTGACCTCTTCTACCTGAATGTCATGGCGGGGCCGCATCGCGTCTGGAAATTCTCGATGGACCCTGATCAGGCGCATCTGCCCTATTAATCGTCCGTTCCACCTGATGGGACAGAGCTTTAACTTAGTCAAAAAAGGATCAACCTATGCCTCTTCTCCATTTTCATATGCTCGAAGGTCGCAGCCCGGCGGAAATCCGGAAAATTCTCGATGTCGCGCATGAGGCCATGCTGGATGTTTTTCAGGTGCCGCGGCGGGATCGCTATCAGCTCGTCAGTGAATATAAACCCTCGCATATGATTGTGGAGGATACCGGGCTCGATATTCCGCGCACGGAAAAAGTCCTCCTCATCCAGATGTTCAGCCGACCACGCGAGGAGGAAAAAACCGCCGCGTTTTACAAGCGCCTCACCGAACGTCTGGAGGCGGAATGCCAGATCAAATCGTCCGATGTCATGATTTCGGTTATGGAAAATGAAGATGCGCACTGGTCCTTCGGGAACGGACGCGCGCAGTTTCTAACAGGTGAGCTCGGCTCAAGGCCACGACCCACTAGAGAAGCGCATATGCCGCCCTTCGGGGCGGCATATGCGCTCAAAACAATCAATTGGTGACATTGTGACGGGCTTAGCGACGCTCTTCAAACTCGCCGCCTGCGCGGAGATGCTTTTTACCGACCTGCCGATCACCGAGCACGTGCGTGAAATCTCCGCACGCGGTTTTATGGTGGAAATCTGGGACTGGACCCGGCACGACATTAAGGCGCTAAAGGCGACAGGCGTGGTATTTTCCTCCATGACTGGCTATGTCAGCGGCGGATTGGTCGAGGAAGCTGCCATCCATGATTTTCTCTCCTCGGTGGCCCGGTCCATCCCGATCGCGCAGGAACTCGGCATTACCCGACTGAATATTCATGGGACAGGTCTGGGCCCCACCGGACTGCCTGTCACCCCCGTACCGGTCGTCACGCCGGAAATGTGGATGAGGGCGCGCAGCATGACGTCACTTTCGTGCTGGAAAACCTCAATACCGCCATTGACCATCCCGGCGTGCCTTTTGCGAAAGCGGAGGATTACCTGGCCTTGATCAAGGCCGTCAACCATCCCAATCTGCGCCTGATGCTGGACCTCTACCATGCTCAGATCGGGGAGGGGAATCTTATTTCCCTTTTGCGTCGCTGCCTGCCTTATATCGGGGAAATTCAGGTGGCGGATGTGCCGGGCCGCTGTGAGCCGGGGACGGGCGAGATTGCTTATCCTGCCATCGCGAAAGCACTTTACGACATGCACTACACCGGTCCGATCGGGCTGGAAGCTTTCGCCCAATCGGACTTAGCCTTTGCGCTGGATCGCTTCCGTGCGGCATTTTCACTGTCGGTTTAAGGGGTTAGGAGACGGGATGATGGCATAAAAGGTTGCAGGGAAAGCACGATCCCGGTTTTTTATCGCTTCGGAATTTTCAACCTTCCGATAGAAAGTTGAAATAGCGTGGGATCGCGGTTATTCCCCTTGCTTCCCGCGTCCGCGCAAGCCGGCGCGCGTTCGTCGATGCCGTGATCCCTGTTCCGAAGACATCTGAATGCCCAAAAACCCCGCCTTTCTCCGCATTGCTTCGATCGATGGCCGCCGCCCCACCTCATGGTTTCGGCTGTGTCTATCCGGTGCGGTCACATGTCTGACGGTGCAGGCCGCGGCGGCGCGTGACATGGCGGAAGGTGGGTCGGTGACCGGCTTGTGGTCTCGTCGCGCCGCAGCCTGTCGCGCGGCGCCGAAAATGTCGTGTCCATCCTCATCATGAAGCAGATGGTCCCCGGCACAAATGTCATGAATGCGGTCGGGCGACTGCCGGGTGTGAGTTTTAGCTCGACTGATCCGCTCGGGATCGACACATTCGGCACGAGTACCTACGTGGGCGGCTTTTTTATGGATCAGATTGGTTACACGCTGGATGGTATCCCGCTGAATGACCAGACTTATGAAAGCAATAACGGCGTCAGCATCATCCAGGCGGCGGTTCAGGATGATATTGCGCATGTTACCGTGTCGGAAGGGCCGGGGGGGGTTGAAGTCCCCTCCACCTCAACCCTCGGCGGTATGATCCAGTTTGAAACGTCGGACCCGACAGCGAGGCGGGGTGGGAAAGTCTCGCAGAGTTTCGGGAGTTACGGCTCCATGCGCACTTATTTTCGTGGCGATACGGGTGAAATCAACAGGACAAGCACCAAAGCCTATGTCTCCTTCACCCGCGCGGATGAGAAATTATGGATGGGCTCAGGCGACCAGCAGCAAAAGCAGGTCCAGGCCAAAATTGTGCAGCCCATCGGTCATGACAGCAAAATCAAAGCGTTCTTTAATTGGAGCTCTTTGGCGCAATGGGGATATCCGGATTACTCCCTCGCGATGATTGACGCGCTGGGCTGGCGCATCCCCCGCCTCTATCCCAATTATGCGAAAGCCTACGCTTATGCATCAGGCGACCTTGATCTTCCGGCTTCACCTGCCATGAAGGCGAATGATGATCAGGCTTACCTCTATGATGGCGGTTAGGTTCAGATTGATTATACGGGCGGGCTCAATCTTGATTTCGCTTTAACCGATCGTCTTCGCTGGCGCTCGGTTGTTTATGGTCAGAGCGATACGGGCTATTACACTTATTCCGATTATGACCAGCCCTCACTCGGGACGGGTGCGCCTCTCTCCATGTCCGTCTGGTCAACCCGGCAGGAGCGGTTCGGTTTGACATCTTCCCTGCTTTATGATCTTGATAAGCATCACATTGATGCCGGGGTCTGGTTCGAAAATAATAATCAGCAGGAAAGTCTCTTCTGGTATAATGAGCCCGTCCTCGGTCAGGGCTCCCCGCTTGCGACGGTCGGGCCGTGGACGACATACGGGCCGGCTTTCAAGCAGGGCTATAATTATCTGTGGCACACAAATAATTTCGCGGCGCATATACAGGATGTCTGGCGGCCCTTCAAAAATCTGCGCCTTGTTGGGGGTTTCAAATCAATGCTGACCCATACAGGCGGCGGCGCGGATTATAATAATTCGGCCTATACAGGTGCTGATGCCCTGCCTAATGGCGGGATGACGGCATTTGACGCGTTCCTGCCGCATTTTGGGGCAAGTTGGCAATTTCTGCCCCGGGCATGAGCTTTATTTCGATCTCGCGGAAAACATGCTCAGCTACCTCGTTTTGCCGAATGGTGGCGGGAATTCGCTTTGATCAGTGCAGAGTCAGGAGATTTTCCGCGACCTGCAGAAAAAGGTCAAACCGGAGCGGGACTGGGTTTATACAGTCGGGTACCGCTACACGAACCGCTATATGCAGGCCAGTCTCGCCGGTTATCATGTTGATGCCTCCAATCGTCTTCAAGCGGCGACGCAGGGGACCATCCTCCAACCCATTTCCACCGTTGCGCAAACAAGCGTGCAGATTAATGGTGTCGATGCGGGGCTAACCCTTTATCCGCTCAAAAATGTCACGCTTTATAATAGCGTCAGCTATATGCACGGCACTTATGGGGATAATATCGGCGGTGCCGGCGTGACCTATGACACGAAGGGCAAACGCCTCGTCAATTATCCGGACTTTATGTACAAAGGGAACCTCGCTTATAATTGGCGCAACCTCGAAGCCCATTTTGACGTGCAGTATTTTTCCCGCCGTTATTTCAGCTATATGAACGACACGTCCGTGCCGGGTTACTGGCTGGCCAATGCGGGGGCGCGTTATAATTTCGGCAATGTCGGGCTGGCGAAGGACCTGACGATTTCCTTCAACGTCTATAATCTCTTCGATTCCCATTACATCTCCATGATGGGGGAAAACGGCAATCCGTTCGTCGGGGATTATCAATCTCTTGAGCGTGGGTCGGTGCGGCAGTTTTTCGGCACGGTCAGCACACGTTTCTGACGTTACTTTCGGGGCGACGGTGCCGCCGTGGACAGGCCCCGATAAGGTTTCACAAGATCTTCACAAAACGCAAAGAGTGACCGTTGTAATGTCTCCGAAACAGTCGGAGAAGGATCGTCATTGTTGCGTAAGTCATTGGGTTTTCAGGTCCACCCCCTATCAAGGATAACGCGGCGAGCGCTGCTGATCGGCCTTGTCGCGAGCACGGCCATTCCGCATATCGGTCATGCGAATGGGATGCAGAAGCTGGAGCAGATGGAACGACAGATCCATGCGATGCAGCGACAGCTTGAATCGCTCCGCGCCGCACATCAGAAAGAGCAGCTTCGTCAACGGAAGGAACTGGCGCAGTTACGCCGGGAGGTTGAGGGTAATCCGCAGCTTCTGCGCCCGCGCGGTGACGCGCTGCGTCCCGTCGGTGGGGCTCTCCCACCCGATAACATGGCCATGGCGGGTTATCCCCGTATGGATGAGCGTTCCATTCTCCTGCCACCCATCAATGCGGCCACGTCTTACGGACAATTAACGGGAACGCCGACCGAACGCGTGCTTAGTCTTTCCAGCCCGCTCCGGCGTGGGCAGTTGCAGGTTGGCGGGTTGCGTATCACGTTGGGCGGCTATGTGGAGGCGGCGTCCATTTTCCGCTCACGAAATAACGCGTCTGATATTTCCTCCAATTTTGGCACGCTGCCTTTCGGTAATGATCCCAATCATGCGATTACGGAATTCCGGGAGACAGCGCGGCAGAGTCGGCTTGTCGCCCTTATTGAAGGGAATATTGCTAGCGGGCTGCGCGCCCAGGCTTATATTGAGACCGACTTTCAGGCTTCCGGCTCCTCCTCAAATTCACGTCTCTCCAACAGCTACGTGCTGCGAGAGCGTGTATTTTACGGCCAGTTAATGGATGATAAAGACGATCTCACGCTGTTGGCGGGTCAGAACTGGTCGCTTCTGACCTTGCAAAATCACGGTATGCGCGCGCGTGATGAGCAGACGCCGATCGTCATCGACGCACAATATATTCCCGGTTTTACCTGGACGCGAAACCCGCAGATCCGGATTGTCAAAGGGTTTGACCATTCGCGTTATAATCTGGGCCTTTCCATCGAAAGCCCGCAACAGGTCATTGCGCCGGGGCCGGGCGGCGCCTATCTGCCGTCAGGCGCAACCCACAGCACCTTCCGTAACCCGGGCGTCGGGATCAATAACCCCTCTACGGATTATTCAACTGACATTGCCCCGGATGTCATCGCCAAATTCGGCGCGGACCCGGGTTGGGGGCATTACGAGATTTACGGTTTGATGCGCGTGGCGCATAGCCGTGTCACTTATGATGGTTATGGCAAATCCGCGACGCAACTCACGGGCGGCGGTGGCGGCGGTGCCATCCTGCCGCTGGAGAAAAAACACAAGATCAACCTTCAACTCTCCGGCCTATTCGGGAAAGGGATTGGACGTTACAGCTCCGCTAACACGCCGGATGCGACAATCGGGCCGGATGGACAGCTTGCCCTCCTCCCGGCCGCGCTCGCCCTGGCGGGGATTTACGGCAATATCTCGCCGAGCTTCCAGTTATTCGCCTATGCGGGCACGGAGGCCGTCCTGTCCCGGCAGTCATTTATGGCAGGCGGGTTGCCTTATGGGTATGGCAATCCCCTCTACCAGCTTTCCGGCTGTCAGCACGAGGGTGCCCCCGCGCGTCTGTGCCAGACGAGTATCCGGCAATCTGCCCAAGGTACGGCCGGTTTCTGGTGGACGTCCCTGCATGGGGATTACGGCACATTGCGGATCGGCGCGCAATATTCCTACACCACCTTATGGTCATTCTCCGGTGTGGGCGGTGAGCCCCATACAGATGCGCATATGGCGTTCCTTTCCTTCCGTTACCTGCCATTCCAGTAAAATCGCCTAAGGGTTGTGCATGGTTCCTGACGGGGCTGGTACCACCCGACCTGTTTTGGGCGGGCAAATCGGTCACACAAAAGTGAAATTGTTTCCATTGTGATTTTTAACCCTTCGTAAAGCTTGCGAGATCCGCGCGGGACCGGATATAGCCAGCTTCAGGATGCTGACATCTTGAAGAAAGCAGGAGGGGGCGATGCAAAGAAGCGTGCTGACCGCACCACGCCTCAGACTGCGTCATTTGTGCCTCGCTCTTCTCATCCTCCTCGGATTTACGGGTGAACTCACCCTACAGAGTCTGGCCACGCCCGATGAAGTCCCGCGCGCCGAGATCGTGCGTCTGCTCGGCATTGATATTGCGCCGGGTGCATCCTCTGCTGCGTCAGCGGGGATGCACCACCATCATAACAAACATAAGCCCGGCCATATGCATCAGGGGTGCGTGATTTGTCCGCTTCTGACGCTTGTCGCGATGATGGTGGCGCAAGCCGTCATTTTTCCCTTTTCAAGTCAGCCCGTCCTGCGTCTCTACTGCGTGCTTTTTGCAGCGCGCGCGCCGCCTCCGATTTTCTTCCCGCGCCCTTTCGGGCAGGCCCCCCCTTTTCCATCCTGAAACGTCATGTGTCGCGCGCCTTCCGCGCGCGGTGAGATTCCATTTTTACTTCAGGATGAATCAATGCCTGCCTCATATGATCGGCTGCGCAAATTACGGCGCGGCGTGCCCGTGGTCGTGCGTGCTCTGAGCGCCCTCCTACTGACCGATTCCGCCTTTTCTGCGACGCCACGCGCGGCCATGACGGTGGAAACTGACAGACCCATGTCCCGCACGGACTATTTCAATGTCACGGCCCGGCGGCCCGGTGACTCCCATAGTGCCGATACGTCAGACCTTCTTACCGACCAACTCGGTTACTCCAGCTATGCAGCGGGTGGCGTTGCCAATCTGCCCGTCCTGAATGGCATGGCGGATGACCGTGTCGCAACCATCGTCGATGGCATGCGCATGGGCAATGGCTGCCCCAATCACATGAATCCGATGATGTCTTACGTTGATCCTGACAGTGTGTCTGTCGCTCAGGCCATCGCGGGCATTACATCCGTGTCGGAAGGCGGCGACAGCATCGGCGGCTCGGTTCTGATCAAACGCCGCCCGTTGGAATTTTCCAAAACGCATTCCGTCCTCGTCACCGGTCGGGCACGGGGTGATTATCGCAGTAATGGCGGCGGGTCGGGCGCGTCAGGGAGTGTGACCGTCGCGAATGATATGTGGAGCCTGCGCTATACCGGCTCTTACGCCCATGCGAGTGACTATATGACGGGCGGGACGGGGCATCGTGTCCGTTCAACCTCTTATCTGTCTTTCAATCATGCCGTCACGGCGAGTTTCCAGAAAGGCGCCCATGCGGCGGACCTGACGTTCGGCCAGCAGGATATCCCGTATGAAGGCTTCCCCAACGCTTATATGGACATGACCAATAACCGCTCAAGCTTCGTAAACGGCCATTATAAGGGGGCCTTTGACTGGGGCACGCTGGAGGCGCGTGGTTTCTGGCAACGTGTCAACCACGTCATGAATATGCTGTCGGATAAAGGCGGCCACAGCGCGACGACGGGTATGCCCATGAACACCGATAAACGCACGGTCGGTTACAATGTCGATGTGACGATACCGCTTTCGACCCAGCATCGCCTGATGATGGGAAGTCAGTTTATCCATGACGGGTTGAATGATTGGTGGCCGCCCCTCATGGGCAGTAAAATGATGGGACCGGGGACATTTCATAGCATCAATAATGGCCATCGCGACCGGATCGGGCATTACCTGTCGTGGAATGCCCAATGGACGCCGAAATTTGCCTCCCAACTTGGTGTCCGCGATGATGTTGTGATGATGAATACCGGCAATGTCGCGCCCTATTCCTGGACCGGGATGATGTCCCGCCCCGACGCCAATGCGGCGCGGGCTTTCAATGCGTTAGATCGCGGGCGCACGGATGTGAATTTTGATGTCACGGCAACGACACGGTACGTAGCCAATGACCGCGTCAGCCTTGAAGGCGGTTTCGCGCGCAAGACACGTTCACCTAATATGTATGAGCGTTATGCCTGGGGTATGGGCGCGATGGCGACGAAGATGATCGGTTGGTTCGGGGATGGGAATGGCTATGTCGGCAATCCAGACCTTAAACCGGAAGTGGCTTATACAGCCAGTTACACTCTCAGCCTTCATGACGCGTCACAACGGAAATGGGCGGTGAATATCCAGCCCTTCTATACTTACACCCATAATTACATCAATGTGACGCGTATCAGCGCTTTGGGAAAAGGGTTTGAGAAACTTCGTTTCGACAACCATAATGCGCAAAGTTACGGCATCAATGCGAATGGCCGCGTGCGGCTTTATAATAGTCGGATCTGGGGGAGTGGCGCCGTCGTAAGCTACTTGAATTGGGTCCGGGGCCAGGATGAGGTGACGGGGTCCGGTCTTTATCACCCGATGCCAGCAAGTGGTTTAATCGGTTTTCACTCCACGTACAAAAACCTCTCGGGTCGGGTTGATGTCACGCTTGTGAAGCGCAAAAGCTCGGTCGACTGGCTGCGTAATGAGCCGAGAACACCGGGTTATGCGTTACTTGGCATGGGATTGCGCTATGATTGGCGGGCCTTCACACTCGACGCCGCTATCGAAAATCTTCTGGATCAAAAATATTATCTGCCGCTCGGCGGATGGTCACTTGGTGATTATAAAGCCACGAAAATACTTTCCCCTCTGGTAGGGATGGGGCGCTCCTTCAATCTGAGTCTCGCCGCGCGCTTCTGACAACAGGCACCTCCCCCTCAACGGGGGAGGTGCTTCATGCAGGAAACGTCATCTCGCCTTCCTGATGGAAGGCGATGATGGCGACGTTATTGTCCCCCGTCTCCCGCATGTAACTTTCCGCAGCCCGCCAGGCTGTGACGCCCCGACGGCAGATGAAGACACATCTGCGGCCCGGTGAAGCTGCAAGATGCCCCACCTCATCCGCTTCAATCGTCTGGACGTCACCTTTGAAAAATCGAGGGTCAAGTTCTGCAGGACGCATCAGGAAAATACGGTCCGTGGCGCTGAGGGACGTCGCATCGATAAATGCCGCGTAGGGCGTTTCAGGCTCCGAAGCGCCGTCAAAACGGAACTGCGCCGTCTTCCAATTTTCAAGATTGATCTGAAACATCAGGCCGAGGGGTGAAGGTGACGCATCCATTAAAACATCAAGCACCATCTGCGCCTGTAAAGCGCCCATCATGGCGACAACCGGGCCCATCACGCCCGTTTCCCTGCATGTCATGACGCGTGCGGGCAGAGAGGGGAATATGGCCCGGTAGCTGGGCGCGTTATGGCAGAAGCTACCGACATACCCCATGCGCCCGGCAACCGAAGCGGAGACAAAAGGGGTGTTGCGCCGCTTGCATATATCTGAAAGCGCGTAGGTCACCGCGACTTCATCCGCCGCATCGACGACAATATCGAAATCGGGGATGAGGGACATCGCACGATCCGGCGTCATTGCGCGCGGGATTTCGACAAGCTGGCTTTCACGATTGAGCGTCGAGAGATGATAAACAGCGCACGCTGCTTTGTTGAAACCGATGTCACTTTCACGGAAAATCGTCTGGCGGTGCAGATTATGCGCCGCCACCACGTCATGATCCATAATCGCAATATATCCGCACCCCGCGCCCACAAGGAGCGGCAGGAGGCTCGCCCCGAGCCCCCCCGCGCCGATGACAAGTACGCGGGCTTGGCGCAACCGCGCCTGATCCCGCATCCCATTGGGGAAAATCCGGACCTGACGGTCATAACGTGACATGCTGCGTCTCGCTTGTGCGTTCCAGCCAGAGCCGACAGCGTTCGACCGGGTCTGGCGCGGTGATGACATCTGTGACGACACAGACGACATCGGCACCGGCATTGAGAACCCCCGGCAGAAGCTCAGGCGTCAAACCGCCGATGGCGATGAGGGGAAGGGGGCTGATCCGGTCCTTCCAAACCCTGATTTTATCCAATCCCTGTGGCGCGCATTTCATCTCTTTCAGTTTCGTCTCATAAATCGGGCCGAGCGCGATGTAATCGGGTGTCAATGCCAAAGCGCGCGTCAGTTCGGCATCATTATGGGTGGAAAGTCCGATGCGCATCCCCGCGCGACGGATCTGCATCAGATCGGCATGGTCAAGATCCTCCTGCCCCAGATGCACCCAGCCACAGCCCAACTCACAGGCCATCTGCCAGTAATCATTGACGATGAGGATGGCGCCATAAGCGTCGCAAAGATGTTTTGCACGCGCGATCTCCTCTCGAATCACAGGAAGAGGGCGGTCCTTGATGCGCATCTGGACGAGGCGTAATCCGACTTTCAGGCACGCCTCAAGATGCGCCGTCGTGTTGAGAATGAGATAAAATGACGGCAATGCAGGCTTCATGTTAAATCTGCCATGCCGAAAACAGGTGTCGATGGCTGCGCCATATCCCGGCGCGGCATCAAGCCTGCCTGAAAGGCGTCCTGCCCGGCTTCAATGGCCTGACGAAAGGCGCGGGCCATGACTTCCGGATCACGCGCATGTGCGATGGCCGTGTTCAGTAAAATGCCGTCCATGCCCATTTCCATCGCCTCAAGGGCCTGGCTTGGCGCGCCAATTCCGGCATCGATAATTATTGGCGTATCGGGAAACCAGGCCCGCATCGTCCGCAGC
Organism: Acetobacteraceae bacterium; assembly: GCA_039613835.1. NCBI lineage: Bacteria > Pseudomonadati > Pseudomonadota > Alphaproteobacteria > Acetobacterales > Acetobacteraceae > Acetobacteraceae bacterium. The sequence goes on along the minus strand of CP154827.1, from coordinate 751,708 downwards.
GCTTCCTTGTGCCGCAAACCCTGCCCGCTACCGATTGGCGCGGCCCAGGGCATCAGCACCTGACACCCGGCCGCCAATAATCTTTCACCCAGAATGAGATCTTCCGTGGTGTAGGGAAACACGTCAAAACCGTCATCACAAAGGATGCGGGCGGCTTCGACAAGCTTGAAGGGGTCCGGTTGCAGCGTATCCGCATGGCCGATCACCTCAAGTTTGATCCAGCTTGTGCCGAAAAGCTCGCGGGCCATGTGGGCTGTTGTGACAGCTTCCTTCACACTGTGACAGCCCGCCGTGTTCGGCAGGATGCGACACGCACTCTGCTGGAGGATCTCGCGAAAGGAGGCGCCCTCCGCCCCTTCCCGCCGCAGGGAGACGGTGATGACATCCGCCCCGGACGCGATGACGGCGCGGCGTAATATCGCGGGAGATGGATATTGCGCCGTGCCGAGGAAGAGGCGGCTTTTGAGAGTAACGCCGTAAAACATGCTACCCCCCCTGCATCGGGGAGAGAATTTCAACCCGCATTTCCGGCTGGATGATAAAGGCGGCGCGCTGATCTCGCGCGATGAAGGTGCCATTGACCGCAGTGGCAACGGTCTTGCACGCGCTAGGATGGGCCGCCACCAATTCAGCGAGTGACGTTGCGTCCGTCTCAATGATGTCACCATTGACAAAAATCTTCATGTCCGCACCTCCTGAAGCAAATGGATAAGCGTCTCGGCACAATAGGGGGCCATGAGGAAGCCATGTCGATACATGCCATTCACATGCCACCGCCCATGCTCGTAGATGACGCGGGGGATATTATCCTCAAAAGCCGGGCGCACGCCGGCCCCCATTTCCAATATTTCAGCCTCCGCGAAGGATGGGTGCATACTATAAGCGGCAGAGAGAAGTGCCATTACGGATTGCGCGGTCGGCCGACCCGCGAAACATGTTTCCACCATTGTCGCGCCGATCATATAGACGCCGTCATCACGCGGCACGATGTAACAGGGAAATCTCGGATGAAGGAGGCGGACGGGACGTGAGAGCCTCAGAAGCGGATTTCTCACGATCAGCATTTCCCCGCGCACGCCACGCAGGCCGCTCAGATGGTCGGCGGATTGCAGAGCCCGGCAGTCAATGATCTGGCGCGCATGTGGCGCCTTTGTGAAAGCGACATTTTCCGTCCGGAGACGGCTCTCCAGACTGGCCAGCGCTTTTCGCGGGTCAAGATGGCCTTCATCGGGAAAAAACAGGCCGCGTGAAAATTGATCTTCGAGATCCGGCTCAATCTCTCCTGGTTTAACCCAGCGGTGATGCGATGTGCTCTGGCTGAAACGTTCCAACTCACGTTGATCGCGCGGGGGTGCAACCACAAGCGTGCCATTATGCTTCACGCCCGGCACATGTTTTGACCACCATGATAAAGCGCGTTGCCCGTTTGAGATGATTGGTGCCGGTGCCGTCTCACCTTCACAATAAGGGGCGAGCATCCCGCCCGCGAGATGTGAGATGGAGGCGGGCGCGCCGTCCGGCACGATAATTTCCACGCTGTAACCGGCGTCATGCAACATGGTCGCGCAGGTCAGAGCGGCAACGCCACGACCCAGCACGGCAAAGTCCGTTTCAGCCCTGGACATCGGCGCGCGTCTGTGAGTTCTGGCATGTCCCGATAAGGGGATGTGGCCGTGTCAACACGATTATTTATCCTTCCTACGCCAGTATTAACTGGATCAGGTTCAAAGGGTCGCTGCACCTCTGGCATCATGCGCCAGATTTACAGCCTCTCAGCCCTTTTGGCAGGGCTCCCCCGGGTCGTGACTCGTATAATACGAAGGTCGCGCGACCATGTCAACGCCTATCCCACGATGGTCAGTTTCTGCATCACAATGGCGCGTGACATCTTGAAAGATGGTCGCGGAAAGTCATCTTGTTGAGAGGGTTTAAACATAATCGACGCTTTCCGCGGGCGCCAATGGCGCATTCTGACGGAGAGAAGGGAGCGGGTAAAATGGGACAGAAATTACGTTTCAAGGTCGAAGGCATGATGTGCGAGGGATGCATCTCGACATTGCGCAAAACCCTGTTCCGTGAAGCGGATGTCAGCGATATTGCGATTTCATTGGAACGACGTGAGCTTGAGCTGACGGTGTAAGCGCCATCTGTCACGCCGACACATATCCTTCAGATTGTTGAAGATGCCGGTTATTCTGCCGCGCAGCTTAATTAGGCCAAAACCCGGCATTAATACTGGTTTTGCGACAGGGACGCTTCATGTCTGACAATCTAACCCTCCGTATCAGCGGCATGAGCTGCGCCAATTGCGCAGCGCGTCTTGAACGTGTGCTGAACCGGCAGGAGGGCGTGGCGGCCCGGGTCGATTATGCGTCAGAGCGAGCGGCCGTCACTTTAAACGGGCCAATTACGCCGCCAGATATCTTCGCGGCCATTCGCAAAGCGGGTTTTGACGCGGTGGATGAGCGGGCGGTCGAGCAGGATACGCAACCAGCCCGGCGCCTTCTCGGCCTCGACCGGGACATGATTTTACTGACACTGTGCGCGGCCTTCTTTTTCTGCACGATGCTGGTCATGTGGGGAGGGTGGCATATACCCTTTTTATCATGGCCCGAACTGGTCATCGCCAGCTTTGTGCAATTCTACCTTGCGCGGCATTTCTATCATCGTGCCTTTGCTTCCCTGAAGGGCGGCGATGCCAATATGGATGTGCTGGTGGTGCTGAGCACATCTTGCGCCTATATTTTTAGCGTCTGGAATATGTTTCGCGGGGACGGGGCGGATCTCTATTTTGAGACGGGCGTCTTCATTATCTTCTTTGTTTCACTCGGCAAATGGCTGGAGGCGCGGTCCAAGGCGCAGGCGGCGGCGGATCTTGAAACTCTCCTCGCTTTTGAACCTGACTTGATCCATGTTGAAACGTCGGAAGGCGTTATTGATCGACCCGTTGAAAGCCTTCAGGTCGAGGATATCTTTATTATCCGGCCGGGGGAAAATATCGCTGTTGATGGCGAGGTGATCAGCGGGGAATCAGAAGTTAACGAAGCGATCCTGACGGGGGAGGCGCACCCCGTTTACCGTCAGGTGGGCGATAAGATTTTCGCGAGGACAACCAACATCAATGGCGTGCTGAAACTGCGCGCGACGTGCATCGGTGCAGATACAGTCGTGGCCCGCATGGTCGAGACTGTGAGAAATGCGCAACTGACGAAGGCGCCGATCTCGCAGTGGGTGGATCGCGTGACGCGCGTCTTTGTCCCGTCAATTATTTTGGTCGCCATCGCCACTTTTTTATTGTGGTTTATGCACACGCATATCTTCCTGACAAGCCTGACCTCCGCCATCGCCGTCATGGTCATCGCCTGTCCCTGCGCTCTGGGCCTGGCGACACCGATTGTGCTGATGGTCGCTGGAGGGCGGGCTGCACGAAGCGGCATATTGATGCGCAATGCTGCGGCATTTGAAACGGTATCAAAATCCGACACCATTATTTTTGACAAGACGGGGACATTGACGCGCGGGCAATTTGAAGTCACGGACGTGATCCCCGCGAAGGGTGCCTCGAAATATGATCTGCTGTTGACTTTACTTGCCGTCGAAAATCATGCCGTGCACCCTCTCGCACGCGCTATTGACAATTATGCACGGTCTCACGCCATTGACGAGGTGGAGGTGACGCAATTCCGCATCATGCCGGGGCGCGGTGTTGCCGCGCAAATCGGGGATGACGCCGTCATGGCGGGTGCGCCAGCTTACTTCATCTCTGAGGGGTATGCGTTACCTGAGACCTTGATTCAACCGCTGGAAAATCAGGGCAAGACAATTGTCGTCGCGGCACGTGCGGGCCGAATATTGGGCGTTATTGCCTTGGAAGATACGCCACGCATGGACGCGAAACCCGTCATCGAAACATTGCGCCGTAAAAATATCACGCCGGTTCTCCTGACGGGAGATCATGCCGCCTCCGCCAGGCATGTTGCGTCACAGCTCGGCATCACAAATGTCCATGCCGGTATATTGCCGGAAGGGAAAGCCAGGCTTGTCAGGTCCATGCGTGAAGACGGGCATCGTGTGGCAATGGTGGGCGATGGCGTCAATGATGCACCGGCGCTGGCCAGTGCCGATACCTCGATTGCGATGGGCTCGGCCGCCACGATATCATTGAATCACGCCGATATCATCCTGATCCGCAATGACCTGTCGGCGATTAACGACCTCATGCAGCTTTCCGGCGCGGCTTCGCGCAAAATCAAAACCAATCTGGCGCTCGCCTTACTTTATAATCTTTGCGCCATTCCTGTTGCGGTGATGGGTCTCTTGACGCCCGCCGTGGCGTCGGCGGCGATGGCGCTGAGTTCACTTTCCGTCGTGATGAACGCGCTGGCGTTACGGCGTTGGCAGCCCGGCAAAAACTGAGTTGGATATCGCGGCACTACATGAATGCAATGAACAGGGCGGAACGATTCACGCGAATATGACGCCCACTTGATGACCGACGGAGGTGTAAAAGCGTCGTTCGGGCGGAAATCAATATGATTACAAATGAGGGTGAGTAAGGCGTTGATGAGGACTTGGTGGTGGATTGCGGCCTTACATCGCTGTGAAGGGCGAGGACTGTCACAGCCTTTTCACCGTTGTCGATAAATGGCAATTTAATTGTAAGGCTATGATTTTCCGGCAAGTTTTCGCCGGACGGGGTGCTTTGGGACCTTCATGGATCCTGAAGAGGGTTTACAACGTTAAGCTCGTAACCGTCCCTAATAAACGATGAGATTTTGCCAAGTTCTTCGTCACGGAAAAAGGTAAGGAGGCCTCATCGAAAGTGCTTCAACGTCCTCAATTATCCAAAATTCGTCGAGATGAAATTTTTGATCTTTTGGCGCTCATGGTTGGCCGGAGTCCACCCGTCTTGAATGACTCGCGTTGGCGCATGTTTCAGGAGGGGCAAACCCCTCGAGATAGTGAAGCTGCATTTTTTATTTCAGATTCAATGATTTATTTTGGAATCTGGGATGATGGACAGGATTGTTTCCTCGTCCCAAGGTCAAAGAGGATGCGGGGATCAGCCTGGATACCTTTCGCCCATTAATTTGTGAGATCCGCCCGCCTCAACGCCCCGCCTTGTCACCTGCACGCTCACGTTGGGATTGTTGCTGCATGTAATACTGGTAGGATGCGACTTCATTCTGCTCCTGCACGGTTTCGACAGCATTGATTTTCCGGCTCATTTCTTCCGGCGTGATCTGCGCTGCCTGCGGCGGCGGTTTCGGATCATCGCAGCGTGTCATGCCGATCGCCAGACTTGCAAACCCGATCATGTTTGCTATCCGCTTGAAGCGCGTATATCGCATGTTCGCCCCCTTACAAGCCAACTTCAGTATCGATCTGGCGAGACCCTTGTTCCACATCGGGCCGACAGGTCCGGCCAACCGGGGCATTATCACGCGCAGAAGTTAAAATCCGGAGAAGCCGCGCCCACTCTCCACTTGCCAGCCTGGACGTCAATCTATGACTTCCGCCTTGCCGCCTCATCAGCCGCATGTTGTTGGGTCTGCATCATCTGATATTGATAAGCCAGGGCGTTATTACGCTCAAACTCACCATGTATGGCTGCGAGTTGCTGCTGTTTCGTAACAGGGTCAAACTCCGTTGTCTGGGGTGGCGGGGTTGGGTCGCCGCAGGATGGCAGGGCCAGGATGACAGCGAGCAAGCCGTAGCGGCGCATGGCGAGAAGGGTCATTTACCGGTCCGTGGGCATTGATGGTTGGGCTGCACACGCGTCTCCGTGCGGGTCATGGCGACCAGCATGGCCTGGCCAGGTGCGAACTCGCACAAACGACCGACTTGAGCTGAGCTATACATAGCATTGCCGTCTTTATAGGCGATCTGCACGCCATTGACGAAAGTTGTGTCCGGCACGATGGAACCTGCCGCGGCACCGGCGACGCCCCCGCCAAGCCCGCCCAATGCCGCGCCGGCATTGGAATGCCCGACACCGAGCCCGAGCCCGAGCCCGAGCCCGGCGCCTAAAATCCCGCCCGCAATCTGCGCCGCTGTCTGATTACGGGAATTATTGACCTGTACACGTGCGGGCGCCACGCCGATAATCGTGATGATCTTGAGGGCCTGACGTTGATTAACCTCGCCCGCCATATACGTGTCCGATCGATTTTCCGTGCCCGGCGCCGCGCAGGATGTCACGGCGATCAGGGCGGAGAGGGATGCCAGGGTTGTCACGCGGGCGGTCATCACGAAGTCCTTCTGAAACTGTCAGAAATGACACGCGATGAACGCCGAAGAGTTTCATTAAAACCTCGTAAAGAGACGCTCCGAAACCACGCGGGATGAAAGGCTGAGCCTAGAAATCCGTCTCGATTTTTGGGTTGATGGCATACTCATGCAGCAGGGACATGACGTGGCTCGCATTTTCGGACAGCCCGACGACGAGAAGAACCGTCAAAATGACGATGATCACAAGCAGAAGCGTCCGGGACCGTGTCGCATTTGGCGATGGGAGGGGCGTGCCAAGCTGATTGAAGAAAAACAGCCGACGCGCCTCATATTCATCCCGTCGTTCAATCAGAAGCGCGATGAAGAGCGTCAGCACCCATCCGATGAAAGTCCACCCGAGAAAGAGGTTGAGCAGGAAAAGGGCGGGCAGGTGATGCGTGTTGCGAAATGCTGCAATGATACTGGGCAGGAAATAAAGACATGCAAAAAATAGAAGGATGAACAAGAAGAATTCCATGGGTCAACTCCTGACTGACGCCCGAGAAGCATCAACTAAAACAGGAGAGGTTTCAAACGCTTTTCTCATTTGGGAACAGCAGGGGCCATCTTCCTCTTACGCGAAGTATTCGACGCGTGCCGTGGAGATAAAACCGGTCGGCATTAATTATTTTTCAGGAAATGCCTGCAATGCGGGGCCGATTCGTTCAATTCGGCCCAAAAGCCGCCGCCCGACGCCAGTCTAAAAATGACCGGGCGGGATCGCGTTTAGTTGATGGCAACTTCACAGATAACATAACATTTAGATTATATAATTTGTTACAGAAAACACGGCAATGTTATGAGTAAATCATTAACAGCATGTGAGATTTTTGTCGTGTTAACGCACTCGAAGGGGATACACGATGAAAAGAAAATTAGCGGCCATGATGCTGGCGACGGCCTGTCTAACCCCTGTCCCGATCACAGCTCACGCACAGCAGGTCTGGAAAAACCCTGACGCGACGCCTTCTGAGCGGGTCGAATCCCTCCTGAAGGCTATGACGCTCGATGAAAAATTCGTCATGCTGACCTCTGAATGGGGCGCTGCCTATAAAAGTTACAGAAAACCAGCAGGGGCTGTCGGCTCAGCCGGGTATAGTGCAGGTAATAAGCGCCTCGGCATCCCGGCATTACAATCGACCGATGCTGGACTTGGCGTTACTAACACCGTCAATATGCGCCCCGGGGATGGTGCGACAGGATTACCGAGTGGTCAGGTCATTTCCGGAACTTTCGACCCCACCTTTGGATATCAGGGTGGTCGCATGATCGCCACTGAGGCGGCACATCGCGGCCTTAACGAGATATTGGGTGGCGGCATCAACCTCGTGAGAGACCCGCGTGGCGGGCGGAACTTTGAGTATGAGGGAGAAGACCCGATCCTGGCAGGTGATGTCGCCGCAGCATTGGTCAATGGCGCGCAGGATCAGCACGTGCTCTCGACCATCAAACATTATGCCCTTAATTCGATCGAGACCACGCGAAGGGAAATGAACTCGGTCAATTGATGAGCAGCCCATGCATGAATCTGACCTGCTGGCTGTTAAAATCGCGATCGATAAGTTCGATCCGGCATCCGTCATGTGCGGTTATAACCGCGTCAATGGCGTGCATGACTGTCTGGACCCCTATCTGCTGATAACCGTTCTGCGTCAGGAATGGGGCTATAATGGCTATGTCATGAGCGATTGGGGCGCTGTTTATGACGGTGATGCGGCCTGGAAAGCCGGGTTCGACCAGCAATTCGGCCTGCCTTTGGATAAAGAGGCCTGGTTCGGCGATTACATGAAGAAGAAAGTCATCGCCGGGGAAATCCCTGTCTCAGTCGTCGATGAAAAATTGCGCCACATTCTTTATCTGATGTTCAGAAACGGGCTTTTTGAAGCACATGCGCGCCCGACAGAAACGGCGCAGGATATCGCTGAGCACACGGAAGTGGCGCAAAAAATTGAGGAAGCCGGTACCGTCCTTCTCAAAAACGACCATAATATTCTGCCGTTGAAGCAAGGACTGCGCAAAATCCTCGTCATTGGTGGTCATGCGGATAAGGGCGTCATGACCGGTGGTGGCAGCGGCGCCGTCACACCTCGGGGCGGGGCCCGGTGCGCGGGGATGTGGCCAATGATGTCCAGCATTGGCCACATCCCATCGGCTATCTGACCGGCGCGCCGCTTGATGCGCTGAAGGCTGAAATGCCTCATGCGCAAGTGACGTTTCTGCCAGGAGATGACCTTGATGCGGTGAAGAAAGCCGCGAAAAAGGCGGATCGCGTTATTGTCTTCGCCTCAAAATGGGCATCTGAGGTTATTGACGACGCGGATCTGTCCATGCCGCAGCATGAAAACGCTATGATTGAGGCAGCGGCAAAAGCGGGTAAACCGGTCATCGTCGTGCTTCAGACAGGCAACCCCGTCCTGATGCCCTGGGCCGACCATGTGGATGGTATTCTGGAGGCATGATTCCCCGGTTCAGGGAGAGGGAAGGCGATTGCGCGTCTTCTGACCGGCAAGGTCAACCCGTCGGGACGGTTGACGACCACCTGACCCGCGTCCGTTTCACAATTGCTGCGGCCGGAAGTGAAGGGAATGGGTCTGGATTTCTCTCCCTTCAAAAACCATGCGCCGGCAGATTATGATACGCAGCTGAATCTCAATATTGAAGGCGCCAATGTCGGCTATCGCTGGTTCAGTCTCAAAGGGGAGAAACCGCTTTATCCGTTTGGCTATGGATTGAGCTACACATCCTTCACCCATACCGGCCTCAAAATTGACCCGTCAGAAAATGGCCTCGTTGCTCATACCAAGGTGACGAATACGGGCAAGCGCGCGGGTGCCGATGTCGTGCAGATCTACGTCAATCTGCCCGATGGATCTCCCGAGGGTCTTGCCGGATATTTGCGGGTTCAACTCGCGCCCGGTGAGTCGAAGGATATCGCCATCCCGCTTTCCTCCTACGCACCCAATGTTTCGACACCGCGTCGAAACATTGGGTGCGTAAGGCTGGTGCGTATCGCTTCCGCGTTGCCACAAATAGTTTTGACAATGCGGGCCCGTCTCTGACGTCTGAGCTTGCGCAGAAATAAAGAAACAGAAAAATGAAAACAGAAATCGCGCAGCGCCCGGAAGCTGCGTCGGTGAGAGTGGCGATGCTTGCATCGCTCCTCATCGCCTGTGTCCCTGTGCCCGCACGGGCACAGCTGACGAACCTTAACGGCGTTTCCAACGCCACCATTGAAAGCCGGAAAACGTTACCGGGGCCGGAATGTCAACGTTACGACCCGATGATCACACAAGGATCTGAGTCACCCATTATCACGACCTGTGACACGCTGGCGCCTGGCCAGTTCGGGCTGAGGAAATTCCTTGGAGATCGCGGATTTTTATTTGAAGGATTTTACACGGCTTCCATGATTTATGACGTGTTGGGACATCAGCATCGGCCCCAGCTCTATAATGGTCAGCGGTCGAATTTCAGCAGTAATCTCTGGCTGAATATGACGTATGATCTTGAGCGGGTCGGCCTCAATCCCGGCTCCCAACTGACTGTCTCCATGAATAGTTGACAAAGTACTTATACGGGCGCCGGCATCCGCGCCACCTCACTCAGCCAGGCGACCGTTCTGCAGAAGTTTTTTGATGGGCACGTGTCGGTACTTTACGGTTACTACGCGATGCTCGGCCAATTTTACGGGATGTTTTTAGGCACGAGCACCGCATCCTCGGCTTTGGGGCCGTTAAGCATCATCCCCAATCAGGTCGGGCTGTCAATGTATACACCCACCCCGGGAGTGGATGTCAGAATCTACCTGCCCGACCGTCGTTTCTATAACCATATCGGCGTGGCGCGAAGCCAGAGTGCCCTTGGCTTCCTGGCGGACTCCCGTGCCAACCCGTCCGGTGTCAAATTTCAGGTCGATGGCACACGTGCCATCGTCGTGGATGAAATTGGTTTCAGGGTTCATCCGCAAAGTCATATCAAAATGACGTGGTTCCGGGCCGATGGGATCTATAATGCGACGCCCTACCGGGATTTCCGCACGAACCAATTTAGCTCCAGCAATAATGCCTGGTATGTCGTTCTTGACCGGTAATTGCTGCAGCCGGACCCAAAAAATCCTTATCTCGGGTGGCACGTCGAGCTCAAGACCGACCATGCGGATCGCCGGAGGAACATCTTCACGGATGATTACGCCGCCACGATTTACGCAATCGGACCGTTGAAGAGCTGCCCACGCGATATGTTATCGATCGGCTTCACGTATAATAAAATTGGTCCCGCTGCGATGCACAGTTTGCAGGCCGGAAATGGCCGCGCGTTTGACCATAGCACGACAACATCCGTGGCCTATGCAGCCCATGCCATGCGGGGAGTATATTTCACCACAACCGCCTCTTATACGACAAAGCCCTTTATTGCCGAGGCGAAACCCGACGCCTTCTCGCTTCAAGGTAACCTGACATTGTCTTTCTGACCTTCTCCCGCGTCGAGAGACATATTTGACGATGGGTGGTTTTACTCGAAACTATCAATCATGCCGTCCGACAGGTAAATTATTTATCGTCCTGACGGTGAAAGCTTTTGCTTCAATGCGCACCGTCAGGACATTTGCGCCCCTCCGCCAGACATTTCCGGCATCGCCACTTGCCTCAAATCTGAACCTCTTAAACGTGCCAATACGCGACCTTCCCGCAAGTCTTCTGATGGACTGCGCGCGGTTAATCTTAGATCCATTCTGGAAGAGTGATTCGGGCATTCCAGTATGTCAGCGTAAGAGATTCACTGAAAATAAAATTGGTTGAATGCTGCACAGCTGACGGGGTGCGTGTTTAAAAGTCGTCGTCACGCATCTTTCCATCTATGCCAGTGTTACGGTCAGTGTCGAACCTGTCACCGCCGCTTCCACCTGCGGCGGCGTTAAGAGTAAATTCCGATAACTGATATAATATTTTCCAGTTTCCTCACGTCGTATTTGATCAGCTAATGACCATTAACGTCGCAAGGCCTTCCAATCCCGTCCCGGCTTATTAGGAAGCCAATCTAGGTGGAGAGTTTTATGAGAATTTCCCGTTTATGCGCAGTTCTGCTCCTTTCAGGAACCGCGCTTATTTCATCGAACAACGTTGCCCGCGCTGATGGCATTGACAGGCCCAATGAATTTTACTGGCCGACCCGCCTCGATCTTAATCCGCTTCGCTTCCATAACCCGGATAACGTGCCTTACGGGGCGGGTTACAGCAAAGAATATGCCAAAAAATTTGCAACGCTTGACCTCAAGGAAGTGCGCGCTGACATCATGAAGGTCATGATGACGTCACAAGATTGGTGGCCAGTTGATTTCGGCAATTACGGGCCGTTTTTCATCCGTATGGCGTGGCATAATGCCGGCACTTATCGCAGTCTTGACGGGCGCGGTGGTGAGGAGGGCAGTCAGCAACGTTTCGTACAGCTGAATTTCTGGCCGGATAATGCCAGCCTGGACAAAGCGCGGCGCCTTCTCTGGCCGATCAAGCAGAAATATGGCGAGAGGCTCTCATGGGGTGACCTCATTGTTCCGATGGGTAACGTTGCGCTCAATTCCATGGGTTTCAAAACCATGGGCTTTGTCGGCGGCCGCCCGGATGACTGGCAGTCTGAGCTCGTTTATTAGGGGCCCAGCACGACATTTTTCCCGACCAAGGGGGCCCAATCAGGGCAAGCTTGATGCCCACGGCAATGCCACGCTTGAGAAGCCTCTGGCAGCGACCGTGAAGGGCCTGATTTACGTCAACCCGGTAAGGCCCCGGTGGCGTGCCGGATCCGGTCAAATCTGCCAAAATGACGCGTCTGGCTTTTGGCCGGATGGGCATGGATGATGAGGAAACGGTTGCCCTGATTGCAGGGGGTCATACTTTCGGTAAATCCCACGGCACCGTGCCCTCAAAATGCATCGGCCCGGCACCTGACGATGCCCCCGTTGAGCAGCAGGGTCTTGGCTGGAAAAATAATTGCGTCAAAGGGGCCCCGACGCCGAATGACGCCATGACGAGCGGCATTGAAGGCTCCTGGACCGGCGACCCGCTGAAATTCACGAATAATTACGTCAATAACCTGCTAAAATATGACTGGGTCAAGACGAAGAGCCCGGCCGGGGCCTATCAATGGATGCCCAAGACCGGTGGCAGGGTCGTGCCTGACGCAACGGACCCGCGTGACCCCAGCAAGCGCCATCCGCTGATAATGTTCACGACCGATATCGCGATGAAAGTGGATCCGATCTATCGCCGCATTATTGAGCGCTGGTCGAAGCACCCGAATGAGTTTGCTGACGCGTTCTCACGTGCGTGGTTCAAGCTCGTCGTCCGCGATATGGGGCCGACATCACGTTATGTGGGGAGTGAAGTCCCGAAAGAGACGTTTGTCTGGCAGGATCCACTCCCGAAGGCCGACTACAAAATGATTGATACGGCGGACATTGCCAGCCTCAAATCCGCCATCGCCAATACGGGACTGTCCGACCGTGAGCTGATCAAGACAGCCTGGACCTCAGCCGCGTCACATCGCATAACGGACCATCATGGCGGTGCGAACGGCGCACGCATCAATCTGATGCCGGAAAATAACTGGGCGGTAAATGACCCCGATGAGCTCCAGAAAGTGCTGCCGAAGCTCGTTGAGGTGCGGGACCACTTTAATGGCAATGACAGTAGCGGCCGGAAGGTCTCCCTGGCGGATATCATCATTCTGGGTGGTAATGTCGGGCTGGAACGCGCGGCCAAAGCGGCAGGTGTCACGATTGATGTGCTGTTTGCGCCGGGCCGCGTCGACGCCACACAGGCGCAGACGGACATTAAGAATATGAGCTTCCTGGAGCCAAAGGCGGATGCTTTCCGGGAAATTCTGAAAATGACGACCCATACGGGATTCGAACCCGTGTTGCCGCCGTGAGAGGGCGGTGTCCTAGGCCTCTAGACGAATAGGTCAAGGCAAATACATTTTAGCAGAAACCAGCATGATGGCAAGGGAAATTAATGATGCTGCGAAATTATCGGGCCGAGCGCTTCCCCACCGAGAATATGCATATGGAAATGTGGCACTTCCTGCCCCGCATTTTTGCCGCAATTGGACACGAGGCGGTAACCGCCACAGGTCAAACCCGCCTGACGCGCCGAATCGCCAATGGCCTGGAAGAAACTCACGATTTCCTCCTGACCGGCATGGGCGCTGAAATCGTCAAAGGACCGATAACGCCCTTTCGGGATGGCGAGGAGGTGCACGCGCGCCTGAGGGAACTTGTCCCGGAAAACAAGCACGTGGTCATTTTCAAAAATCACATCGGCATCGAGCTCATGGCGCAGGATTCGGGCGAAGATGTTATCATCGTCATGAGTGTTTTCAGTCATTTCAGGTCCTCGCACTTATTGGCTTCAGCTTTTGGTCAGGCAGGTTTTTCCACACGGGATGTTTTCTCAGCGATGCTGCTCATGGCTTCACGGCGCTGAAGCTCCCGCCAGATTTCCTGCGGGGCAATTCCGGCATCGACCCAAAGCACGATCAGATGATAGAGCACATCGGCACTCTCACTCACCAGCTCATTCGCGCTGCCTGCCACCGCTTCAATAAGGCACTCAACCGCCTCTTCCCCGAATTTCTGCGCGATTTTTTTGCGCCCGCGCAACAATAACCTGGCGGAATGGCTCAGGGATGGGTCGGTCCCGCGACGTGAAAGCACGGTCTCATGCAATCGATCGAGCACGGCAGCTGTGATATCATCGCCCGCGCGATCCCGTTGGCCTTTCTCTATTTCCAGCAAAACAGAGGCGACTTTCTTCTTGCCCGAAGCTTTCTTGGTGCGGGATTTCTTCACGCCTGACGCTGTGCGCGTCGATTTGCCTGATGAAAGGGCCACAATTGCTCTCCTTGAAACCGTCAATCGTCTTGTTAAGCGCCCGGGTGGGATGCAGGATCCATTCTGACAGGCAATCCCGCCTGATGTAAGGCGTGTTTCACATCGGTGATTGTCAGATCACCGAAATGAAAGACACTTGCCGCCAGCATCGCGCCCGCCCCGGCCTGCGCCGCCTCAACAAAATGCCGGGCCGATCTGACCCCGCCTGAAGCAATGACCGGCACCTCGACCTGACGGGAAACAGCATGGAGCAGGTCAATATCGAAACCCTCCCGCGTGCCGTCGCGGTCCATGCTGGTCAATAAGATCTCGCCAGCCCTACGCCGCGCGGCTTCCGCCGCCCAGGCGACGGCATCAATGCCCGTGCCTTTCCGCCCGCCATGGGTAAAGACCTCCCATCTGCCAGGCGCGGACGCGCGCGCATCAATGGCACAGACAATACATTGCGCGCCGAAGCGTGACGCCCCCTCGCTGATGAGTTCAGGCCGTTTGATGGCGGCCGAATTGACAGCGCATTTATCAGCCCCGGTGAGGAGAAGCCGGCGCATATCCTCACTTGTGCGCACGCCGCCCCCCCCACCGTGAAGGGCAGGAACACACGTGACGCCACGCGGCTGACGAGGTCCAGCAATGTGTCACGCTGGTCCGACGTGGCGGTGATGTCAAGAAAGATCAATTCATCCGCCCCGGCCGCGTCATAAATGGCCGCCTGCTCCACCGGGCCCCCGCATCGCGGAGGGAGACGAAATTGACGCCCTTCACAACGCGACCATCGGCGACGTCGAGACAGGAGATGACACGCAGTTTAAGCATGGGCTCCGCCTAATATCTGGCGTGCTTCGTCAATCGTGAAGCAATTCTCATAAAGCGCGCGCCCGATGATCGCCCCTTCAATATTCGGGGCCGTCAAGCACGCATCCTGCATTTTAAGGGCGATATCTGTCACGGAAAGGTCACTTTCGTCCGCCCAGCCTTCTGTTGCGACGCGACCCCGCCGAGCGTCAATCCCCGCAATGATCCGCCCCGGAAATTGCTGACATGCCTCCCGCACAAGCTCTGGGTTTTTGACGGCGATGGAACCAAGTATGACGCGGGAAATCCCTAATTCCAGCCATGCCGCAATCGATTCAAGGGTTCGGATACCGCCGCCAAGCTGAACCTTCATATCCACAGCGCCAAGAATGCGCCTGATCGCCTCTGAATTGCGGGAGACCCCTTCAAAAGCGCCATCCAGATCCACGACATGCAGGTAATGGCACCCGGCCTTCTGGAAAGAGGCGACCTGCAAAGCCGGGTCATCCACATAAGCGGTTGCCGAGTCCATTTCCCCCTGACGCAGGTGCACGCACCGCTCGTTTTTGAGATCGATCGCCGGGTATATTGTGAGAGATTGCCTGGGCATAAAAACCTGATTTGTGATGAGTTGCGGAAAAATGCCTATCTGGCCGCCATGTTCGTCGGTGACCATGTCAGAAAATTGACCAGAAATTGAATCCCGACATGCTGGCTCTTCTCGACATGGAACTACGTGCCGCAACGATTGCCGCGCGCGACGATGGCGGGGACCTTCCCGCCATAAGTCGTGCTGGCGATGACGTCCGCCGGGTTATAATCCTGCAAGGCATAGGAGTGCACGAAATAACCATGCTCCCCCGGCGCGATATTTCTGAGCAGGGGATGGGCGTCCGGTTCAAATTCGAGATCGTTCCAGCCCATATGGGGCAGGCGAAGGCCCGCCTTGCGCGCCTCCGACATGATGTCGACCGTGCCGCGTATTCACCCGAACCCAGTCGTCTCACCATGTTCCAGACCACGCGCGGCCATAAGCTGCATGCCGACACAGATACCGAGATAAAGCGTCCCCGCCTCTGTCGCGGCATGGAGTGCGGTGAGGAGCGGCCCTTGCACCGCTTTGGCGCAATGATTGAAAGCACCCTGCCCGGGTAGGACCAGACGGTTCGCTGTCATGATGTCGTCAGGATCACCACTGATGATCACGTCAATTTCCAAACCCGCTTTTTGCGCTGCGTAAGCGACGGATTTGGATGCAGAAGCCAAATCGCCACCATTATGGTCAACCACGACTATTTTCTGTTTCATACCATTCTCAAATCTTCGCGCATCGAACATAAAACCCCCTTGAATTTCAGCAAGGTAAATCGATGCAGCGGCGACGAACTCCTCTAGAGACTGCCCTTGGTGGAGGGAACGGCCTCGCCCGCCCGGGGGTCATGGGCGCAAGCCATGCGCAATGCCCGCGCGAAGGCCTTGAAGCCACTCTCCGCGACATGATGATCATTTTTACCGCATCTTTTATTGATGTGCAGCGTCAAGGCCGCACTCATGGCGAAGCCTCGGTAAAATTCCTCCAGGAGGTCCGTATCGAGCTCACCAATCCTGTCACGGCTGAAGGACATGTTAAAGGCGAGAAATGGCCGCCCTGAGAGGTCAATCACCACCTCTGACAAGGCTTCATCCAGAGGGACAAGGGCATGACCAAAACGGGCGACACCTTTTTTATCGCCCAATGCATCCGAAAATGCCTTACCCAAAGCGATACCGACATCCTCAACCGTGTGATGTCCGTCGATCTGAAGGTCTCCATGGCACCGAACGCTCAGATCAAAGGCCGCATGTTTGACGAGCGTGACGAGCATATGATCGAAGAAACCGATACCTGTATCGATGTCACCGACCCCTTGACCGTCAATATTGATGGAGACGTGGATATCCGTCTCACGCGTCTTGCGCTTCACCGTTTTTTGTCGAGCATTTTCCATGATCCGTGTTTAGCCGATTACCCACCCCCATGCAAAGTCCTTCCAACACTCGCGTAAAAATGAGTTCGTGTTAGACTGCCACCGGCTTCGTCAGGCGGGAGGGTGTGATGCCGGATAAAAACAAGGCGATAGAGGTCCTGCTGAGTCGGGCCTCGACGGATCGGCTCATCGCGCCGGCGCCGAAAGGGTCTGTGCTCATGCAGATCCTCTCAACGTCCCTGCGCGCGCCGGACCATGGGCGGATGCGCCCCTGGTGTTTCATCACGGTGACGGGCAACCACCGCGCGGCATTTGCCGAACTGCTCATGGCGGCGATGCGCTGGACGGACCTGGAAGTGAAGCCCTCCAAGCTTGAGAAAAAGCGGGTACGCTACGCGGAGGTCCCGATGACGATCATTCTGGGTATGGATCTGCACCCGAATGCCAAAATCCCGGTTGAAGAACAGGTCATGGCCGTGACGGCGGGGGCGATGAACGTGCTTAATGCTTTGCATTCTGAGGGTTTCGGCGGAATGTGGGTTTCCGGCGCTTTCCAGAATGATGAGACATTCCGCGAGAAGCTCGGCTTCATCCGTAATCAGAAAATCGCAGGTTTTCTGCAGGTCGGCACGGTTGAGGGGCGCACAGCGGAAACAAAAAGGCCGGATACGGACCTGTATCACGCGCGCTGGAAGGGTGATCCTGTCGCATTCGGAGCGGATAAGTGAATACGGAATTCGAAATCATCATCATCGGTGGGGGCGCGGCCGGCCTGTCCTGTGCATTATCGATGGATCGTCTCGGTTTCCACGTCGCGGTGATTGAGCAGGCGCCGGAAACCGCGTTGAAAAATCCCCGCTTTGACGGGCGGGAGCTCGCTTTGACGCACCACACCATCGCCTGGCTTAAAGATTACAATGTGTGGTCGCATTTCGCGCCTTCCCAGGTCACACCTCTACAACGTGCAGATATTTTATCCGGGCATGATGCCGCACGCGCGGCGCGGAAACTTCTTTCATTTCAGTCCATGGACACACCGCCGGAAGAGCGGGCACCGTTAGGCTATCTTGTCGCCCATCACGTCATCCGCAAAGCCCTTTATGAAGAGGTCAGGAAGCGCGAAAACATCACCGTCATTTGCGGGAAAGACGCTTTGCGCAGCGGCGCGCACGCTGAAGAAGCCTATATGGACCTCAATGACGGGCGGTGCTTCCATGCGCGCCTGATTGTAGCGGCCGATGGGCGCTTCTCCCGCGCGCGGGCGCAAAGGGGGATCGGGGCCGTCACCCATGATTTTCGGCGGCATATTCTTGTTTGCCGCCTCAGCCACACCCGCCCCCATCATGATATCGCCACGCAATGGTTTGATGAGGGGCAGACACTGGCCTTTCTGCCCGTTGGGGAGAAGAGCGCAGATGGGCGTGACTTCTCATCCCTGGTTCTGACACTCAAGCCGGATGATATCAGCCGCCTGGCCCATATGGCGGCGCCTGATTTCGTTGACGATATTGCGCAGCGTTTACAGGGCCAATTGGGCGCGATTGATCTCGTCAGTGCGCGCTGCACTTATCCTCTCAAAGCTGTCTATGCCCATCGTTTCCGGGCGGTGCGTTTCGCCCTGATTGGCGATGCGGCGGTGGGGATGCACCCGATCACGGCGCATGGTTTCAATTTCGGACTGAAGGGGCAGGAAACCCTTGCCCGGATAATCGCGGATGGCGCGGGCGATCCGGGGGAGCCGCGCCTGTTGCGCCAGTTTGAAATGGCCCATCGTCGGGATACAATGCCGCTTTTCGCGGCCACGAATGCGATCGCAACGCTTTATACGCGCGATGCCCCCTTGAGCCTGAGATTACGAGAGGCGACATTGCAATCCGTGCAGAACAGCAACCCGCTCAAACGTTTCGTGGCCCGTGTGCTCTCTAACCATTAAGGCCGCCCCGCGGGCAGGACGGCCCTCAAAGGTTTGATCAGTTGTCCGTAGCGCCACCGAACTGCGCAGGCGGCTGACCGAAGGGAATGCCCTCTCTCCTCAAATTGCCGTAAGCGTCCAGCATCAGGGCATTGTGACATTACCGGCATCACGGACAGAAAGCAGCTTGGCTGAAAGGGCCAAGGTGATCTCTGTAGCACGCACGCTGATTTCCTTGACATCGCCTTTAATGCCGCCAATTTCAACGAGGTCACCCACGCGAATAGGCCTCTCAGCCAAAAGAATAACGCCGGAGACAAAATTCTGCACAATGGATTGCAGGCCGAAACCAATACCGACGGAAAGCGCGCTGACCACCCAGTTCAGGTTCTGCACAGCGACGCCCGCCTCCGTCAGAACCAGAAGCAGGACGGCAATCCACAACACATAGGTCATGACATTGGTGATGGAGGAGCGTGTCCCGACATCCAGCCGCGTCAGCGGGAATAATTTTCCCTCCAGCCATCTTTTAAGATAATTAATGACGTAATAGGCAATGGCCACCGAGGCGATACAGACCAGAAGCGTATTGAGCGACAGGCTGAAACCGTGGAAGGACTAGCCAACGAAAAGCCCCCGCAATTGGGCGCCGATTGAACCAAGGTCAAAATGCCCACCGGAAAGGGCGATCGACAGAAGCGCATTCAGGACAAAATTAAGGACCACACCAAATTGCTCGACGCGGCGACTGCCAACACCAAGGGCGGAGAGCCGTCGGGTGAGAGGCGCGTTGGCACCAAAGATCCAGGCAATCAGCTCTTTCACGGTTAGGCCGAGCAGCAACACGATGACGCAACCCAACCCGAAGGAAACAAGGTTGGAGACCATGAAGAAAGCAAAGACCATATAGCCGAGCAGCACGGCCACCAATGCGACGATTGATGCGATCACAGCGATCCCGCGCAGGGACGGCATGAAGAAGAGGCTTTGCTCCGCCCGCATCCCGTCCATCCGGCGGAAAAGCCCGGCAAGGTACAATGTCACGGAGATGGCAAAATGCCTTCAAGCAGATGCCGTGTGTAGAATGGTAAGGCGTTTTCCTCAGCGACGGCAAAAAGAAAGCTCTGAATAATGAGGAAGGCGGTAATGGTGAAGACGTGACGACGGTAAGTATGGAGTTCCCGCGTTTCACCGGATGCTGTCGGCACCAGATGACTCAGCGAGAACGGCACAGCGCCAATCAGGAAAGCGGCAAGCGGGATAGACCCGGTAAGGCTTTCCGCAATGCGCCGGCCAGCGCCACGAAAAAGTCCGACCGATAGGAGCTGCCATAATACGGTCGCCACAATCGCGCTGATCAATCCGGAAAGCATGACAGACAGGAAAATCGGCCTTCCCGCCGCCTTTGGCGGAGCGCCGACCCGGTTGATCAGCCTGTCTTCAAACCGGGGGAAGTGCCTGTAACTATAGCGTGAGGCCATCGCTTCCGCCGCGCCGGTGAGGACAAGCCCGACCAGCCACAGCCATGATTTGTGCAGTGCGTCAGCATATTGCCCATTATACCGGGGGGCGAAGGCGCTGCGAATCTGGCTGAATTCCCCCGCCAGACCCGTCCAGTAATCCGGCGTCACCGAGGATGGGTTTTTTGCGTCAATAAAGCTGACTGCTTGTGGGGTAGCTGACGCTGGATATTCGCGCTGAGCTGCTTCCTCTGAAGCTCAAGCAATTTCGATTGAATGGCGGCGGAGCGGATGTCGGCGAGGATGGATTTCAGGTTTTTCCGCTGGGCGGTGATATCGGTGCTTTCCCCCTCACTTGCCGTATTGCCGATGGTTTCAAGGAAACTCTCATAAATGGTCTGGAATGATTTGATCTGCGCTGAGAGGGATGCGGCGTTGGACGCCAATGATGTCGCGCGATCACCGAGGGAGACGCATGGCTTTCGCTACCAAGGGCGGCTGACTCATCTGAGAAGGCCTTCTCCAGTCGCTTTGCTTCGGACTGCAGGGAGTCGATGCGGTCATTGATCGCTTTGGCGGATGTGCTCCATCCGAAACCGGAAGGCATGGCCATCACGGTTGGCGTTTTATCGATCGGGTCAGCAACGCTCCGTTGCGGGAGGGCGACCGTCATGACGATCAGCGTCGCACCGCAAAGGCGTTTTGCCGTCCTGATCAAAGTCGAATTTTCTGAAAAACGGTGCGAGGCCACTGATAGTCCTTATTCCGGTGGCTGTCGCTTCAACGACAAAATTTTCCGATAGTTTGAATGACGAGCAAAGTTGCGGACATGTCGGCTGCCATCAGAAGTCGCGATTGGCGATGACATCCTTGATGGTCTCAAAATTGCGGCGTGACATTTCGTGCAGAAGCTCACGTTTGATCCTACTGACAATGGCTGGTCCGCGCAGCACGAAGGCGGAATATAACTGCACCAGATCCGCCCCCGCGCGCAGACGCTCCAGCACATCGAACCCGGTCTCAATCCCGCCGGATGAAATGAGCGTCATACGCCCGCGATTCAGACGGGCAACGTCTCGCAGCGTTGTGATAGCGAGCTGGGATAATGGCCGACCGGAGAGGCCCCCCGCTTCCTGCTGATGGGGGGAGGCTAGGCCGTGCGGCCGACTCACCGTCGTGTTACTGACGATCAGCCCGGCAACCCCGTTATCCACACAGGCTTCAACAATATCGTCCAGCGCGTCCCGCGCGAGATCCGGGGCGATCTTGACGAGGAGAGGGGGATGAAGCGGTGTTTCTTTCCTGACAGCCTGCAAAATCCCGGCGATCGACCGGGCGCCTTGCAGATTGCGCAAGCCGGGCGTGTTGGGGGAAGAAAGATTGATCGTCAGATAATCCGCTAAAAGACTGAAGGCGGCGGCTGACTGCGCATAATCCCGCTCCGGCTTTGCGCCTTCCTTATTGATGCCGAGATTGACGCCGATCCGCGCATGGCCTGACTGCTTGGCCTCCATCTCCCGAATGTGACGAAGCCGCCGCAGAAACGCGTCCGCGCCACCACTATTGAAACCGAGGCGATTGATGATTGCGCCATCTTCCGGCAGGCGGAACAGGCGCGGCTGGGGGTTTCCGGGTTGCGGTCTTGGCGTTACCGTCCCACATTCAACGAAGCCGAACCCCATACGCGACAAAGCGCGGGCAGCACGGCAATCCTTGTCAAACCCCGCCGCCAGGCCGATTGGATTCGACAAATTCATGTTAAGGCATTGTGTCGCAAGGCGCGGAGAGTCCGATTTCACGGCAGGATAAAGCCCGAGTGAGAGAAGTCGGATCGCAACGTGATGCGCTGTCTCAGGAGCGAGCGCATGTAAAAAACGTGTCGCTACTCTGGAAACGCAGGAGGAGAATATGCTGTATCCCGTGACGGTCAAATTACAGGGTGGATATCTTTTTAGATGCGAAGACGAGGCGATTTTAAGGCATTGGCCGAACTTTGTAAATCAGGATGGCTGACGCCATGGAATGGAACGAGCCCTATCTCGAATCATGTTGCCGGTGTGCTTTGCACCGTCTGAAACTCGCCGGACCGGCCGGGCGGCCGCTTGTTTTGCGGGACACGCCTTGTCTAAAGCGTTTATGTGCGGAGGGACTTGCCTCGGTTGATCTTGACGGGCGTGTCCGTATGACGGCGCAGGGCGCGGCGCGTCATGATGTCGAAATCAGCGGGATGCGTCGCCGTCGCGGCGTTCAGAATCGCCGACGCAATGTCGGATGACGGTATAGTGACTCCCCCGACCGCTCCGAACATCGTGTCGGGATGCGGCCGCGCGTGATTGAAGCTTTCAGTGCAATGTGCAAATAAACGGCAATTTTTTCACCCTTTTTAATTTTACGGAAGCGAAACGCGTTTTCGACACAGGTGAAAATCATCTTCAGGAGCAGAGAATGTCTCTCGTGCATCTATATATGGCTGTCTCGATTGTGGCGGAGGTGATCGCCACGACGATGCTTAAAGCGTCGGACGGCTTTACGCGTCTACTGCCGGGCGCGGCGGCGGTCATTGGTTATGGCTTCGCCTTTTACTTCATGTCCCTGACATTGCGCAGTGTGCCAACAGGTGTCGTCTATGCCATCTGGTCCGGGGCGGGGATTGTGCTTGTTTCCATTATCAGCCTTATCATTTACAAGCAGGTACTTGATCTGCCGGCGATCATCGGGATCGTTCTCATCCTTGTCGGCGTTCTTATCATCAACCTGTGCTCTCAAAACGTGGCGCATTGACGGGACAGGTTGATGATGCGTCGGTGAGTGGGGTGAGTGTTAATGGCGGCAGCGCGGGGTAATGAGCACATTATTGACACCATGATGCGCACGCGCCGGCAACGCGGCCGTCCGGCAGGGCGCACCGGTGCGGATCGACGCAAGATTGGTCAGGCGCACGCCCCGACTGTTGACCCGCTTTCCCGCGCTGTGACAGATTCGGCCGTCAAATGCGTCGAGGCCTATATGATGAGTGAGCGGGAGGAAATCGTTCAATCCAGCGTCGCCTATCTCCTCGCACTTTGTGACATCTGGTCGCAGCGGAAAATTGACGCCAGGGATGTCTGGCGCGAGGTGGATGGGCGGCTTCAGGTCTCTGCGCTTCTCAACCGCCTGAATCGCCAGCGTGCGTCCTCCGTGCGCGTCAAGCGCAAATTATGGCGTCCCTCTTCAACGAAACTGCCCTAACATATGTCCGCCCTTGATATTGCCAGCCTCATCGTCATCATCCTCTCCGTTATCTGGGCGGTGCATCGCGGTTTCGCGGAGGAACTTTCCGCTGTGATCGCCTGGGGCGGGGCGATTATACTCTGTTATTTCCTGTATCATTTCCTCGCGGAACGCCTTGAACCCTGGATGAATGATGAGAAATCGAGTTGCACCGTGGCGATCATCGTCAGCTTCATCGTGCTTCTTGTCATCATGCGGATGGTCACGCGCTCTTTCGGGCAATTTCTGAAAAAAAATCTCTTCGGCAATCTTGATCGCATTCTCGGTATTGCTTTCGGCGCGCTGCGTGGTTATCTAGTGCTCGTTATCGTGTTCATCGGATTGAGATATTCGTATCCCAACCAAGCTCAGGAGCTTTTGACCAGTGACAGCCATGCCGCTGCGCCTTTGTGGGCCGGCCTTAACTGTTACGACTCAATCCGGGACAGAGTGCAAAATCCACCCTCTTTATCAAAAAAACCAAACTTGATGCAGGGTCGGCGTTGGCTGAACCCGATACAGGCATTGAGGATGACCTCGAAACAAGTGATGGCCCACAGGAGCCCTGATTTATGAGTCCCGACATGCAGGCTGAGCCGAGCAGCCGCCCTTATGAAGAGTGCGGTGTAGTGGGGATCTGGGGCGCGCCAGGCGTTGCGGGGCTCGCGGCCCTGGGGCTTCATGCGCTGCAACATCGCGGTCAGGAAGCCGCTGGCATTGTCAGTCATGATGAGTCCCGTTTTTACCAGCGTAAGGGGCTGGGGCTGGTCGGGGATGTTTTCGGTGATCTGCGGGATATGGCGCAATTACCGGGTGACTGCGCCATCGGGCATAATCGTTACGCCACCACGGGCGCGACTTTGCTGCGTAATGTCCAACCCCTCTTCGCTGATTTCGAATTTGGCGGGCTCGCTGTCGCGCATAATGGCAATCTGACAAATGCCCAGACGCTGCGCCAGGCCTTGGTGAAGCGCGGATGTATTTTTCAATCGACGACCGACACCGAAGTTTTCGTTCATCTGATCGCGATTTCCCTCTATTCGACGGTGAAGGAGCGGCTGATTGACGCGGCAAAGCAGGTTAAAGGCGCTTATTCCGTCGTCTGTCTTGATCAGGAGACGCTGATCGGGTTGCGGGATCCGCTCGGTGTGCGCCCGCTCGTTCTGGGCAAACTGGCTGAGGGCGGCTGGATGCTCGCGAGCGAGACATGCGCGTTGGAAATTGTCGATGCCGAATTTGTCCGGGATGTCGAGCCCGGGGAACTCGTCGTCATTGATAAGAGTGGCGTCACGTCATGCCGCCCTTTCAAAAATACAGCATCCCGCTTCTGCGTTTTTGAATATATCTATTTTTCACGCCCTGACTCCCAGGTCGAGGGGCGTTCTGTCTATCAGGCGCGCAAGCAGATCGGTGTGGAACTCGCGAAGGAAAGCCCCGTCCCCGCAGATGTCATCGTGCCCGTCCCGGATTCCGGCGTGCCGTCAGCCATGGGTTACGCGGCGGAAAGCAAGCTTCCGTTTGAGATGGGCATCATCCGCAACCATTATGTCGGCCGCACTTTCATTGAGCCAACTGATCAGATCCGCCATCTGGGCGTGCGGATGAAACATTCGGCCAATCATTCCGTGCTGGCAGGTAAACGCGTCGTGCTTGTCGATGATTCGATCGTCCGGGGGACGACATCGCGTAAAATCGTGGATATGGTGCGCGCCGCCGGTGCGACAGAGGTCCATATGCGGATCAGTTCCCCCCCCACGAAGCATCCCTGTTTTTACGGTATCGACACGCCGGAGGGGAGCAAACTCCTAGCTGCGACCCATTCAGTTGAGGAGATGGCGAAGGTGATCGGCGTTGACAGCCTCGCCTTCATTTCCTTTGACGGGCTTTACCGCGCTCTGAATCACGTCAATAGATCAGAGGCGCCGCATCGTTACTGCGATGCCTGTTTTACCGGTGATTACCCGGTTGAGCTGGTTGATCGGGAAGGGCGTCTGATTGCATAACGGTGCCGGGACGCTTTAAGGGAAATCCGACGAAATATTTGTGCGTTTTGCGCGCAACTAACGCTTATTGAAGCTTGTTTTAATTAAATCACTTCTTCAGTAGACGCAACTTCTGTGTGGCGTTGCACCGGTATACTCAGATTATAATCCTATCAAACGCCGTTGTACGATCACTGTGGCGGCATAAGTTGACCTTAAAACACAAAGTGAATAGCTTACGTGAACTTTGCTTTAAGGTTTATTCCCATTCGCGCAGCCCGGCTTCGCGAGGCACCTCATCACGCTATAAACGATTCGGATACTCTTTATGCAGAACCCACCCGATGTCTTGCCAAACCGGGCTTTTATGACAGTTCAAAACGTGACGAAAAACGCCTTGCTCTGCAGTGTGGCCTTCCTGACGGCCCTGACACTGGTCGGATGCAAAAGCAAATCAGGTTCCGGCAATCCGCCGCCGCAGCTCGTGAAATTTGTCAAGGTCCATACGGAGGCCGTGCCGGTTAACACCTCGCTCCCCGGTCGGGTCAGCGCGTTTGAGCAGGCTCAGATCCGTCCGCAGGTGAGTGGTGTTGTTCTCAAACGTTATTTTGAGCAGGGCACGGATGTTAAAAAGGATCAACTCCTTTATCTGATCAATCCCGCGCCTTATAAAGCGGCCTATGAAACAGCCAAGGCGCAGCTTCTTCATGCCCGCGCGGCGGCCATCGGCATCAGGGCGCAGTATGAGCGTTACAAGCCATTGGTCAAAGCCCACGCTGTCAGCCAGCAGGATTTCGATAATACGCGGTCCAGGCCCTTCAGGCGAAAGCGGCCATCGCCTCAGCCCAGGCCACGCTTGACAGTGCCGCCGTTAATCTGGACTGGACGGAAGTCCGCTCCCCGATTGAAGGGCGTATCGGGCCCATGTTGTATACGCCGGGCACACTGGTGACGGCAGGGCAGGTTGATTCCATTGCGCTGGTCACGCGTCTTGACCCGATTTACGTCGACGTTAATCTCGCAGCTGCCGACATGTTGCGTCTCCGTCGGGAGATTGCGGATGGCACGCTTAAAAAAGTGGATGAGGGCGATGCCTCCGTTGAGTTGATGCTGGAGGATGGCAGTAAATATGACCTTCCCGGTGTGCTGCGACTCTCGGAGGTGACAGTTGACCCGGATACGGGCACACTCGTTTTGCGGGCGCAATTCCCTAATCCGGACAAATTGCTCATGCCCGGTATGTATGTGCATGCGCGGGTCAAGGAGGGGGTCGATCCGACACCCGTCGTGGTGCCGCAGGAGGCTGTGATGCCCAACTCTCGCGGGGATCCATACGTCTTCGTGATTGATGACAAGAACCAACTCGATACAAAAATGGTGGAACTTGGCCGGGCGATCCATGGCAAATGGGTTGTGCGGAAAGGTTTGAAAGATAGTGAACGCGTCGTTGTCTCAGGCCTGGTCAAGGTTAAAAGCGGTCAGAAAGTGACGCCTGAGGAACAAACGACTCCCGCTCCGAAGACGCAGGAAAAATAAGAGTATCCATGTCACGCTTCTTTATCGACCGCCCCGTTTTCGCCTGGGTCATCGGACTCATTATCATACTCATCGGGATCGTCGCCATCCCGAACATGCCGGTTGCGCAACCTGAAGTCGCGATTTCGGTCGACTATCCGGGGGGCTTCGGCTGAGACCGTCAATAATACGACGGTGCGGCCGATCCTCCAGAAGATGTATGGACTTGACCACCTTGAATATATTTCCGCGACGCCTTTCGGCAGCGGACATATGGAAATCGACCTGACGTTTGAGCAGGGGACGAACCCCGACGCTGCGCAGGTGCAGGTGCAGAATAAATTGCAGCTGTTCCAGCCGCGTCTGCCGACAGAAGTCGTCACACAGGGTATTTCGGTCAATAAATCCGCGAAAAGCTTTTTCCTCATCCATGCTTTCATCTCTGAAGATGGAAGCATGTCGGGGCAGGATATTGCGGATTACATCGCCTCCAACATGCCTGACCCTGTCTCCCGCGTGACGGGTGTGGGTGACAAGACGCTTCTTGGCTCTGAATACGCGATGCGCATCTGGATGGACCCGAACAAGCCTCTTTCGCTACCAGCTCAACGTCACGGATGTGCAGAATGCGATTGCACAGCAGAACATCCAGATTTCCTCCGGCGAGCTCGGCGGCGTGTCCGCCTCATCGGAAGCCGGTTTCGACGCCTCGATCATCGGGCCGGAGCGCTTCAGCGACCCTGAGCAATTCCGCAATATCGTGCTGAAAGTCCAGCTTGACGGGTCACAGGTGCTCCTCAAGGAGGTCGCGCGTGTGGAATTGGGGGCGCAGAATTATAATATCTCGTCATATTATAATAACCGCCCCGCCGTCGGTATCTGCCTCAAACTTGCGCCGGGCTCCAACCAGATTAAAACGGAAGCTGCCGTCCGCGACAAGATTTCAGAACTTGAGAAGTTTTTCCCCAAAGGTCTGAAGACGGTTTACGCGTTCGATACGCTTCCCTTCATCATCTTATCGATCCATGAAGTGCTTGAAACGCTGGTCATCGCCATCATCCTTGTTTTTGTGGTGATGCTGATCTTCCTCCAGAATTTCCGTGCCACGTTGATCCCGACAAAACACCGAACGTGCCCAGCAGTAGACGGGCACGTTCGGTGTTTTGTCGTGGCTCGGATACAGCATTAATACGCTGACGATACTGGCGATAGTGCTGGCTGTCGGGCTGCTGGTGGATGATGCGATCGTCGTTATGGAAAATGTCGAACGTGTCATGGATGAGGAGGGACTTTCCCCGAAGGAAGCCCAAAGCCTCCATGGATGAGATCCAGGGCGCACTCGTGGGGATTGTGCTGGTTCTGACGGCGGTGTTTTTGCCCATGGCGGCCTTTGGCGGGTCGACGGGCGTGATCTATCGCCAGTTCTACTTCACAATCGTCGCCGCCATGTGGCTATCGGTCCTCGTCACGCTCATCATGACGCCTGCGCTTTGCGCAACCATGCTGCGGCTGTCCCACACGGTCAAAAACCGCTTCGCCAAATGGTTCAACCTCCATTTTGACCGGATGACGAAGGCTTATCTCCGCGGTGTAAAATGGATGATCAACAGTGTCACCGTGGCGCTGATCGGGTTTGTCATTTTGACAGGCTGCGTGGTGTTTCTCTTCCTCCGCGTGCCGACAGGCTTTTTGCCGGAGGAGGATCAGGGCGTTCTTTTCGGCCAGTTGACGATGCGCTCCGGTGCCACCAAAGCGCAGACAGGTGAGGTTAATCGCCGGACCTCCGATTACATCATGAAGAATTACGGCGATATTGTGCAGTCCGTCTTCAGTGTGGACGGGTTTAACTTCGCCGGGCAAGGGCAAAGCGCGAGGGCGTTCTTCGTCCGTTTCAAGCCTTGGAATATCCGCACAAAATGCAACCAGTCAGCGATGAATGTCGCGCAGGAGATCACCATGCATTTCTGAGGTGATCCGGCAGCGCAGATCTTCGCCATCAATCCGCCTCCGGTCACGGAGACGGGGAATGCTTCCGGCTTTGACGTTGAATTGGTTGATAATGGCCATCTTGGCCGCAATGCGCTGGAAGCTGTGCGCTCGATGGAAATGGCGGACCAGCCGCAATTCCATCTTGATGTTGACCGCGACCGGACCAATGCGCAGGGCATCACGAATAGTGAGATCAACAGCGCCCTCAGCGGTGCTTTTGGCTCCATTTATGTCAACCAGTTTCTGCGTGCAGGCCGCGTGAAGCAGATTTACATCCAGGGTGAGCCCTGGGCGCGTATGACCGTCTGAGGACGTCAATAAATGGTATATCCGCAATGCCAGCAACACGATGTTGCCCTTTAATTCCTTCGCACAGGGCAGATGGAT
This sequence comes from Acetobacteraceae bacterium, assembly GCA_039613835.1. Lineage (NCBI taxonomy): Bacteria > Pseudomonadati > Pseudomonadota > Alphaproteobacteria > Acetobacterales > Acetobacteraceae > Acetobacteraceae bacterium. Next base: position 722,300 of record CP154827.1, on the reverse strand, counting down.
TTACGGTCCGCAGAAAGTCTCCAACTATAATGGTGTCGATGCGCTTGAAGTGCAGGGTGCTCCCCGTCGAGGTGTGAGCTCAGGCGCAGCCATGAACGAGATCGCACGGATTGCTAAAAACCTTCTCGCAGGTATCGGATATGAATGGACGAATCTTTTTTATGAAGAGGCGAAATCCGGGGGATCCACAGGACCGCTCTATGCCTTGGCCGGAATTGTCATCCTGCTCTGCCTGGCGGTCCTCTATGAAAGTTGGGCCATCCCGCTTTCCGTCGTGCTCGTTCTGCCGCTCGGCGTGCTGGGTGCCATTGTCCTGACATTGATGCGTAATCTCAGTAATGACGTTTATTTTCAGGTTGGACTTCTCACGACGGTGGAGCTTTCGGTTAAAAACGCCATTCTTATCGTGGAATTTGCCAAAGCATTTTTTGAGGAAGGCGACTCTCTGGAGGAAGCCGTCATCAAAGCGGGCCGGGAGCGTTTGCGCCCGATCCTGATGACCTCCATCGCCTTTGTTTTCGGGGTGCTGCCGCTTGCCTTCGCCTCGGGCGCGGGTGCCTCCTCGCGTCAGGCCATCGGCACCTGCGTGGTTGGCGGCATGTTATCGGCGACGGCGCTGACAATATTTTTCGTGCCGGTCTTCTTCGTCATCATTCTTTGCCTTTTCCGCGTGAAGCGCCTGAAGGAAAAATCGATATTTATGCCAAAAAGACGCAGCGATTGAAGGGAGTCAAATCATGAGGCTGCGTGATTGGGCGCGATCCCTGATGATTTCCGGGATGGTTGCGCTTTTGGCAGGATGCAAGCTGGCGCCCCATTACAAGCGCCCGGACCAACCCGTGCAAAATCAATATCCGGACGATGCGCAGAGTCGTGTCGATGGCGCGTCGTCCGCCAATATGGGGTGGACGCATTTTTTTTCGTGACGCGCGTCTTAAGGCAATCATCTCGCTGGCTTTGCGTAATAACTGTGATTTGCAGGAAAAGGCCGCGGCGATCATCTCCGCACAGGGTAGCTATCAGGTCCAACATGCGGTGCTTTTCCCGCCCATTACCGTGACGGGTCAGGCTAACTACAATGCGCCTTCTGACCTTGCCGGTTTCTCCTTTGCGCCGACCACCGGCACAAACGCTTCTCTGTTGCGCTATTACGGCGCCGGGATCGGTTTCTCGGCTTATGAGGTCGATTTGTTCGGACGTATCCGTAACCTGTCGAAATTCCAGGCTGAGTCCGTTCTCGCCGCGGCGGAAAATACGCGATCTGTCCGGATCACGCTGATCTCCCAGATTGCCAACACCTATCTTCAATGGCTGAGCGACCGCGCTTTGCTGCACATCGCGCAGGATACGCTGTCATCGCAGCAGCAAACGCTCGAACTAACGAAAAATCTCTTCACCTATGGCCAGACGGAGGAACTGACACTCAGTCAGATCCAAACGCAGGTCGAGAGTGCCGCCAGTGATGTCGCGCGATTCACGCGTCAGATGGCGGTGGATGAACATGCCCTGCAAATGCTTGGGGTCGGCACACCATTGCCGGACACACCCCCCTCGCCTTCAGATATCGGCCAGCAGACATTGATGGCCGATATCCCGGCCGGCCTCCCCTCCGAATTGATTGCCAATCGCCCGGATGTGCGTGCGCTTGAGCATCAGCTTATCGGCGCGAATACCAGTATCGGCGCAGCGCGCGCGGTATTTTTCCCCAAAGTGACGCTGACATCTCAGGAGGGGATCAGCAGCTTGCAATTCCGCAATCTCTTTACCCCGAATACGCAGACATGGGGCGCCAACCCGTCCATTACTTTGCTGATTTTCACCTGGGGGCAGAATGCTGGAAACCTGAAGATGGCGAAGGCAGAGCAAAGACGGCAGGTCGCTCTTTATGAAAAAGGCGTGCAGAAAGCCTTTCAAGAAGTTTCAGGCACATTGACCGGGCGGGAAACCTACCTGCGGCAGGATCAGCATCTGACCCGCCTTATTGCGGCTTCCCGGAAAGCCTACGATCTTGCAATGATGCGCTACAAATCCGGGATCGATCCGTATCTGACGACCCTGACTCAGCAACGGACGCTCTATCTGGCGCAGCAAAACCTCATCATGGCCCAACTTGCGCGATATCAGAATATCGTCACCTTATATCGCGCGCTCGGCGGCGGCTGGAGCGAGAAAGACGTGCAGCTACCTTCATCTGCTCACGCGCAAAAAGGTGTCTGACATGCTTGTAAAGTCACGTTGCAGGATGCGCAGGATAGACTTTCCTGCGCTGATCTGCGTTACGTCCGTTCTTTTCGCCGCGCCACCTTTACGGGCGCAGGAGGCCCCGCCGGAAGATGAGGCACCTAAAGTGCCAAGCCTGCATCAACAGGCCCGCGAGTCGAAATTACCGCGCGCCCATGCGGATTTCAGCCTTTTTCATTTCATTCCAAACGGTGACGAGGTTATTCAGAGAGCTGACACAAAGCAGCTTCTTTTCCGCCGACTGGATGGAACGCCCGATGGCTATGCACAGCAGCGCGGAACTGCTATCTTTTATTATGACCGTTTCGGGAATCTGACTCAGGTGCAACGTATTGGTGTTCGCGTCGGCAAGACGCCTAAAGAATAGCGACGACAGATACTGTCAAAAAATGCGGCATTGTTTTACGGCGACAGCCTGAGATGCCGCTTTGCGCTTGGTCATTCCATATTTTGTGAAGGATGGATCATGCTCGAATGCAGAGGTTATGCGGCCCAGAGTGCCGATGAAGCTCTCAAGCCGTTTTCGTTCAAACGCCGAGATGTCGGCCCTAAAGATGTGCGGATTGCCATCGCATATTGCGGCGTTTGCCACTCTGACCTCCATATGGCGCGGAATGAATGGCGAAGCACCATCTATCCCTGCGTCCCCGGCCATGAAATTGTTGGTGAAGTTGTCGAAGTCGGGAGCGCGGTAACACGCTTCAAAAAGGGCGATCTCGCCGGTGTGGGCTGCCTGGTGGATTCCTGCGGGCATTGTCAAAGCTGTCAGGAAGGGCTGGAGCAATATTGCGAGACCGGTTCCACAATGACGTACGGCAGTGACGATCCGGAAATGGGGACGCCAACATTTGGTGGTTACTCAGATGCGATTGTCGTGACTGAGAAATTCGCGCTCAACATCCCGAAAAATCTTGATCTCGCCGCTGTTGCCCCGCTGCTTTGCGCCGGCATCACCACTTGGTCCCCCCTCCGCCACTGGAAGGCCGGGCCAGGCACGCGGGTCGGGGTGATTGGCCTTGGTGGTCTCGGCCACATGGCGTTAAAGCTGGGGCGGGCGCTCGGCGCGGAAATGACGCTTTTCACCACGTCGCAAGGCAAGGTGGAAGACGCCAAGCGGCTTGGCGCACATCACGTGGTAATGTCAAAAGATAAAGAGGAGATGGCACAATGCGCCGGCAAACTCGACCTCATTATCGATACGGTTGCGGTCAAACACCCTGTTGAGCCTTACCTCGAAACATTGAAACGGGAAGGCGTCTTTGTCTTCGTCGGTCTGCCGGAGAATCCATTGGGTTTCATGCCCATGGATCTCGCTTCCAAACGGCGTTCCATGTCGGGGTCATTCATTGGCGGTATCCCTGAAACACAGGAGATGCTCGATTTCTGCGGTAAGCACAACATCACGTCGGATATCGAAATGATTGCGATCAAAGATATTGAGACCGCCTATGAGCGTATGCAGAAATCAGATGTGAAATATCGCTTCGTCATTGACCTCAAGACGCTTGAAAAAGCGGCGTAAGGGTCACTTCACATTAAGCCCTGTGACGGTCAGCAGACCGTCACAATGGCCCCCGAGCTCCCGGATTTCTGCCAGGCGCTCGGGGTCGATCTGCTTATCCGTCAGGATCGCGTCAAATTCCTGCAATTGGGCAAGACGATGAAGCCCGCCCGCCTGGAACTTCGTGCTGTCCGCCAGCAAAACGGAGCGATCCGCAATATCCATCATCGTCCTTTTGACTTTGACGACGTCCTGATCATTCTGATAGACCGTTCCGTCCGCAATGATGGATGTCGACACAAAAAATGTGTTGGCTCGCAGCGCCCGCGTCGCCTGTTCACAGACCAGGCCGAAAAATGCATTGCGCGCGCCATTATATTCATCACCAAGACAGATCGGCTTGATCCCGAGGAAGGGGGCCATAGCCTGCATTACGCCCAGCGCATTCGTGATGATCATCAAGAGGGCTAAGGACGGCAGAAGCGGCAACATTTCGGCGACCGTGGTTGAGTCATCGAGCATGATGACGTCGCCCGGCTTCACCATGGAAACAGCTTCTCGAATGATTTCTCTCTTGAGATCAGCGGCGCGATGCTGCCGGTAGGCGATGTTTTTCTCGGTCCTGGCGCGGTTTTTAAGGGAAACGCCGCCGTGATTTTTATCGATCAATCCCTTGTCAGCCAGATTATGCGCATCGCGATGGATCGTCATGCGGCTGACGCCGAAGTTATCCGCGAGGCTCTCGATGCTCATACTACCGTGTTCAAAAAGCAAATCGAGAATGCGCTGCTGGCGGGACTTTAAGTTACGACGCTTGAGACTTGTCGTCTGCGTATCGAAGAGGAGCGTTCCGTTATTATCACTCATTTAGTATGTCCTATCCCTTCTATGACAAACGCTCAAATCAACGGACACTCAAATCTTGCAACCCTGCCGCGCCGAATCAATGCTATCTCCGCGTGCAATCCTGCCCTGAGACACTACTAAAAATCCTTGGATGGGTTGATCACATTATATCGGCCAGATTTTGAGCCGGTGGTGTGACGTGGTAAAACGACGCCATGCATGAAATGGAGAAGATTATGCGCAGCAAACCGCTTTGGGTCGGCACGAGTTGGAAGATGAATAAGGCACCCGGGGAGGCACGTCAGGCTGCGGAGGCATTGGCAAAAATCGCATTACCATCTCATATCAGCTCATTCGTCATCCCTCCTTTTACATCGATTGCGGATGTTTCCGGCATTTTAGACAAGTCACCTTTCCAGGTCGGTGCACAGAATATGCATTGGGAGGATGAAGGCGCCTGGACGGGCGAAATCTCCGCCCCCATGATCAAGGAAAGCGGCGCGACCCTCGTTGAGGTTGGACACTCTGAGCGGCGCACGCATTTCAATGAGACAGATGCCACCGTCAATCTTAAAGTCGCCGCAGCGATGCGCCACGGTCTGACCCCTCTCATCTGCATCGGTGACACGGCGGAAGACCATCATTTCGGCGTGACCCATAAGACATTGGCGCGTCAGGCCAGGATCGCCCTGCATGGATTGACATCGGAGCAGGTTAAAAGGGTGCTTTTCGCCTATGAGCCGGTCTGGGCCATCGGGGCCAAAGGGCGCGCGGCCGAGCCCGATTTTGTGCAGGATGCCCATGCACGTCTGCGCCATCATCTGACGGGCATTTACGGTTCCGAGACAGCGCGCGCGATCAATATTCTTTACGGGGGCAGTGTGTCCCTGCAAAATGCCGCGCACTATGTCGGGCAGGAAGATATTAACGGCATCTTTATCGGCCGCGCCGCATGGGCACCGAAAGATTTCGCCGCCATCATCGATTCATGCGCGGCCTCATCGACCCGATAATGACGGAATTGGACGCGCCGGAAAGTTGATGTCCGGTGCGACGTAAGAAAGGACAGAGACTGTGAAAATTGCGATCGCGGGTGACAGTGCAGGTGAGGCGCTGGCCCACCAACTGGCGACCCACCTTCAGAAAAAGGGCTTTGAAGCGACCGACCTTTCCAAACCGGAGAATGGCGCGGCGGAGCTTTATGCAAGCCTGAGTGAACGCGTTGCTCTCGGGGTGAAAGAGGGTCGGTTTGAGCGCGCCATTCTCTGTTGTGGTACGGGGATTGGGGTCTGCATTTCCGCCAATAAGATCCCTGGCATTCGTGCCGCCCTCACCCATGACACTTATTCAGCCCAGCGTGCGGCGCTCTCGAATAATGCGCAGATCATCACCATGGGCGCACGCGTTGTCGGGTTGGAGTTGGCAAAGTCCATCGCGGAAGCCTGGCTGAATGAAACATTCGACCCCGCAAGCGCCTCGGCAAAAAATGTCGCTGGCATCGATGCGCTGGATAAAAAATACGCAGCACCGAAATAAGCCCGGTGCCTGACGTGTTATTAAGAAAGCGGTCCTTCGGGGCCGTTTTTTTTGATCAGATTTAAGCAGCGGCTGATAACGAACGCCTGTTAGCCAACCCGGATGGAAATGATATTTTAAGGCCGCGTCGGTCAGAGGAAGGGATATTGGTCGCATGACAAAAATCTGCGGTGCGGAAGCATCACGGTTTGCCAAAACGGCTCTACAGGGTTTTGCCCTTGCCCATGCGTCCATGGTGCGCCTCCTCCCGGATGGGGTCATGCGCCGGGAGGCACTTGCTGACCCGAAAGTCGTGTTGGTCGTTGGGGGCGGGTCAGGCCATTATCCCGCGTTTCTCGGTTATGTCGGGAGGGGCTTCGCGGATGCGGTCGTCGCTGGAGATGTTTTTGCCTCTCCGTCAACTCAGGCCATCATCCGCACGGCACGCGCAGCCCATCAAGAGCGCGGCATCATATTGGGTTACGGAAATTACGTGGGTGACGTCCTGAATTTCAGCATTGCGGCGGAGGGGCTGAATGCAGAGGGTATTCCGACGCGCCTCATGGCGGTCAGTGACGACATTGCCAGCGCACCGTCTGAGCGCCATCTTGAGCGTCGAGGCATAGCTGGTGACCTCGCGATCCTAAAAATTGTGGGTGCTGCGGCGAAAGAGAGGCTTGACCTCGACACGGTCATGGCAATCGGGGGAAAAGCCAATCGCCGGACGCAGAGTTTAGGCGTGGCCTTTGCGGGATGTACGCTTCCGGGTGAAGCTGCACCGCTTTTCGCCGTGAAGGCAGGCCAAATGGCGATTGGACTCGGCGTGCATGGTGAGCAAGGGTTGGAAGAGACGCCGATCCGTGATGCGCAGGCACTGGCGGAACGTCTCTGCACAGCGCTCCTTGCGGAAAAGCCTTCGGACGGGTCGCAATCTGTTGCTGTCATCCTCAATGGACTGGGTGCCACGAAATATGAAGAGCTTTTCGTCCTATGGACCCATATTACCGACATTCTAACGCGGCATGGGCTGAATATCGTCGCGCCATGCGTTGGGGAATTCATCACCAGTCTCGACATGGCGGGATGTTCCTTAACGCTCACCTGGCTTGATGCCGCCTTGGAGCCGTTCTGGCGCGCCCCGTCACCAGCCCGGCCCTGACGCGTGAAAACATCGTGGGGGCGGGGCTTCAGACAATTGGCGCCGGAACCTGCCGAAACGGCCCCCGCCGCGACGGAAGAAGGCAAGCGGGGCGCGGGCGCTGCGTCGCGCGGGTCATGACGGCCATTGCCGCAGGCTCTGGCGGCGGCGGAGGCCGAGCTGGGGCGTATTGATGCGCAGACGGGCGATGGGGATCATGGGCAGGGTATGGCGCGCACCGTCCTGGCTGTTGCAGCTGATGCCTGGGCTGATCGGGCGGGTGGCACGTCAGGGGCGCTTTGGGGTGCCGGTCTGCACGCCTTCAGCACAAAGTTGAGTGATGAGAAGCAAGCAACAGCCCGTGAGATGGCGCGGGATGTCATGGAAGCACGGGATGTTATCATGCGCCTCGGTCGGTGGGGCGAAGCCGGGCGATAAAACCCTGGTTGATGCGCTTGACCCGTTGGTGACGTCTCTCGCGGTTAAGACACAAGGCGACCCCACTGCCCATATGGGAGAGGGGCGCGGCAGCCGCGCGGCGGGAAGCTGAAGCGACACGCCTTCTTCAGGCGCGGCGTGGTCGATCTCGCACCCATGGAGAGAGGAGTATCGGCCATCCAGATGCTGGCGCATTGTCGCTTACGCTTGTTGCTCAGGTCGTCGTACGATCACTGAAGCAGATAGCGGAAGTTTGATTGACAGACTGCTCATGCGGCGCGCAGGCGGACATCTGCCACCTGCGCGCCGCATAATGCAATCTCATCTCAGCCCTAGGGGACTCTAAGGGGAAAAGGCGATTCTGATAATTTTGTGGAAAATGCGTCTTGTGAGCGGCCCACGCTGCGCAGGCCGCATCGTCCTCAAGCAAAACCGTATTGAAACCGCAGCGCCGCATAAAATCGATCTGGTCCGGAAGGGGGTGGCCTTCCGCCAATATCTCCCCAGCAAACTTTAACTTCTCTCGTAAAGCGCGTGCTTGGGTGAAGGCGCGTCCATCCTGAAAGTTTGGGAAAACGAGGATAACGCTTTGTAAATGCGGTAAAAAAGGCGTCAAGGTCGTAATATCGTCATCAACGTTCAAGCGGATGGAGGTCGTCGCCCTCGTCGCCTCAGGCAGCGCAACGGCAGAGCTTTCGGGGGGCGTGGGTGTTGAAGCGCAGCTTTTAAGGTCAAACCGTTTCATACGCAGCTTCCTTGCCGACCAGAGGCGAAAAAAGATTCTTCCGCGCAACATGTCCGAAAACGAGATTTTGCAAATGGGAAACGCGGATTTCCCCAAAGCTTATCTCATCCGCCAATGCGGCGATACGCGCCATCTGATCATTCGTGAGGTCACCCGGGATTTCTCCGGGCGATTTGACGGAAATCGTCACCACGGCGTAGGCATCGTTTTTATGGCGGGTGACGTTGCTCGCCATCCATAAATCGAAACTCTCATCCCGTTGACGGTGAGCCGAAATTTCAGCCTCCGCCGCATCCGTCTCTGTCAGGGTCGGGACAGCGAACCGTGCTTTGATCTTCTCCACAATTTTAGGCCGGAGCGCATAACGGCGGTCATCCATCGTCTGGATTTCTTCCGCCACCTGACGACGAAATTCTTCAATACCAAGATGTTGCAGCAAGATCTTCAGGCGCGCTTTGTAGATATTATCGCACCGACCATGGGCGTTATAAACGCGCAGAACGGCCTCCACCGTTTTAAGGAGGTCCCATTCTGCCACATCATCGAACAATTCCTTCCCCACCAGGGGCGTGCGGCCGAGGTCTCCGCCGACGAAGATGCGGAAGACCGGCCCTTTCTCGGATTGTCGGGCCAGAATACCAATATCATGGAAACGCGCCGCGACCCCATCCTCGACGCTGCCAGTGATCGCGATTTTGAATTTGCGGGGCAGGAAGGAAAATTCAGGATGCAGGGTTGACCATTGACGCAGGATTTCCGCATGAACGCGTGGGTCAAAAAGCTCATCATGCGCCGCGCCTGCAAAATGATCGCTGGTGACGTTACGGATGCAATTGCCACTTGTCTGAATGGCGTGCATGTCCACCTACGCCAGTTGCCGCAAGATCTCGGGCGTCTGCTCAAGCGAAATCCAGTTAAACTGAATGTTCTGCCGCGTCGTGAGGTGACCGTAACCGCGGTCATAATGTTTGGCGATATGCGCGAATTGCCGCATCTGGCGGCTATCCAGAACCCCATAGGGGATGGCGACACGCAGCATATAAGCGTGAAGCTGAAGATAAAGCCCATTCATGAGGCGCAGGGGCTTGAATTCGTCCTCCGTCAAATTGCCGGACAGGCGGCGTTCAACCTGCTCGGCGAATTCATCGACGCGCGCCTTCAGAAATTCACGATCAATGTCTTCATACTGGTAATGGCCGATTGGACTTTTGGGACTCATGGCGTTGATTTGACTGCAAATTGTGGGTGAGTGGTCGGGCCGAATGCCCGGATCCTCTCGCGCATGCTGATGGGTGAGGGCGGGTGCCCCGGTGTAACGAGCACTTCATAGACATCGATAATGCCGTCCCCCGCCGCAGGTTTGGAAGCATCATCCAGATAGGTTTGAAACTCGACTGAATCAAGCTGCCGGGCGTCATAAATTGAGTCTGACCAACTGCCAGCAGCCGTCAGCCATACGATACGCCCATCCTTCAACCGGTTGTCCGTGATGACAACCTTATTATCGTCCGCGATACGGATCGAGCGTTTCATTCTATGCGCCTCAAATCGATTTTTAACAACGCGCCCAGTATTTCAGGCCTTTAACTTTGTTGCAAGACAGATCATCTCGCCGCATTCCGCGCTGGTGACGTGCCCTGCACTTCGTTGAGGTCGATGTCAACGGAAACGGGACAGTGGTCAGAAGTTACACCTGAATCGAATTTCTGCGCGGATGTCATCACGTGCAGGGAATGACTGCTGAATTCCGTGCGTCCCGATGCGTCGAGAATAATGTGATCGATGAAATACTCTCCACCGTGACAAGGGCTCGCCAGTCCTTCTGTCGCAAGCGTTAGCTTCGCATCGCGCGATAATAATTTAAAAGCAGGATCTTGATAGGTGAAGCGCCGATTGAAATCGCCAATCAAAACAAATGGAACGCCCTCACTTTGCCGGACCGCCACCCAATCCGCGATGATCGATAATTGCCGATAAAGAAGCGGGCAGGCATGGCGGCGTTGGTTGAGGGGTTGCTCCCAGCACCCGGTTTTGAGATGTAGGGCCAAAATACGAAGATGCTGCTTCCCGATGGTCATGGTGAGATCAAGACCCTCCCGCAAGGGATGGTGGCCTTTCGGACCGACATTGAGGGCCATGAGGGCCGGGTTAAGCGCGACGTCGTAACCCTGCCGCACCGCTACAACCACACGTTGCGCAATGGGGGTGGGCGTCATGAAAAACTGATAGGCCCCATCCCTGAAAAGGCCCGTTAAGACGTTTGCGCCATTGACTTCCTGTAAAGCGATGATGTCCGGGGCGAGTTTTTCGAGGGTGATGGCGATGTGGCGGTAATCCTCAGGGCCGCGATCCGGCCGGTCAAAAGGAAGAGAGGGGTCGCTGAGCAGGCGGTGCGAGAGCCACTCCATATTTCAAGTGGCCAGTTTGATGCGCGCCGCCCGCGCGGGTGTCATAATGGCCAGAGCCAGAAAGACCGCCGCGATGCAGTTATTTTTTGGCTTTAAGGTCGTCCAATAACTCTTTGACCGGACGCGTTTTTCTCGTTTGTTCATCAAGTATGATGACCTGACCCGATCCGATATCGTAAAACCAACCCTGTAATGTCGCCCCCCCCAGTGACAGCGCCCGCACAACGGCGGGATGCGTCCTGAGATGGGCAAGTTGCAGCAGGACATTCTGCTCGGCAAGCTCCCTCACAGTGGCGGGGCCGGCATCCTGCGCCTTGAGGCCTGTCACCGCGGCGCGCGCAGCTTCGGCATTTTGCAGCCAGCGACGGATTGTCGGCATCTCATCAAATTTGGGGGAGCTGAGGTCACATAGTGCGGTCATCGCGCCGCAATTAGAGTGCCCGCAGACGACAATATGCTTTACTTTCAGGGCTATGACGGCATATTCAACCGCTGAAGAGACGCCCCCCATCATCTCCCCATGGGGTGGCACAATATTGCCGACATTGCGCACAATAAAGAGATCCCCCGGCAGGGTCTGGGTAATGAGATTGGGGTTAATTCGGCTGTCTGAGCAGGTGATGAACAGCGTCGAGGGGGATTGCGCCTCCGCGAGGGTCTCAAATAACGCCTTATGCTCCTTATAGACGGTCTCGTCGAAAAGCTGAACGCCCTCGAGGAGGCGGATAAGGCTGTTTTTGATTTCTGGCTTCATTCAGGCGCTCTTTGCTCTCGCGCGATGGCTTCATGGCCCGCGCAGTTGTAAGATTTTTTTCAAACAACGATGCAGGCCACTCGTTCCTTTGTCTACCGCAAACCGCCACGGAAAAACTTTGTCACGAAGCGGTCATATCTGCGCAAGGATTTCCCGCATTTTCGCAAAAACCCTGTCCTTCTCAGGGTTCGGCCCTCCCGCCTGGGCGAGAGTTTTACTGCCACCGCCACCTTTACCCCCCATAACGTCACCCGCTGCCCAGACGAGGCTGACCGCATCGACTTTATCCGTCAGATCCGGCGTGACGCCGATCACGACGCTGCCTTTCCCGTCCGCGTTAGACAAAGCGGCGATCACGGTGTTCTGCTGTTTTTTGACAGCGTTTTCAGCCGCGTTGCGCAATTCTCGCGCGGGGAGGTTTTCAATGTAGCGCGGGATGAAGGTGATATCGCCAATCTTCTCCTGATCAGCCGCCGTGGTGGCGGAGGCCATTTTGACCTGAAGGTCCGCCAGTTTCCTCTCAAGCAATTTCCGCTCATCCATCAAACTCTGGACGCGCGCTTTGGCATCTGCGACAGGGACACGGAGGAGAGCGGCAATATCCTTGAGACTTTGCTCGGTCTGCCGCGCGAGTTCCTCCGCCTTGCGGCCGCACATAGCTTCAATCCGACGCACCCCGGCAGCCACACCGGACTCGCTGAGAATGCGGAAAACGCCGATTTCACCCGTATTATGGACATGGGTGCCGCCACAAAGCTCAATGGAGTAGGCGTTCCGATCCGTCTCGGCCGCGCCCATGGAAACGACGCGCACCTTCTCGCCATATTTCTCACCGAAAAGCGCCATCGCGCCCTCATTCTGCGCACTTTCCGGCGTCATTTCCCGCGTCAGGACGGGGTGGCTGGCCCGGATCATCGCATTCACATCCTGCTCAACCGCCTGTAATTCCGCAGCGGACATGGCTTGCGGGTGAGAAAAATCGAAGCGCAGGCGATCCGGGTCATTGAGGCTGCCTTTCTGCGTCACATGGGCGCCTAATTTGCGGCGCAGTGCCTCATGCAGCAAATGCGTTGCCGAATGGTGCGCCCGCGTGTCTCGACGCCTGTCCCCATTGATTTCCGCCGTCACGGAAGTACCGACCCGGACTGGCCCTTGCCTGACCGTGCCGTAATGCACGATCAGATCATGATTGCGCCGTTGGGTCTCCGTGATCTCAATATCGATTCCTGAGGCGGATAAATGCCCGTGATCACCCGCCTGCCCGCCACTTTCACCATAGAAAACCGTGCGATCAAGGATCACCGCAATCTCGTCACCGGGCGCGGCTTCCAACACGATATCGCCGCCTTTAACGATCATCTGGATGGTCGCTTCGGTTTTCTCGGAATCATATCCGGCAAAATCCGTCGCACCGAACTTCTCCACCGCATCAAACCAGATGGAGTCCGTCGCCTTATCGCCTGACCCTGTCCAGGCCGCGCGGGCGCGGGCGCGTTGAGATTGCATGGCCGTCTCAAACCCTGTCACATCGACATCGACATGGCGCTCCCGCAAGGCATCCTGCGTCAGATCGAGCGGAAATCCGTATGTATCGTAAAGTTTGAAAGCCACGTCCCCCGGCAGCACTGCGCCAGTGCCGAGCTTGTCGAGTTCCTGATCCAGCAACGCGATACCACGATCGAGGAGAGCGATGAAGCGTTCCTCCTCGCCGCGCATTGTCTCCGTAATCAGGGCTTCGTAATTGCGCAGCTCCGGGTAGGCTGCCCCCATTTCGGAAACGAGTTTCGGGACAAGGCGGTAGAACATCGGTTCCGTCGCGCCCAGGCGTTTCAGGTGACGCATGGCACGGCGCATGATGCGGCGCAGCACATAGCCGCGCCCGTCACGCGCCGGCAGCACACCATCGGAAATCAAAAAAGCGGAGGAGCGCAGATGGTCGGCGACAACGCGCTGGCTGGGCAGCATCGTCCCGGCCGTGTCCGTATGGGTCAGCGCGGCTGTCGCTTCGACCAGCCCATAAAGGAGGTCAGTCTCCCAAACATTCTGCTTACCCTGCATGACGGCGGCGAAGCGCTCCAGTCCCATACCCGTATCGATGGAGGGGCGGGGTAATGAACTGCGCGTGCCATCTTCACCCTCGAAAAACTGCATGAAAACGAGGTTCCAGATTTCGACGAAACGGTCGCCATCCTCTTCCGGACTGCAGGGCGGACCACCCCAGACATCGGGGCCGTGATCATAAAAAATTTCTGAGCACGGGCCGCATGGCCCCGTATCCCCCATGCGCCAGAAATTATCATTTGTCCCGATGCGGATGATCCTGTCATCACTCAGCCCGGCGATGCGCCGCCAGAGTGACGCCGCCTCCTCATCCTTCGCATAAATAGTTGCGAGAAGCTTTTCCTTCGGGAGGGCGAAGCCTTTGGTGAGGAGCGTCCAGACGAATTCAATGGCTTCAGCCTTGAAATAATCGCCGAAAGAGAAATTCCCCATCATCTCGAAAAACGTCAGATGGCGCGCCGTGTACCCGACATTATCCAGGTCATTATGCTTTCCGCCCGCGCGCACGACTTTCTGTGCCGTCGCCGCGCGCCGATAGGGCCGGGTCTCCTGCCCGAGAAACACGTTCTTGAAGGGCACCATCCCCGCATTGGTGAACATCAGACTCGGGTCATTCTGCGGGATCAGCGATGCGGAGGGAATGACTTCATGCCCGCAGGATTTGAAGTAATTCAAAAAGGTGGCGCGGAGCTCGGCAGTCGTGTTGTTCAGGGCTTTGATCGTCATGGTCTCTCGGGACGCTGTCAAACAAAAAGTGTGAGGCACCTCCCTATTACAAATATCCTGTAAAGAAAATGGATAAGGGAGAAAATCCTGCTGACGTGCGTCAGGGCGAGCAGGTCTCAGTAACAAAATGGACGACTAGACGCCCTTACCTGATTTGGCGCGATCTGCACGAAATACAAGCCGATCCGAAAGATTGAAATTGGCGGCGAGTCCGATAATCGCGCCGACCGCCACCGGGATGACTGGATTTCTTTCACATAAGGGGAAGCTGAAACTCAATATAAGTGCCGCACCGCGATTGAGGATAAATCCGAGACTATTGGCGCTGAGGAAGCGCATCCATTGCGCAATGACGTGTCCACCATGAGAGATATGGCCGTAAGTCCAGATGCGATTGACGAACCAATTAATGGAGCAAGCAACAAAAAACCCAGCCAGCAGCGCACATGTCAGTCCGATAAAGGGTCGTAAAAGATAGACAGTGCCGGTATCCCACAGAAATCCGAAAGACCCGACGACAGCGAAGCGCAGAAATCGGGCATAATCTCTCCCGGTTTCGGGGCTGAGAGGCACGGGATCGGGCTCAAGGCGGGCGTCAGTCATCGTTTTTCCAGAATAGCGAAGCGTCGGCGTGGTGTCATGTCGCGACGTCACGATCAAAGCCCCATTTAAACCAGCCATAAATGGCAAGCAGCATGAAGCCACCATAGAGTGCTGCCGTGGCATCCAAGCCCCGGGAGAGGAAGGGCACGACATAGGCGCCGTTTGTGACAATCCAAACAAGCCATGCCTGCCGGAGACGTTGCACCATCCAGTAAGTTGCCAGAACGCTGGAAGCTGTCAGCATCGTGTCCGCATAAGGTGCAGGATCATTTGACCAACGTGACAGCGCCAGGCCGAGCAAAAGGCCCGCAAAAAGCGTGCCGCAACATTGCGTCATGAACCATCGTCGCGCCGGCGTCAGACCGGATGCGGCAGACGGCTTTCTCCGCCACATCATCCATCCATAGAGGGACAGGCTGACGAAAAGAAGCTGAAGCGCTGCATCCGCATAGAGATGCTGATCACCGAATATATAAAAATAGCAGCCAGCCGCCATGATGTTGATGGGCCAGCAAAGCATGACACGTTGCGTTTCCAGAAACACACCACTTGCACTCAACATAACGCCTGCGGATTCAATGGGGCTCATGAGGTGACACCCGGTTTTTCATCCTGCGCGATATATCGCAGAAGCGCTTGACCTGGCGGTGTCTGGAACCAGTTCACATGGCCGATGAAATATTTCTCAAACGCCACCTGCGCACTATGTTCATCATGGAGAAGTGACGCGAAATATCGATATTCACTGAAGGCGAAGTGGACGTGGCAAAGGGGCAGCACAGCGACCAGCGCCTGGCGTGACGTTGCGGAAAGCGGCCGTTGCGTCCCGTAACCGCGCAGGAAGGCCCCAAGCGCATCGTAACGCACCTGCCATTGACTCATGTTGGGGGCCAACCAGCTGACCATACTGCGTTCAATCGCAACGGCGAGGTCGAAAAGGGTGGAGGTACGATCCGCCATGCCGAAATCAAAGACGGCGACCGGCACGGCATCCTCTCCCTTACCCCGCCACATCAGATTGGGGCCATGCCAATCCCCATGGCCCCAACATGGCTTATGATGCGGAAGGAGGGGTTTTAACGCGTCATGGAAGGTCAAAAAACGTGGCCCGCGCCTGCTTATAGGCCGGGTGATGGAGAAGCCCGTTTTCTGTCGGTGTCAGATGAGCGACAGCCGCATCGAGGGACGATGCGAAATCGTCACGGCGCAGCAAGTCCATGTTCGAGACCAATTGGGGGTCGACACGCGGCGGGGCAGTGTCATCCTCCATCACATCATGGAACTGCGCGAGGAGACGCCCGGCCGCATGGGCCTGAGCGGGGTTGAACCACCCGTCCCAGGACTGGACATCACGGTAAAGATCAATGTCGGGCGATGCCGTCGTGAGTTCATAAACCCAATTGCCGCATCGCGTGACCGTTTCCCCCTGGGCATTTTTGAGGAAGGGCTGAACGGGTAGGGCGCGGCCCGCAAGATATTGAGCAAAGCGATGCTCCTCCCGCAGATTGGCTTCGTTTTTAACCCGGTGATCATGACGTTTGACAAAAAATCGACCGGATGCGCCGCTAAAAATACAGGCGGAGGAAAAAGGGCGCGGCGAATGGTGGCTGATCTCCGTCGCATCTTTGAGAAACGGGTAATGGGGAATGAGCAGCCTTCTCTCCGCCTCCGTCATGGCGGGCCAGATACGGGGGCCATCGGGCCATCAACACCGAACTGACGGTTTGCGTGTTCTTCAGTTAAAACCCCGCACCTGTCGTGAGGAGCACAGCGAAGCCGCTGCCAATGTAAAATAGCGGGTCACTCCCGGCGATAACGGTGCCGCGACGGCCGATTGTGTTTCTCCCGGCAAGAGTCACGCTTGAGACGCCTGAGAGAGCGTGGTTATTGCCGATATTCGTGAAGTTTACGCGGATATTCGGTGATTTCAGCCGGAATTTATCGTTAAATCGATAGCCCAGCGCGAGATTGCCTGTAATATAGCCTGGCATCGCGACGTCATTCATGAAGCTCGCATATTGCCGCCCGGTATAATGGGCCGTCGCCATCCCGAAAACATGCCCATCATCGTAAGAGAAGCCGACAGATGCCTGGAAGGCGGGGCTGCGCACCGCGATTTTACCCCGGGTCGGCAGGAGGTCATTATTGACGGCGATGTCATTACCAATCGTCGCATGAAGATACTCGGCTGAGATATAGGGACTCCAATGATGATAAGGCCGCATCGAAAATTCAGCATCGACGCCGCGCGATGTCTGCCCACCCGCATTCACCGTCGTCTGCACCGGCGCGCCGAAGCGAAAGATCTCGGTCGTTATCTGCCGATTTGTGAAGTTGTAATTGAAGAAAGTCACACTGCCCAGAAGCTTTTTGCCGAAATATCGATAGCCTAATTCCTCTGAAATCGAATATTCAGGACTCAGTTTCTGAGCCCCACCCGTCACGACCGCCCCCGAGGTGACATCGTAATAATCGTAAAATGCCGTGCTTGAAGGCGTGCGAAAATTAGTGGTGACGTTTGCGAAAACCTGATGTTCCGGGCGGAAATGATATTTTATCGACATGCGGGGGAGCGGCACCTGATAGCTCCCACCCGTGCGATATTGCGAACCGGGGAGGTTATTTGTCCCCCTGATCGCGTAGATCACATCCTTGAACCCGGCCTCCAGCACCATTTTATCCCTGAAGAGTGACAATCGGTCACTGACGTAAAGCGCATCAACCTGCCCGATTGTGTGGAAGGCGCTGCCATAGAGGGCCTGCCCGTCAGGCAGAGAAACAAGGCCGCTTTTTCGTCTGGCCCAGAGATCCGGCGCGTGGCCATCCGGCGCGACGGGCGTGAAGGATTGCACCTCGCGATCATCGGAATAATCATACGAATAACCGAAAGACTGAAATGGGCGTTAAAGCCGGCGCGGTAACTTTCCTGCACGCCGTTGGTCCGGACGACCGCGTCGCCATTGAGATTGCGCAGATTGCCATTGACGGGCGTGACGTCATTATAGACGCCTGACATCGGAAGGGTAGCGCCGCTCGCGACTGACCCGTAAGCGGCCTGCGCGTAGGGCGTCACTCCAAAGGTCAGATGATCGGAAAGGGTGAAGTGACTAGGTAAACCCGCGTAGAAAGTCTGTTCCGGCGCTTCCCACAAGCGGTAATAATTCTGTGCCTGCGCGATGTGACCAGCATCATACCAGGCTTTGAGACTATTGCCGCCGCCGATCCCGTCAGTGTGCCAGCCATCAAGCGTCACTTGCGGATAATAGCTGGAGGTCGCGCGATTCCATGAGCCGATAAGGGAAATATCCGAGTGTTTACGAATGGATTTGACGAATTTGAGACCAACATGCTGGTGGCGATCCTCCCTCGGGCCGCGCCAGTTATGCGCCGTAGTGTGGGAGTAGGAAATAAATCCCCTCACACCGCTATGACCGATCTCCCCACTTTCCAGTCTCAGAAACTAGCGGCTGTTGGTATAGGAGCCATATGAGACATTGACGGTGCCACCGAGGGGGTTTCGCAGGTTGAAGATAGGTCAGCGCCATCAGCCCACCCGCAGCATTGAGGACGGGGTCAGAAATCGCTGCTGCACCCTGCGTCACGGCGATGGCGCGATAATTCTCCGCATCTGCGAATTGCGCGGGGTAGGTGCCATAATAGGCAATGTCGTTAAGTGGCGGTCCCTCAAGCGTAAAGCCGAGTGCGTCGCTATTCAGGTCCCTGACCGTCACATTTGTGTAGGGAGACAGGCCAAAAGGGTCAGACGCCGCGACATTGGCCCCGGGCAGATTATTGACAAGCTGATAGGCGGAGGAAATTGGCGCCTGCGTGTCAATAAAAGGTTTTGAGACGATGCTGGTCGCCTGCGCCGCATAAACGGGGCGCATCAACCCCCCCCACCACCAAAATCCGCTTTGTCAGTCAGCGCCGACGCTTTGACTTCGATGGTTTCCGCTTCCAGGCGGGCGGCGGCGTTTTCAGCACAATGTGCGTGCAGGGGCAGGCCATAAAGGATGAAAATGGCAGCCCGATGCAGAAATCGGCGCGTCACAAAATAGTCTCGGCGCATGACGCAGCAACAGCCCCTTCTGCCAAATGAGTGCCGCAGAAGTGCCCTCCCCGTAGTCCTTCGCTGATAAAAGCGTTTTTGTGGCAGGTAAAGATGATTCAACGCGCGACGCGTTTACGGTGTGAGATGATGCGGGGACGCCACGCTTTTTAGGCCGCCAGATTTGATCCCGATTTCTCGCGCATCATCAGGCCGATGACGATAAAAGCACCGATCATGGCGCAGAAAGCAGCCAGCATGAAAACAGTGCCGTAACCAAAACCATCAACCAGCGAACCTGCAATGGGCGCGGTGACAGCGTAGGCGACATCCTGGAAAGCCGCGAACCCGCCGAGTGCGAGGGCGCGATGATCGAGTGAGACGACACGCACCACATCACGCCCCAAAGCGGGATAGACCATCGAACAACCACCCCCTGCCAGCGCCGCACCAAAAAGCGCCATGACGGGCGTCGCGGCGACGGAAATACAGGCAAGCCCGGCAGCTTCGAAAAAAAGCGATCCTAAAGCGATGGGCAGGCCGCCGAAACGGTCCGGCGTGGAACCGAGGAGAAGGCGGTTTGCCACAAAAGCCAGCCCGAAAAATGTCAGGCCAAGCCGGCTATGATCCTAATGGCGATGATGAAAGGCAAGGGCGATATAGGCCCCTAGCACGGCGAACCCGACACCTTGCAACGCGACACCCGCGCCATGCCATTTAATGGCGGAAAGGATGGAGAAAAACGAGCGTCGCTCACCTTGTGAGGGTGGCACATGGCGCAGGCCGCGTGTCAGGATGAAGTCGAGGCCGGGCAGGGCCATGCAGAAAAGCATGAGGATCAGGAAATTCAAATGGTGAAAGATCCATAAGCCGCTCGGCCCGCCCACCGCATAGGCGGCATACATGGCCATCCCGGTGAGGGACAAGACGCGCCCTGACTTCTCATGCCCTTCCAGCCCGATGCCCCAGATATGGACACCAACTATACGTGTAACTTTCACCTACGCCGATCATGAGCCGCCCCAAAATCAGCAGGCAGAAGCGAAAGGTCAATGAAAGCGCCGGGATAGCTGACGGGGCACAGAGGAAGCACCCGATGGCATAGAGCAGCAAGCCGCGATGCATGGAACGGTCGCCGCCATGATGGTCGCAGAATCGTCCGGCGCGGCAGCGGGTCAGAAGAATGAGCATCCGAACTGACCCCCGCAAGGAACGTGCTGTAACCTGGCCAGCTTGTCACATAAGGCGGGATCACGGTTAGAGGCATGGCGACAGCGAGGTAGGTGAGGAAGATGGCGATTGCGAGCCGGACCATGCCTGTCATGACGACATCCTCGAAGCCCCCAAGAACCGAATGAATAAGCGCGTGCGGTCGGCCTCATCAAAATCCAACATGCGCTTACCTGGATGTAAAACCACGCCGCTGCGGTGCAAGCAAGATGAAATGCGCTGTGTCAGATGGCGGGATCGGTGATGCGCATCATTCCGCGAATTGCTCGGCGATAATGCGCTCTGAGAGATCATTTTCCGGATCGAAAAGCAATGTGGCGCCGATGTCCCGCTCTTCCTGCACGAGAACCTCACGGACATCGCGGATCTCTGTAAAATCGGCGACGGCGGCGGCGGGGCGTTTCTCATGCTCAAGCAGTGAAAAGCGGATGCGTGCCGAGGAGGGCAGGAGAGCGCCCCGCCAGCGCCGTGGGCGAAAGGCGGAGATGGGTGTCAGAGGCAGCAGCGTCGCGTTAAGCGGGACGATGGGGCCATGGGCGGAAAGATTATAGGCGGTCGAGCCTGCAGGCGTCGCGAGAAGAATGCCATCACAGACGAGTTCGGGTATACGTTCCACTTCATCAATTTCAATACGAAGTTTGACGGCCTGCCTTGTTTCGCGGAAGAGAAACACGTCGTTAAAGGCGATGGCCTCGTGGATCTGACCTTCCACATCCGTCGCCTGCATTTTAAGCGGGCGCATCATGTTGGGCAGCGACTGAAACAGGCGCTCCGGCAGGTCACCCTCATTGAGTGGGTTCAGAAGGAAGCCGACAGACCCGCAATTAATGCCGTAAGTCGGCAGATGATAGGGCAAGGCCTTATGCAATGTTTCTAGCAGAAACCCGTCTCCTCCAAGACAGACGACGACCTCAGCTTCTTCAAGTGCGACATTGCCATATTGTGCGACGAGCTTCTCGTAAGAGGCTTGCGCCAGAGGCACGCGCGCGGCGCGGAAACAGATTTTGGTGGGAACGGAGGTGAAAACCGGCTGAGAGGCCAGGTCAATACTCATTGTCATTGTCGATACGCCGTCATGCCTGAAACCCTCTTACGCCGCGCGCCTGACCAGGTACCGTCAGGAAAGCAGTATCTCGGGTCATCCGTCAACAACGCGTGCTGAGCTTAGGCGAGTTTTCCGGCAAGCTTGGCAACATGCTCACCCAGGAAGCGCGCACCTTCGCGCTCCGTCTCATGCACGGGGCGTGAGCCATCGGAGCCGGCAAGGGTTGACGCACCGTAAGGCGTGCCGCCCAATACTTCATCCAGCCCGACGAGACCGGGGAAGCTATAGGGAAGGCTGGAGATGACCATACCATGATGCATCAGATTTGTAATCATGGAGAAGAGTGTTGTCTCCTGCCCGCCATGCCGCGAGGCTGACGAGGTAAAAGCCGCGCCCACTTTGCCGATCAGCGCGCCTTTGGCCCATAAGCCGCCCGTCTGATTCCAGAATTGCGCCATCTGGGACGGCATGCGACCAAAGCGCGTCGGCGCACCCACGATGATGGCGTCATAGGCGGCCCAGGTCATCCGGTGAAGCGACGGGTGCGCTCTGATCAAGCTTGAAGCCGTTTGTCTTGGCGGTTTCCTCCGGAACAAGTTCAGGGACACGCTTAATATCAGCTGTGGCGCCGGTGCGCTTTACACCTTCGGCGATGGCCTGGGCCATCTGCTCAACATGTCCATAGGTCGAGTAATAAAGAACGATTACTTTTATCACAAGATGTTTCCTTTGTCGGTTTAATAGGTGACGAGATAAATTTGTCAGGATTTTTAAAGCCAATTTATTTGTCCCTCAATGGCATTTGACTGCATGATTTCGCGACATGAGACCTTGAACAACATTAGAGGCCGTCGAAAACTGAGGTCGAAATTGCAAGCTTTTTTCACTTCAGCGCAGATCGCAGGTGAAATACTGCGCAGAATTTGTCCAAAAGCGATATCACGGGGCCTCGTAGGGGAGTGAAATAGGTGCGAAGGCCGACGCTTTAAAGGGGTATTCTAAATATATGTTTATGACCCATGCAAAAATCTGCGTCTGAGCAGCTGATTGCCTCTTGTCGATGAGAATGGCATATCAGGCGAACGCCGCGTTCCGGAAGACGAAGCAAACCGCGTGACACCAGCTTGTGGGGTCTAAGGTGCGACCTGCATGACATTATGGATGAGACCATATGATCATATCGCCTGAAAAAAGGCAGAATCCGGCCAGACGAGCGAAACCACGCGCTTTGATGACGGGCTCACGCTGGAATGCGGTGAAACCATTGCCCCGCTGAATGTCGCTTACTGCACTTATGGTCAGCTATTACCCGCGAAAGACAATGCCATCCTCATCTGCCACGCCCTGACAGGCGACCAGTATGTGGCGGGGCGCAATCCGGTCACCGGCAAGGATGGATGGTGGTCCCGCCTTGTCGGGCCGGGGAAACCGGTCGATACGGATCAATATTTCGTCATCTGCGCCAACGTGCTTGGCGGCTGCATGGGCTCCACCGGGCCGAAAAGCCTCAAAGCGGATGGAGAGCGTTGGGGCACGTCCTTTCCGCCGATCACGGTCAGGGACATGGTCAGGGCGCAGGCCAGGCTGATCACGCATTTGGGGATCGATCGGCTTTTTGCGGTCATCGGTGGCTCCATGGGGGATGCAGGTCATTGAATGGGTCGTGACCTATCCAGATCGCGTTTTCTCCGCCCTGCCCATCGCGACCTCGCCCTATCATTCCGCGCAGAATATTGCCTTTAATGAGGTGAGTCGCCAGACCATCTCCGCTGATCCCGATTGGCATGACGGGCGCTACTGTGGGCGCGTGATGCCGTCCCGGCGCGTGGTCTAGCCGTGGCGCGTATGACGGCGCACATCACTTATGTTTCAGAAAAAGCTCTGACGCGAAAATTCGGCCGCCGAACGCGCCGCAATCCGGAGGCTTCTCAGGAAGGGGGCCAGCTTCCAGCCTCGTTTTTCGGTGAGATCTTTGAGGTTGAGAGTTATCTGCGCCATCAGGGGTCAAGCTTCGCGCAACGTTTTGATGCAAACTCTTATCTGACGATCACGCGTGCGCTCGATTATTTCGACCTCGCCGCGGACCATGATGGCGACCTGTCCAGGGCCTTCAAGAATTGCACCACACGATTCTGTGTCGTGTCCTTTAGTTCGGACTGGTTATTTCCCACGTCGCAATTCCGCACGCTTGCCCGCGCGCTGAACCAGGCCGGCGTGAACGTCTCGTTCGTCGAAATTGAGTCAGATCGCGGCCACGATGCGTTCCTCCTTGATGAGCCGGATTTCGAACGGACAATTCGCGGCTTCCTGGAAGGGGCCCGACTCCATTACGTCGCCGCCGGAGAGTCACATGCGGGTTGACCAGAAATTTATCGCCGACATGATTGTGTCGGGCGATCGCGTCCTCGATATTGGCAGCGGGGATGGCACGCTGATTGACCATCTCTTCCGAACCCGCCAGTGCGATGCGCGTGGCATTGAGATCAGTATGGAAGATGTGACGCGCGCCGTCGCCCATGGACTTCCCGTCATGCATGGCGATGCGGATCACGATCTCGCGGATTATCCTGACCTCACATTCGATTATGTGGTGCTTCAACGCACTTTGCAGGCTGTCGGGCGTCCCCGGGAAGTGCTGAAACAGATGCTGCGCATCGGCCATTACGCGATCGTATCATTCCCAAATTTTGCGCAATGGCGCTTGAGATTGCAGTTTCTTTCCACCGGGCGGATGCCGATGACGCGGGTCTGGAACACGCCTTGGTATGAAACGCCCAACGTCCATCCTTGCACGATCAAGGATTTCCTCGAATTATGCCGGTGTGACGGATATCGCGTCGTTACGTGGCTGGGTGTCAACGATACGGGCGCCTCCGCACCCTGGCGCCGCTCAACCCGTCTGGCCAATATATTTGCGGATCAGGCTGTCTTTATGTTGCAGCGCGCCTGAAACACCTATCTCCAAAACAATCTGGTCCCCATTTCGCTGTCCGGCGAACACGACAGTCATAAATGGTAACGCTTTGAAACAGCGCTGTCGAACGATCTGTCCTATGCATGACTCATGTCTGAAATTCAGAGTGCGGAATCTGTCAAGCTCACCCGGGGCGCATTTTATTTAAAAATTTGATTCATATCATTATTTTTATTTTGATTAATTTCCGTGGCAGATGTGTCCTCTGCCGATTCCGGTATCGATTCTCCTCCCCATTCCGCTCACACGTCCCGAAGGGGCATTTCGATGATTACCTTTGCAGATCTCGAACTTGCGCTACCGATACAACGCGCCTTGCAGGATATGGGATACGTCACCCCGACCCCAATTCAGAAGCGAGCAATCCCCTATCTGCTGGAAGGGCGTGACCTTCTGGGCCTTGCGCAGACGAGCACAGGCAAGACGGCCGCCTTCGCGTTACCGATTTTGGACCACATCAGCCGCCACCCCAAGGCGACGACACCCCGCTGCCCCCGCGCGCTGATCCTGGCGCCAACGCGGGAGCTCGCTTCCCAGATCAACGATAATATCCGTTCGTACGCCAAGCATATGAGGCTGAGCCACGCCGTGATTTTCGGCGGCGTTGGTCAGGGCCGACAGGTGGAAGCGATGCGATCGGGCGTCGATATTCTGACGGTGGCACCAGGGCGACTGCTTGATCTAATCGGGCAGAGATATATCGACCTCTCTCAACTTGAAGTCCTTGTCCTGGATGAGGCGGACCGTATGCTTGATATGGGCTTCGTCCATGACATTAAGCGCATCATGGCGCTTTTACCCCCCAAACGTCAGACATTGCTATTTTCAGCGACGATGCCCAATGCCATCTCGGACCTTGCGCAATCTTTGCTGAATAATCCGGCGACCGTCACTGTGACGCCGCCTTCCAGCACGGTTGAACGAATTCAACAGATTGTCCTCTTCGTCGATTCGGAAAACAAGAAGCCGCTCACTTTGTAGCTCGTGGCGAGTGAGAAGGTGAAATCGGCGATTATTTTCACCTTGATGAAACATGAAGCGAATAAGGTCGCTGAATTCCTCACCAAAAACGGCGTCGCGGCGGAAGCAATACATGGCAATAAGTCGCAAGGTGCGCGGGAGCGGGCTATGTCCGGCTTCCGGTCCGGTCGGGTCAAGGTGCTCGTCGCGACAGATATCGCCTCTCGCGGCATTGACGTCGATGATGTGAGTCACGTCATTAATTACAACTTACCCAATGTTGCGGAGAGCTATGTGCACCGCATCGGGCGCACGGTCCGTGCCGGTCGTGATGGTTGCGCTATTGCCCTGTGCGATGCGGAACAATGCGCCTGGCTTCATGACATTGAAAAGCTGATCGGCAAATCCCTGACGATTATCGACCAGCACCGCTTCCACTCCGAGACGGCCAGATTGTCCAGCATGAAACCGCCCGTTCTGGGCGGGGGCGGTCGGCATGGTGGTCGCCGCGCGGCAATCAAAACGGGCGCGGCCCCGCGCGTGGGCACGCAGCGTCTCATGCAGCACGACCGGGAGGGCGGCGCTGTCCCACCGTGCGCCAGGTGGTTATGGATGTCCGGGCTCCTTTAAAGACTGATAAGGCGGCACTTTTCTCCGCCTGAGATATTGCGGCTTCTTCTCCCGCCGATCCAGTGAAATTGCCTTCTTTAAAAATGGCACTGGAATCGGCTTGGGGTTACCGTTCTGCGTGACGCTGTGTAAAAGCGTTACGCAGCAGACGGGAGTTGACGCATGATTGATCTCTATTTCTGGCCCACACCGAACGGTTTCAAGATTTTGATGTTTCTGGAGGAGGTGGGTCTTCCCTATCGCATCATCCCCGTCAATATCTCAACGGGCGCGCAATTTGACCCGGCTTTTCTGAAGATTTCGCCGAACAACAAGATGCCCGCGATCATTGACCACGCGCCCGCTGATGGGGGCGCGGCGATCAGTGTGTTTGAGTCCGGTGCCATTCTCCTCTATCTCGCGGAAAAAACGGGGCAGTTTCTGTCAAGCACCGCGCGGGTCAGGCTGGAGACGATGGAATGGCTTTTCTGGCAAATGGCAAGTTTCGGGCCGATGCTGGGGCAGAACCACCATTTCTCCCTCTATGCGCCGGAAAAAATTCCTTACGCCATCAAGCGCTATCAGGACGAGACGGCGCGACTCTACGGCGTGCTCGATAAGCGCCTCGCATCAAACGGGGGGTGGCTTGCTGGTGCGGATTACTCCATCGCGGATATGGCTGCTTTTCCGTGGACGAAAACCTGGAAGGCGCAATCCATCGATCTTGGTCAATTTCCTCATGTGGCGAAATGGCGCGATGCGATTATCGCCCGCCCGGCAACTCAGCGCGCTTATACGCATGATAAGTGACGTCATCGCGCTCTGAGGCGGGTGGGGTTGGTGTCACCAGGCAGTAAAGCCACCATCAACATTGACGACCGCGCCCGTCATGAGGCTAGCCGCGTCGGACGCGAGGAGGCCGGCAACGCTCCCGATTTCCTCCGGCTGTCCGACACGCCCCATCGGTGTATCCGTGATCCATGAATTATAAAGTTCGGGTTTTCCCATACCGAAACGTGTCAGCTCGGTTTCGATATAGGTTGGCGCGATGACGTTGGCGCGGATGTTATACTGGGCCCATTCTGCGGCGATCGACTTGATATAATGATGCACCCTGGCCTTGGACGCATTATAGGCGCATTGACTCTGCGGGCGATTGACGATCCTGCCCTGACATGGAGCCAATCGCGATAATGACGCCAGATTTTTGCGCGATAATGACTTTACCCACAGTCTGGCAGGTGCGATACATGCCGTTGAGGTTAATGTCGATCTGCCTGAGCCATTGATCCTCCGTCATGTCTTCAGCATGGGCTTCGGAAATGCATATCCCGGCGCTGGCCACGAGGATATCAATGCGACCCTCAATTGACATGATGTCTTTGACGCAGGCGCGCACGGAATTAGAGGATGTGACGTCAAGCTTGACGCAGCGTGCATCGAATGATTTTTGTCGAAGCCCCTCAGCAGCTTTGCGGCCAAGATCAAGATTAATGTCGCCGAGAATGACATGGGCCCCATTTCGGCCAGAGCCGTCGCACAAGAGAGGCCGATTTCTGCGCGCCGCCGGTGATCAGCGCCACTTTGCCATCGAGACGATATTTTTCAGCGTACATGACTTCTCCTTCTCATCCGATGCGCAGGCGTCCTGACCTTATGTCGGACCTCCCGACAAATGCGGTTGCATGACGTCAGAACGGCGCCATAAGGCTGCGGAAATTTTCCTGCCCGGCATACATCCGCTTGAAGATCGCATATTTCGCGTCGTGAAACGCTTTTGATCGGGCCTCAGGGTAAATCACGGCGCCACGCTGACTCATGGCCGCCATGGCTTCCGGGAAGCTCTTAAAACGACCCGCCGCCATGGCACCTAATATAGCTGAGCCCAGCAGGACGGAATCCATTTCTTTCGGCAGGATGATGCGGCAATTTGTGGCATTGGCATGTTCCCGCAGGAAAATCGGATTTTTCGTGCCGCCCCCTGTCGCGATAATCGTGTCAATCGCATAGCCTCTTGCATTGAGCGCCTCGATAATATCCCGCGTGCCGTAGGCCAGCCCTTGGATCGTCGCGAGATAGAGCGCGGCCAGGTCACGCAGTTCAGCGGATAGTGAAAGGCCCAGCACCACGCCGCGACTCTCCGGATTGGCATGGGGTGCGCGGTTGCCGTTATAATCGGGCAGGACATGTAGCCGCCGCGTCAGGCGCATCTCACCCTCACGCGCTTCAATCTCCTGGACGCAGCCATTCAGTGCTTCGTAGATACTGATCTTCTCCTGCGCTGCCTTTTCCTTGAGGGCAGGGAAGGCGGCGTGGGTCTTGATGTTGAAGTCGATCAAGGCCTCGGCCGCCGATTGGCCAGCCTCCGTCAACCACATTCCGGGAATCATGGCCTGATAATAAGGCCCCCAGATGCCGTCAATAAAGCGCGCTTCGGGGGAGACAGCCATGTGGCAATTGGATGTCCCCACGATCAGCGCGACACGCTTATTGATCACATCGTCAAAATCGAGCTTTTCATCCGCGATGCCCAGCAGGCCGATCCCGCCTGCATGGCCATCGATGATCGACACCCCGACTTTTGTGCCTTCTTCAAGCCCGAGTTCAGAAGCAGCCTGCGCCGTGAGACCGTCCCCAACATATTGTCCGATCGGCAATATCGTTTGCCCGATACGGCCGAAATTTTCCTCAACGAGGTCGGCGAGGCCGATTTTCTCAAAATAAGATGCGCTCCAACGCGTCTCATGCGCAAGATAGGTCCATTTGCAGGTGGCAGAACAGGAAGAACGCGCCTCAGAGCCCGTCGCCCGCCATGTCAGGAAATCTGGCAGGTCGAAGAAATATTCCGCCTTGCGATAGACATGGGGGAGGTGCCGTTTGATCCAGAGAAGCTTCGGCGTTTCCATCTCGGGCGATATGACACCACCAACATAACGGAGGACATCATCCCCCTTCGCGTTGATTTCCGCCGTTTTCGCCAGGGCGCGATGATCTGCCCAAAGGATGACATCCTGCCCCGCTGCGCCCTGCGGATCGATGGAAAGACTTTCGCCGTTTTTGTCACGCACAACCGTTGAGCATGTTGCATCGAACCCGATACCGCATACCTGTAACGTTGAGTCCGTGATTTTACCCATGGCCTCACGGATAGACTGACAAACGGCCTGCCAGATATTTTCGGATGATTGTTGGATGAAGTCAGGTTGCGAGCGCCATGTCTGTGTTTCGACAACAGCGGAAGCCAGTTTCACGCCGGATAGGTCAAATATACCTGCGCGGGCACTTCCCGTCCCCACATCGATACCGATAACAACGTCCATGACATGCCTTATTTACAATTTGTAAGGAGCATGATGCGAAGGAAACGCAAAATTCGCAATATCCAGAACGCATTTTTGTGCAAGATCACAGATCAAATGAAAAGGGGTCGCCGAAGCAGCCCCTTCTTACCCATCTGATCACTATAAAGAGATGCGTCAGAACTCCAGGCCGATCTGGCCAAACACATTGCGACCCAGCATGAGGTAACCGTATTGGTAGGCATTCGTGTTTGTCCCAGCACTGACGACGAAGGGCGGTTTCTTGTCGAACAGATTATTTACGCCCGCGGTGAAATTCCACTGATTCAGATGGTATGAGGGCGTCAAATCATGCGAGAAAATCCCCGGAGTGGAGTGCCCCCGTCTGCGCGGTGAGGTCCTTCGTTTGGTCGTTCCAGACCATGCCACCCACATATTGCATCATATAAGTGAGGCTGAAATCCTTATGGCGTCATGTCAGCGTCGCGTAATCACGCACGCGCGGCTGTCCAGTGTCATTATTGTAGAGAAGTCGACCTGTATAATTGTTCCACTGACCGCCATTATTCCATTGCCGCTCATAGCTCACGAGGCCCTGAAAGTTATTGCTGAGCAGCAGGTGATCATAGCGCGTCAGACGGATGGCGTAATCAAGATCAAAATCAATACCACCCGTGCGCAAACGCCATTATTGCCCCAAAGCGCCTGCACAGCCTGGATCTGTCCCGTGCCAGCATTCCACTGCACGTCAGCACAGTAACCGGCAGAGTTCTGCGCGTAGCAATGATCAAGAATATACTGAGTCCCTAATTGAGAGATCATGTTCTTGACGGTGTAATGCCAATATTCGACGGAGACCATCAGATTGGGGATCTGGCGCGGTGTCAGGACTGTGCCGAAAGTGTAGGTGCGGCCAACCTCCGGTTGCACCTGGGGGTTACCACCCTGAAGCGTCTGAACCTTAGAATTCCCCACTTGCTGGAAATTCGGCGGAAGACCAGCGCGCGCAGGTAGCCGCGACATTACCGGAAGCAGCACCATAGGAGCCAATCTGGGTGCAGGGGTCAAAAGCCTGCTTATAGCTCACGGCCTGCCCACTATAAAGATTCCAGACTGAAGGCTGGCGGAAGGACGTGCCCAGCGTGCCACTGAAACGAATGTCGCGTGACGGCGACCAGTTGATCCCGACTTTCCAGTTCTTCGTCGAACCGAACGTGTTATAAGAGGAAATTCTTCCCTGACCGTCAATGGTCAAGTCTTTGGCGTAAGCAGCATCTTTCAGGAGCTGTGATTTGCCTCCCAGATAACCTTCACTGACATTGAACCCGCCCTGCGTCGCCGATTGAACGTTCGTCGCGGCCTGACCACTGGTGATGTACTGGTCTGGACGATAGGAGAGGGACTCGTCTCGATGCTCCATCCCGAAGGCAATGCCGAGACTGCCACCATTTTTCCAGGGCATTTTGACGACGTCATTCTTATGCACACGGAAGTTGAGGTCGTGGAAGGTGTAGCTCGTATTCGTGACGGTCGTGAGATTGGAGTAACGTGCTGATCCCGCGAAAAGCGGTCCGAAAATATTTGAGAACGAGCACCCTGCCGACGCCATGCAGACGGAGGGGTCATAGATCAATGACGTATTCGGATCGCCCGGATTGGCAACCCGCAAACCCCATACATTCAGCAGGCTGGCGTAATTGCCCGCATTGATCATTTGGGCACGCTCATCATTTTTGCCCCCAGGTTTCCGAGACGTCATACATCCATTTATCGAAGACTTCGCCATTGGCACCCCATTGAGCCGTTACCGTGTCAGTGGCGTACACGTTACGACGCAGCCCCCATTCAGCAATCCGCTTATAGGCGGTGACGCTGGCACCAAATGGATTGCCCGGATAGTTCGCCGGCAGGGTAACATTTGACGCATAGGGACTTGGCGGGATTGACCCTTGAACAAGCTCTGGCGCGAGGAAGTAATTACTCGTGCGATGGCTGTAAAAGACGTTGGAATAAAGGGTGAAAATGCTTATTGAAGTCATAATGCGCATCACCTGAGAGAGACGCGTTCTGGAAACTACTTGTCAATGAAGACAGACGGTTGAAATTATATTTATCCTTCGCCGTGTAAGACTGGAAGCTCTGATCGCCATTTGTCGTTGTGTAAGTACTGCCATCTGCCGTTTGGAACTGCCCATTCGGCGTCAGGGAAGACCCGAATCTCGGTGTGCCGGAGACAGGGTTGTTCATCTGCGGATTTCTGGCCCAGTCACGATTGCGCGCCATGACGCCCGTCTGGGTCAGATATTGTCCGAAAAGGGTGATATTTCCCTTGCCGTGATCGAAACTCCAGCCTTTGAAAGCGGAAAGACGACCGACTGGCGCGGCACCGGCTTGTTGATTGCCGGAATGGGCGCGTTCTCCACGATGCTGGAGCAGGGTGACCGCCTCGACTGGTTCAACCACCCTGGCATCTGGTTTCTGAGCATTATCAGCCTTATCTGCATCCCGCTCTTCGTCATAAATGAGTGGTTTCATCCCGTGCCGCTCATGCGGTTTCAGCTTCTTCGCGCGCGGAATTTTCTTTACGGCAACATCATGCTGTTTGCCTTCATCCTGACAAACGCCTCATCCAGCGCCATTCCGTCTTCCTTTCTGACATCGGTTGCGGGTTACAGGCCGGAGCAAATTTATCCCCTGACGCTTCTCATCGCGATGATGTAATTTGCGATGCTCCCTATCCTCGCCATGGTCTTGAACCTCCGCCGTGTCGATTCCCGTGTTGTGACGATATGCGGGCTCGTGCTGATTCTCGGCGCCTGTGCCGGAAGTAGCTTCGTCACCTCCAGCTGGAACCGGGATAATTTCTATCTCTGGCAATTCATGCAGGGCCTCGCCGCGCCCATGATCGTGCTGCCGCTTCTGATGATGTCGACAAATTCGCTCAAGCCGTCGGACGGCCCGTTTGCCTCGCCGCTGGTCAACGCGCCGCGGGCCATTGTGGAATCGATGGGGATTTGGCTGGCGCAGCTCACTTATCGCTGGCGCGGCCATCTCCATTCAGATCGTCTAACGGATCAGCTCGGCGTCGAGAGGTTCAGGCTTTTTCAGGGACAGAATCCTGTGCCGCAACGCCCGCGACCTCTTTTGCCGGATGGCACCCCGCGCTCACCGGACGCGCTGATCACTTTTAAGGCGCAATTGGCGAAACAGACGGCTGTTCTGACGATATCCGATTTTTATATGGTTATGGGTGGCATCGTGGTCGCGATGATCATGTGGGTGCTCATCGTGCCGCAACGCACCTATCCGCCGCGCATTATTTTTGGAGAGAAGTAAGCAGGTTTCATGACTGATGAAGATCAAAAACCGATCCCTTATTTGCCATTTGTCATGGCAGGCACGATTGTTTTCGTATTTCTGCTGATCGTCATCTGGATTGTTTTCTTTCCGAGTGGTCGTGTCTGGACGAATGATGCCTATGTGACGGCGCATTACACGACAGTCGCCCCCGGAATCGGGGCAGGTCCAGGAGGTGCGCGTCGATGATAACCAGATGGTCAAGCGCTGACAGGTGCTCGTGCAGCTTGACCCTCGGGATTATGAGACGGCACTTGCCGAGGCGCAGGCGAGGCTGGCGCAGGACAAGGCGCTTGTCCTTGAACACGGAAGCCACGGTGGACCGCCACCCTGCCATCGTGATTGAGCGTCAGGTCGATGTGAGTCGCCTTAAAGCCCAGTTGCAATTTACCAGATTGAATGCGTGCCGTTTCAAAAACCTGGCGGCGACAGGCGCAGGCTCGCGTGAGCAAGGGCAGGCAACGGCAGCGCAGCTCCAGCAATTACGCGCGCAGATTGAGGGCGCGGAAGCCGCTGTCAAGGCAGAGGAGGAACAAACACGCGTCTTAAAAGCCCGGCACGAGGCCGCGCTGAAAACGTTGCAACAGGATGCGGCGCATGTTCATCAGGCAGAGCTCAACCTTTCTTACACGAAAATCATCGCGCCTTTTGACGGGGTGGTGGGTGAAAAAACCGTTCAGAACGGAAATTACGTCGGGCCGGGCACGGCTTTGATGGCGTTGGTCCCGATGAATGATCTCTGGGTGCGCGCCAATTATCGGGAAATCGCCCTCCTGCACGTCCAACCAGGCCAAAAGGCACGTATCCACGTTGATGCCTATAATATCGATCTTGATGGTGTCGTTGACAGCGTCCCACC
Organism: Acetobacteraceae bacterium; assembly: GCA_039613835.1. NCBI lineage: Bacteria > Pseudomonadati > Pseudomonadota > Alphaproteobacteria > Acetobacterales > Acetobacteraceae > Acetobacteraceae bacterium. The sequence goes on along the minus strand of CP154827.1, from coordinate 688,943 downwards.
AGCTTCAGGCGCCGCTTTTGCGCCGCTTGCGCCAGAGAATGCGACAGGCAATTTCACGAAAATCGTTCAGCGCCTGCCGGTCAAAATTGTCATATCGCCCGATCAACCTCTCGCAAATCTGCTGCGGATGGGGTTTTCTGTCGAAACGACGATTTACACCGGTAATGCTCATATTGTGGGGCGACAGGCCAAAACATCTGAAGCGATTACGGATAAATGAGCGCCACCCGCCCCTATCTTTTCAGCGCGCGCCTGAAACTGGTTGCAGGTTTCTTCTGTCTCACATCATGCGCGGTCGGGCCTGACTTCAAATCGCCAGAAATGTGCATGCGCCGGCGCGGTTCGGGCAACAGAAAGCGGCGGATCAGATGTATGCTGCCGCGGTCGATACGCGTTGGTGGCGGGCTTTCCGTGACCCGGAATTGAACAGCCTCGTCTCACGACTCGCTCGGCAGAACCTTGACCTCAAACAGGGGCTTGCCCGTATCGATCAGGCTGGCGCCCGCGTGCGCATTGCAAGGTCTCAAGGATTGCCTAATCTGGATTGGACCGGCTCCTATAGTTACGTGCATCAGAGCAAATCCGGCTTTGTGTCACTCGTGACGCGGCGACCTGACGCGCCGTCTGATTATAATTTCTTCCAGAATACGCTCGGTGCCTCCTGGGATCTCGATTTGTTTGGTCGTGTGCGCCGCATGACGGAGGCGCAGCGCGCCAGTCAGCTTGCTGCAACGGGGCGGCGCCACGCCCTGGCGCCGAGTGTCGTTGCAAGATTATCGGATACTTACATGCAGTTACGCGGCGTGCAGGATGTTCTGCGCGTCACACGCGCCACGCGCGACATTGCGATTTCCAATCTCAAACTGGTTGAGGACCGTTATCGGGAGGGCGCCAACACCACCGCTGACCTGGCACGGGCGCGGGGTGAAGTTACGGCCATTGAAGCGATGATCCCGCCCCTGCAGAACAGTGAAACCCAGCTCATCAATGCAATAGGGCTTCTGCTTGCCGAACCGCCGGAAGCCCTGGCAGTGGAATTGCGTCAACCCGTGACCCAAGCTGCGTCATCCCCCTCCGTGCCGACCGGCCTGCCATCATCCCTGGCGCGTTGCCGACCGGATATCAGGGAGGCCGAGGCCCAGCTCCATGCCGCGACGGCCGAAATCGGCGCAGCGAAGGCGTCATTTTATCCGGATATCATCCTTAATGGCCAGGTCGGCACCCAGACTTTAAGCGCGCAACAATTTTTCTCCCTTCCGGCGCGACAATTCACAACCGGGGCTTCTCTGGTCCTGCCGATTTTTGAAGGGGGCGCCTGTCCGGGAATTTGCGCCTGACAAAAGCCGCGCAAAAACAGGCGGCGCTGCAATATCGGGAGACCGTGCTGACAGCGTGGAATGAGGTTGATAATACCCTCTCCGCCTATCAGCAATTCAAAACCCGCAACGCCGCCGTGGCTGATACATTGCGGGAAGCCCGCAAGACGCTTTTCGCGACGCGACAGCAATATCGCGAGGGTGCGACGGATTATCTCGACGTCAATAGCGCCCTGCGCGACGTCCTTGCCGGAGAGGCCGCTTTCGCTGAAAGCAGGACGGAAATCAACGTCGCGCTCTACAAGGCCCTTGGCGCCGGATGGGACTATGCTGACGGCGCTAATGGCCACACTGTCACACCGATGTCGGAGTAATATTTCAGCGCGGATTTTCCCCGTCTCATTGCGCAAAAGCTTTATGCGGACTATGTCCTCATTTTTCTGAACTTTCATTAATCGCGGATCGGTTCATGCCCTCATCATCGCCCCTCAGCATTCGACGCGCCCTTATTTCTGTTTCTGACAAGACGGGACTTCTTAAACTCGCCCAGGCGCTGACGCGGGCGAATGTGGAAATCCTCTCAACAGGCGGGTCCGCAGATGCCCTGCGCAAGGCCGGTATCGCGGTAAAAGATGTTTCCGAGCATACAGGCTTCCCCGAAATTCTGGATGGCCGCGTCAAGACGCTTCTGCCCCAGATACATGGCGGCATTCTCGGTCGGCGCGATGATGCAAGGCACGTCGCCCAGATGGCCGAACATCAGATTGCGCCGATTGATCTCGTCTGCGTCAATCTTTATCCCTTCGCCGCAACAGTGCGCGCGGGTGCTTCGCCGGAAGATTGCATTGAAAATATCGATATTGGCGGGCCTGCCCTTATTCGAGCGTCCGCGAAAAACCATGCTCACGTGGCCGTTCTGACGGACCCGGCGCAGTATCACGCCCTGATCGACGCCTTGGCGACCGGTGGGACGACAATGGCGCAGCGCCGTCATTGGGCCCAGGCCGCTTACGCGCACACGGCTTCTTACGATGCCATGATCGCCGATTGGTTTGCGGGGCAGGAGGGCACACGCTTCCCGGAGACGCTCACCATCACCGCCTCATTGCAGGAAAGCTTGCGCTACGGGGAAAATCCGCATCAGCAAGCCGCGTTTTACACCACGGCAGAACAACGCAATGGGGTTGCCACGGCCAAACAGGTTCAGGGCAAAGCGCTGAGCTATAATAATCTGAATGACACAGATGCGGCTTTCGAGGCCGTCAGTGAGTTTGATGGCCCCGCCGTCGTGATTGTCAAACATGCCAATCCCTGCGGTGTCGCCATGGCGGAAACCCTTTCCGAAGCCTGGGACCTGGCATTGCGCTGCGACCCGGTTTCAGCTTTCGGCGGGATTGTTGCTGTCAACCGCCCCCTTGATGCCGCCACCGCTGAGAAGATCGCGGGTATTTTCACGGAGGTGATTGTCGCACCTGATGCTGATGCGGCGGCGCGCGACATTCTGCGGGCCAAAAAGAATCTGCATCTCCTCATCACGGGCGGCATGGCCGCGCCCGAAGCGCAGAGCCGCGCGGTCAAATCCGTCGCGGGCGGGTATCTCGTGCAGGATCGCGATGCGGGCCGCGTATCGCTCGATCAGCTCAAAGTAGTGACGCGCAGAAAACCGACAGAGGCGGAGCTTCGGGATCTTCTCTTCGCCTTCAGAGTTGCTAAACATGTTAAGTCAAATGCCATCGTCTTTGCGAAAGAGGGTGCGACGGTGGGGATTGGGGCAGGGCAGATGTCCCGCTTGGACTCGGCACGTATCGCAGGCCGGAAAAGCCAGGATGCGGCGTCCCTGAGTCGTGCCGAAGCGGCATTGACCGTCGGATCCGTGGCCGCCTCTGATGCGTTCTTCCCATTCGCCGATGGGTTGGAGGCGATTATTGATGCGGGTGCCGTCGCCGTCATCCAGCCGGGCGGCTCCATTCGTGATGATGAGGTGATCGCTGCGGCAGATAAAGCGGGGATCGCGATGGTGCTGACCGGGGTGCGTCATTTCAGGCACTGAAATCGTTTAATATCAACGTGATCGTGATGGGTTTATGGGTAGGGACAAGCAAATCAGTGCGCGTATGATAAGTGGCATCGTCGGACTGACGCTGCTGAGTATTGTGCCTGTCGTCTAGGCAGCGCCTGAACGTTTGTTGCCCTCATGTATTTTCGATATCAGCGTCCTCACAACCGTCACGGCCAGGATTAAAGATGTTTATCCCAATATTTCCGGCGGGACGGGTAATGTCATATTGACGGATGGCAGGGAGGTTATCCTTCCCGGTGGTTTCGATATTCTCGGTGTTTCCCTGACGCCGGGGCAGAATTTAACCGTTAAAGGGCTCGTTTCCGACAAAAGCAAAATGATCGCCGCCTTCGCCGTTTCATCGGGCGCGGGCTGGGTCTGCGCTTCAGGGCACATGCCCTCTCTGGCCCTCACACAAAGGCAGCATCGTAACGGACTCATCGCGCGCCTTCTCCATACGGGCCAGGGTGATGTCGGTGGTGTCGTGCTGGATGATGGCGTTACAATCCGCTTCCCCGCTGCTTTTTCGAGGCGGCAACAAATTCCGCGTTGGCGACGCGCTGAGCGTCTCCGGCCGTGGCTTTAATGCGCGCTCCGGGCCGCTCATCATCGCCGAAAAAATCGGGGAAAAAGGCGCGATCCTCTACCAGATCGAAACCGAGTCCTCCGTGCCATCCGGCGCACCGCCCAGCTCAACTGGCTATGACCGGATTGAGAGCGACGAGATCGATCATCTTCTGCCCTGAACAGAAACCCAATCACGCCGCGCCCGCTACGCTTTAGAAAGCCAGATCGCCTCAGCGAGGCTCGCTGCAACGGGCAGGAGGGGACTCAGCGTGCATTGAAAGGCGTGGTAAAGATCAGCCTTTCCCGGGTAAATCTCGCCCGATACCACCCCTTCAGCATCAACTTCGTTGAACCAACTCCCATGGTTGGGGTCAATCATCGTCAGATCAATATAATCCCAAAGTTTCTGATACCATTCGCGGTAATATTCATGGCCCGTCCGGCGGTAAAGGATGTCCGCTGCCACGATCGTTTCCGCCTGCACCCAGTGCGCGCGTGAGGTGATACAGGGTCAGCGCTCCCAATCAAGCGTATAGACGATGCCGCCTCTCCCTTCATGGCACCAGCCCTTCTCCACCGCGCTGCGGAAAAGACCCTCCGCGTCAGGGCACATCCATGCAGGCGTATGCCCCATTTTCGCGATCGCATGGGCTTCAGCCTTGAGCGTCAGATGTGCCCATTCCGGAAAATGGCCCGGTGTCAGGCCGTAAGGCCGCAGCGGATCGGATTTGCGGTCAATATTACAGTCGGGCAGCAGATTCCAATCGGCGTCAAAATGCTCAGCCATGCAATATTCATGCTGGCGCGATAGGTGATGCACGAAACGCTCAAGGATGCGCATGGCGCGATACAGCCATTTGATGTCTCCTGTTGCGGCGGAGAGGGCGAGCATGGCCTCCGTCGTATGCATGTTGGCGTTGGCCCCGCGATAATCCTCCCGATCCTGCCAATCTGCTGAAAAGCTTTCATAGACAACGCCCCCGCTTCGCTCCAGAAATGCGTCTCCAACACGTGTGACGCAGATTTATGGAGGAGATCACCGCCTTCAATGCGCGCTTCCTTGCAGGTCACCCCGGCAAGTGCGATGAAGGCGTGGTAATAGGCCTGTTTCCGGCCCGTGATCTCGGCGCGTTTCTCCCGCCACCCTCAATGCTCGAGGTCATTCAGGCGGTGCAGAAGGCAGTCCACACCATGCGCGCTCATGGCATGACATCCTGGAATGCCGAGAAGAGCGCCGAGCGCGAAGCTGTGAGTCATGCGTGCGGTTAATATTCCGTCCGCTTCGGCTTTCCGCGGTTTTTCTCCCATTCCGTCCAATGCGCAAAAACCGTCCGCGACGCGCGCATTTTTGGAAAAATCCAGAAAGCGCTGCCCTTGATTGAGGGGCCAGAGACGATGCACTTCCGTCGCGATTTGCATTCAAGTCAGTCCTGTTACCGGCACAAGGCCCCATGTGACGGATGCGTCACGGATTCAACAGAGACTTTGAAGGGCAGTTCCCCAGTAAAATCCTGCATGTTGGCGGAAGGAAACGGGTCGGCTGATGACCGACCCGCTTCAATCTATGACGATGAGGGCCGCTTTTTAAACGTCGCTGGCATCCACAATGCGTGTGTGGCCCTTACGGGGCGTGAAACGTTTTTTGCGCAGCGCATACTCAATGTCCTCAAGCGACGCACCTGAAAGCTCTGGCACGAAGCGGAACACAAAGAGGACTGTCAGAACATTGACCGCCGCATAGACCCACATCGCGCCGCCCAATGTCACGAGTTGAACAAGTGTCAGAGCTGTGATGGTCACGAGAAAGTCCGAACCCCATAATGTCGCCGCAAACAGGCTTGTCGCCTGGCCGCGCATACAGAGCGGAAACATCTCCGCGCCCGTCAGCCAGCCGCAGATCTGAATACCGATCGAGTTGCTGGCCATGAAGCTGAGCAGGAAGAAAATCACAAGCCATGCCCCGAAGCTGCCTTCTGCCGGATGCATGGAGAAGACAACACCAAGCCCGATAATGCTTAATACGGAAATCGGCCCCGTAATCAGCATGAGGCGGCGCCGACCAATCTTGTCAACTGTGAGACATCCTAGAAATGTCATGACGCAATAAGTGATGGCTACACCCAGCGAGGCGAGCAGGGCGGAGTTTTTACCAAACCCGGCATCGTGCAGAAATGTCGGCGCGTAATAAATCATCATCTCCAGCCCGCCCACTTGCGTGAAGAAGGCCACACCCAAGGCAGCGATGACGGCAGGGCGCACCCAGGGCTGGGCCAGGCCGCGCCAGCCTTTATCGAGCGGGTCCGTGCTTTCCGCGATTTCATGCATTTCACGGATTTCGCGCAGGATCGCTTTTTTTGACGTGCGGATACGGCTCAATTCAGCAATCGCGGATTTGAGGCCCTCATTTTCAGCCGTCCAGCGGGGACTGCGCGGCAAGAAGAGCAAGCAGAGAAAGACGAAAGCCGCCGGGATCGCCGCGAGTCCAATCATCGGCCGCCAACCCCACGCATCGCGCGCGGCGAAACCGATGATGTTGGCAAGCAGGATACCAATGCCGATCGCGACATTGAACATCGTCACAAGATTGCCGCGCCGTCCCGCCGGTGCGAGTTCCGAAATATACATCGGCACAACCTGCGTTGACCCACCGACCGCGAGACCGAGAAAGACGCGGAAGATAATCAGCTGCGTGACGCTCTGCACGAAACTACAGGCGATGGCGCCCAGTACGAAGACGGCACTGACAATGGTCGCGGTAAAACGACGCCCATATTTCTCGGACATGGACCCAGCAACAAGGGCACCCACCACCGCGCCGATCAGGATGGACGATGCCACCAGCTCCTGCATACCGCTATTGAGATGGAAGTCGGACGTGATGAGAAGCAGCGCGCCGGAGATGATGCCGGTGTCGTAACCGTAAAGGCCCCCACAAATTGCCGCGACGAAGGCCGTCAGGCCCAGCATGATCTTCGCGTTTGAAGAGATTTCAACATGATGCACCGCCGCCTCAGCAGCTTTCAAAGCCTGCTCCGGCGTAACATCCTGAGATTCCTGAATTTCGGCATTGTCTTTATTCACAGACATCGTGGCGCGGCATCCTTCTGCAATTATCGATTTTGCATATCATAACCTGAAAATTTGTTTAAAAGTAAAAACGATGGTTGCATCTTTTATAAATCAAGAAAAGATGATCGGAAATTCGCTATTTAGAAAGCTCAGGAAAATAAAAAACGGAAACGGAATGATGATGCGAGATGTTCCCTAAAAAGCACCAAATCGCGCCTGAAGACTTGAAGAGACGCCATGAGGACGCCACATTGAAACCCGGCTTCGCCGCTGACGGGATGCCGGGCTTGAACCATGCTGTCGCTTAAGGGGCAAAAGAGAAGATCATGAATATCGAAAAACTGACAGAAAGATGTCGCGGGTTTCTGCAGGCGGCGCAGACGATTGCGCTGCGGGAATATCATCAGCAACTCACCACGGAACATCTCCTTAAAGCCATGCTGGATGACCCGGAGGGCGCGGCATCCGGGCTTATCCGCGCTGCGGGAGGTGACCCGACAAAAGCGCTGGCCGGTATCGATGAGGTCGTTGCAAAATTCCCTAAAGTGCAGGGCGAGGGGGCCAGCCAGCCCCAATTAACGCCGGACCTCGCACGCGTGATCGACCAGGCGGAACAGGATGCGCAGCGCGCTGGCGATAGTTTTGTCGCGCAGGATCGCCTTCTTGTCGCGATCGCCAAATCCGCCTCACCTTCGGCGAAGGTCCTGAAAGCTGCCAATGTCACAGCGGCGGCGTTGGAAGGCGCTGTGGCGCGGCTGCGCAACGGGCGTGTCGTGGATGGCGCCAATGCGGAGGCGGGTTTCGACGCGCTGAAAAAATATGCGCGCGATGTCACCGCGGTGGCGCAGTCCGGCAAGCTTGACCCGGTCATTGGCCGGGATGAGGAAATCCGCCGCACCATTCAGGTTCTGGCGCGCCGCACTAAAAACAACCCGGTTCTGATCGGAGAGCCCGGCGTCGGTAAAACGGCGATCGTAGAAGGGCTCGCGCTGCGGATCGTGAATGGAGACGTGCCGGAAGCTTTGCGGAATAAAAAGCTCCTCTCCCTCGATATGGGCGCCCTCGTCGCCGGTGCGAAATATCGCGGCGAATTTGAGGAGCGCCTCAAAGCTGTTCTGAAAGAAATTGAGAGCGCCGAGGGGCAGGTCATTCTCTTCATCGATGAAATGCACACACTTGTTGGCGCGGGTCGCTCAGACGGTGCCATGGATGCCTCCAACCTGATCAAGCCTGAACTGGCACGCGGCGTGCTGCATTGTGTCGGCGCGACGACATTGGATGAATACCGGAAATATATCGAGAAAGACGCGGCTCTTGCCCGACGTTTCCAACCCGTCTTCGTAGGGGAACCGTCCGTCGCGGACACGATATCGATTCTGCGCGGCATTAAAGAAAAATATGAACTGCATCATGGCGTGCGCATCACGGATAACGCGCTCGTCGCGGCGGCCACCCTCTCTAACCGTTACATCACGGACCGTTTTCTGCCCGATAAGGCGATTGACCTTGTCGATGAAGCGGCGAGCCGCTTGCGGATGCAAATTGACAGCAAACCGGAAGCTTTGGATGAGCTTGACCGCCGCATTATCCAGCTGAAGATTGAGCGTGAAGCGATCCGGAAGGAAGATGACAATGCCAGCCGGGAGCGTCTCGAAAAGCTGGAGCTTGAACTCGCTGATCTTCAGGAGCAGTCGGACCAGCTCAGCGCGACCTGGCACGCTGAAAAAAACCGCGTCAATGAAGTGCAGAAATTGCAGGAGCAGCTGGACCAGGCACGTTCGGAAATTGAAGTGGCCCAACGTAAGGGGGATCTCGGTCGCGCCTCTGAGCTGATGTATGCCGTCATTCCGGGGCTGGAGCAGCAGATCAACAAGACACGGGAGGAAAATGAGTCCTCATCAGCGCAGAGCGGTATGGTCAGTGAGGCCGTGACCGACCAGGGAATTGCTTCCATCGTTTCTCGCTGGACGGGGGTGCCGGTTGACAGAATGCTGGAAGGCGAGCGTGCCAAACTTCTGCGTATGGAAGACGCGCTGCGCCATCGCGTCGTCGGGCAAGAGCCCGCTTTGAAAACCGTCGCCAACGCCGTACGCCGTGCCCGCGCGGGATTGCAGGACCCGCATCGCCCGATCGGTTCTTTTCTCTTCCTCGGCCCGACCGGCGTCGGTAAGACGGAATTGACGAAAGCGCTGGCGGAATTTCTTTTTGATGATGACCGCGCCATGTTCCGCATTGATATGAGCGAATATATGGAGAAGCACGCCGTCGCCCGACTGGTCGGCGCGCCCCCCGGCTATGTCGGTTATGAGGAAGGCGGTACCTTGACGGAGGCCGTACGGCGCCGCCCCTATCAGGTGATCCTCTTCGATGAGGTAGAGAAAGCGCATGAGGATGTTTTTAATATCCTCCTTCAGGTCCTTGATGACGGCCGCCTGACGGACGGGCAGGGGCGGCTTGTCGATTTCCGCAATACGATCATCGTCCTGACGTCCAATCTCGGTTCCGACATTCTGGCAAAGCAGGATGAGGGCGAGGCATCTGACCTTGTCGAAGCCCAGGTCATGGCGGTTGTGCGCAATCATTTCCGGCCGGAATTTCTGAATCGTCTTGATGAGATCGTGCTCTTCGCCCGTCTGCAACGCCCGGATATGCGGCAGATTGTCGATATCCAGCTCTCACGCCTGCGGCAATTACTGGCAGAGCGTCATGTCTCACTTGATCTGTCAGAGGCCGCGATGGAATGGCTGGCGGATGCGGGTTACGACCCGATTTACGGCGCGCGCCCTCTCAAGCGTGTCATCCAGCGCACCTTGCAGAACTCGCTTGCTGGTTTGTTACTTGAAGGCCGCATATTGGATGGCGAGACCGTGCAGGTTGATGCTGACGAGAAGGGCCTGACCGTTGCGGGCGTGCCTGTTTCCGAGCTGTAAGGGCCCTGGTGGGACGATTTTGACGGCCGCAATGTGAGAGGTTGCGGCCGCCTGGGCGAAGAGGTTGCTTGAAGATCTCACTGTCATATATTTTCGTTTCCGTTTGAATTTCGACAATTCTCTTCACAAACCGGGTCAGAATCGTTTATGAGGACGCGTCAACGGTGGGGAGCCGCTGGCTTCCCGGGAATTGATGCGGGAGAGTCAGCTATTATGGAAAATAAATCGTCGAGATCGGGGCATGACAAACTCGCTGGCCGCATCCGTGAGGCCCTCGCTTTTGACGATGTCCTTATCGAACCCGCCGAATCCAATGTCCTCCCCACCCAGACTTCTACCCGAACAAAGCTGACGCCGGAAATTGAACTGCAAATTCCGTTACTTTCCTCCGCAATGGATACAGTGACGGAAGATCTCATGGCCATCGCAATGGCGCAGCAGGGCGGCATGGGCGTCGTCCATAAAAATCTCAGGAATGAAGACCATGCAGAGCATGTTCGCCGCGTCAAGCGCTTTGAATCGGGGATGGTCGTCAATCCGATGACTGTCTGCCCGGAACAGACCCTGGCAGATGTGCTCGCCATCACAAAACGCCATGGCATTAGCGGCCTGCCGGTTGTGCAGGAAAAAACAGGGAAACTGGTCGGAATCCTGACCAATCGCGATATGCGCTTCACCTCCGATCCGACCACACCGGTCAAAAACATGATGACACATAAAAACCTTGTCACGGTGCGTCATGGGACGGATGCGGCGACAGCGCGAGAGCTCCTCCATCAACATCGGATAGAAAAACTGCTTGTGGTGGATGATCATGATCGCTGCATCGGGCTGATCACCGTTAAGGATATGGACAAGTCGGAGGCGCATCCGCTCGCGATCAAGGACGGGTTGGGCCGCCTGCGTTGCGCCGCCGCGATCGGGGTTGGAGATGACGGCCTTGAGCGTGCCGCGGCTTTGATTGAGGCTGGCGTTGATGTCATGGTCGTGGATACGGCGCACGGCCATTCTGCTGGCGTTCTGCGTACCGTGGCCGCATTGCGTGACCGCTATCCTGAAGTGCAGATTATCGGTGGGAATGTCGCAACGCCTGAAGCGGCGATCGCCCTAGCCAAAGCCGGAGCGAAATGCGTTAAAATCGGGATCGGTCCCGGCTCCATCTGCACAACGCGCGTTGTGGCCGGTGTCGGCGTGCCGCAATTCTCCGCCGTGATGGAAACCGCTTTGGCCTGCCATGAAAGTGGGATTTCCGCCATTGCGGATGGTGGCGTCCGCACTTCGGGCGATATTGTCAAGGCGATCGGCGCCGGGGCAGATGCTGTCATGGTGGGCTCCCTCCTCGCGGGATGTGAGGAGAGCCCGGGAGAGGTCTTCCTTTACCAGGGACGGTCTTATAAAAGTTATCGCGGCATGGGCTCGCTGGGCGCGATGGCGCGTGGATCGGCCGACCGTTACTTCCAGCAGGAGGTCAAAGACGCTTTGAAGCTCGTGCCGGAGGGGATCGAAGGGCAGGTGCCTTATAAGGGGGGTATGGCCGCCGTTGTACATCAGCTCGTCGGTGGTTTGCGGGCCGGTATGGGGTATACGGGTGCGGCGACAATTGCTGATTTGCAGAAAAACACCAAATTTCGGCGGATCACCAATGCCGGCTTGCGGGAAAGCCACGTCCATGACGTCAAGATCACCCGTGAGGCGCCGAACTATCGCCAGGATTAAGAAAAAAGGTTAGGGGTAGCGAGCGTCATGACCCCTAAAGCACGTTTATCTTCTGCCATTGATCTCCTCTGCGCGATCGAAAATCACCCGCGCCGCCCGGCTGACGCCACGGCCAATCAGTTCTTTCGTGACCGTCGCGCAGTTTCCGGCATTGTGTGGGACGTCCTGCGCAAGTGGAAGCGTCTGCATTGGCATCTGGCACCCATATTGATGGTGGCGCGTCTTTTCGATGGGGATCGCTTCGCGCAATCTCCCTTATCCATGCGGGAGGCGAGAGGGCTGGAAGCCTTGGCCGGGCGCACATTGGATGATGCCGCCATGCCGCAGGATGTGCGGCTGGAATACCCGAAATTCCTGGAAGCCACGCTGGTCGCGCGCTTCGGTGACAGGCTGGAGGAGGAGATGCGCGCAATGGATGCGCCCGTACCGCTTGACCTTCTGGTGAACCTCCTGAAATCAGATCGTACTTCAGCAAAGAAAAATCTGGCGGAAGAGCAGATCCACGTCTCTGAAACGTTCTTATCGCCCTGGGGCCTGCGCGCGCCGTCGCATCTGTCCGTTACCGGGACGACCGCCTTTAAGGATGGATGGATTGAAATCCACGATGAGGGCAGCCAGCTCATCGCAGCCTGTGTCGACCCACAAGCCGGGGGGGGGGGGGGGGGATCGTTGATTTCTGCGCAGGGGCGAGCGGCAAGACGCTGGCCCTCGCCATGTTCATGGAAAATCGCGGTCATATCACCGCCTGCGACGTCTCCGCGCCACGATTGGAAGATGCTATCAAAAGGCTGAGGCGAGCAGGCGTTCATAATGTTGAGCGTCATGTTTTCAAGTCCGATGATAAATGGATCAAAAGGCGGGAAGGGCGATTTGATCGCGTGCTGGTGGACGCACCCTGCTCCGGCTCCGGCATATGGCGGTGTAATCCCGGTGTACGGATTCACCTTTCCAAAAATGACATTGATGAACTTGTCGCCAAACAGACCCAGATCCTCGACACGGCCGCGCGGCTCGTCCGTCCGGGCGGGCCGCCTTTGTTTATGCCACATGCTCTCTCCTGCCGGCGGAGAATGAGGATCAGATGGCTGCATTCTGCCAGCGCCATGACTCCTTCTCACTGATCGCGCCGGAGAGGCTGCGCACCTTCCGCCCCATCTTCGCGGAGAGAAGCAATTCAGCCTGACGCCCGCGATAAACCATACGGACGGTTTTTTCGCCGCGACTTTGGTAAGGAAAGACGCGTAAATTTGGGGCGGGCACGTGGGACCAGTGCCGTGGTGACGGATTTTTACATTTAAAATCAAACTCTTGACGCTATTAACGTGTCATTGAAGGACGGGAGAATTCATGGCCACTGCAATTCTGATAGGATTATGCCTGACACTCGGCGCCAGTGTCGCGGCGCAATGGGTGGCATGGCGCTTTAAACTGCCCGCCATCGTCATACTTTTCTGCCTCGGACTGGCTTTCGGGCCGGGGCTGGGCGTATTGCATCCGTCAGAATCGCTGGGATGGCTCTTCCGGCCGCTCGTCTCGTCTCTGGTCGCCATCATCGTTTTCGAGGATGGCCTGCTTCTTGATTTCCGCCAATTACAGAAAGCGGGTGACGGCGTCAAACGCTTGATCTTCCTGGCCCTGCCCCTCAGTTGGGGCCTTGGCTGGGCTGCCGCCTATGAAGTCGGGAAAATGGATTGGGAGGTGGCCGCTCTTTTCGGTGCGATCATTACCGTAACGGGCCCCACCGTCGTATTGCCGCTTTTGCGCGTGAACAAACTCAGCACGCGGGTCGCCGCTTTCCTCAGATGGGAGGCGATCATCAATGACCCGATCGGCGCCATCCTTGTCGCCGTCGTGTTGCAGATTGTCGTCGCGCCCGTGCCGATCGGGACACAGGGGTTTTTTACGCCTGACCCTCCCGGACCTGCTGGTTTCCTCCGCCCTTTCCGTCGCGGCCGGAATCTTGCCCGCCTATGGCGTGCGCGCGCTCTTCGTGCGGGACCTGATGCCGGAGACACTCAAAACCCCCGCTCCTATTGACGCTGGCATTGCTGATCTTTGCCCTGTGCACAACTTTCATGGAAGGTGCCGGACTGATTGGCGCAACCGTTTTCGGCATGGCGCTGACCAATCTGCATGTGCCCGGTATGGCGCAATTAAGGCGGGTCAAGGAGGCGCTCGTCTCTCTCGTCGTGGCCGTGCTGTTCATCCTCATGACGGCGGATCTGCAACGGGACGTGCTAACGCGCCTGTCATTCTCCATCGTTGCGCTGATGTTGACGGTGTTGTTTGTTGTGCGGCCCGTCGCCATTCTGCTTTCCACCATTCGCTTCGACCTGACCTGGCAGGAGCGCCTCTTTGTCGCCGCTGCGGTCGCTGGCGCGCGTCCTCGGCCTGATATTATCAAATGAGCCCGTCCTCATGCTGGTCGGCGCTTCACCCTGGATGAGCAATCTCGCCGCCACGGTGCATCGGGAAAAGCTCCCCGTCCTGCTCGTTGATTACCGCTCAACCGCCCTGATGCCTGCCGCGAGGAATGGCGTGCCCACGTTGCGGGCCGAAGTCCTGTCTCCCTTCGGGCAGGAGGCGTTGGAGGAGCGGCCCGGTGATTACCTGATCGCCGCCACGCCGGATGCTATTTATAATGGTTTGATTTGCGCCCATCTCGCCCCCGATATGGGGCGGCAACGTGTCTTCCAGATCAGTCCGGGCGTATCACGTATGGATTTCCATCACGGACTCTCCCGCGATGCGCGGGGTCGCCTGATGGGTGAACCGTCATGGAATTACAGTCTTTTCGAAATGCTTTATAAGAAGAGTTGGCGTTTCAGATGTTTTATCGTGGATGAGGCTCTTTTGCCTTCCATTGGGGTCAATACAGCGCAGCTGGACCTGTTTTACGTTAAAAAGGGTGTGTCGATCACCATTTACTCAACAGAAGACGGCCCGAAGCTGAAACCGGGAACAGGCGATCTGCTTTTCAGTTTTGTTCCGCAAAGTCCGCCGGCCACGCAAGAGATCGCGGGCCTATCATCCGCGTCAGAAGAAACGCCGGAGGAAAGAGGCGCGCCGGATGAGGACACGTCATCTTGAAGGATGGACGATGATCCCCCTCGGATTGAGGCTAAGGAAATAACGCAGGTCACGTGGTGAAAGGGCGATACACCCGGCTGTCACACCGCTTTGCGGTTTTTGATGCAGGAAAATCGCTGAGCCCTGTCTCGGCTTGGACGGGTCGTCATTCCAGCCCAGCGCGGCCACGATGTCGTAAGCGTGGTCATCCCGCATGAGCGTCTCATGACGCGCCGCATGGGGGCGCTGGATGAGACGGTTATAGGTTAAGCTTTCAGGATCATCAGACCAGCCATCATCCGGCCTGATGGCGCGGCAGGGCAGATCCATCTCGGAGGGATGGATCCGATCTGCACGGTAAAATACGCGCCGGAGTGAAAGGACTTCTACTGGAGTCGCGAGATCACCCTCGCCTTTGCAGCACGTCAAACCATTTTCCCCAATGGAAGCCGGAAAAAAAATACCCCCTATAGAATAGGCGAGACCGGCAATACCGAGTCCGTAAATGCGCGTAATTGTCGTGAAAAAATCGAAAACTTTGTCGTGTTGTCATTTTTTATCCTCATCTGCAATGTGCTTGATAGGGCATGAACAGGATGTAACATGAGGAGAATATTAAACTTCCTAGTCAAATCTCATTATTGAAGTTAACATAAGGTGCAAAGTGGCGCTGATCATTTTGTTATGCCGCCTGAAATGGTTGAGAAGGTTTTTAATGCCTGGTTTACGCTCCGTTTTGCTTGTCGACGACGATGACTCGCTCCGCTCACTCCTTATCGAACAGCTTCGGCAGGAGGGGGAGTTCGAATTTTCTCAAGCATCGACAATTGCTCAGGCAAGTGCGTTCATCTCATCAGAAAGCGCGCGTGTCGAGATTATCCTCCTGAACGTCACATTGCCGGACGGCGATGGACGTGACTTTTGTAAGCAACTTCGGCAGGACGGGGTCCGAGTCCCGATCTTGATGCTGACAGGATCCGATGAAGAGGGGGACGTGATCCGCGGCCTCGATTCGGGCGCGAATGATTACATCACAAAGCCCTTCCGCGTGGCGGAACTCCTTGCACGAATCCGCGCCCAGCTTCGCTTGTTTGAAAGCAGTGAGGATGCTGTCTTCAGTATCGAGCCGTACTTATTCCGCCCCTCAACGAAACTCCTCCATGATGAGCGGAGTGGCCGCCGCATCCGCCTGACTGAAAAGGAGGCAGCGATTCTCAAATTTCTTTACCGTGCCGGGGCGCGGCCGATCGCGCGACAGATCCTGCTGAATGAAGTGTGGGGTTATAATGCGGCTGTGACGACCCACACACTTGAGACGCATATTTATCGCCTGCGCCAGAAAATCGAACCCGACCCCGCTCAGGCATCGATCCTGGTGACGGAAACAGGCGGGTATCGCCTCGTCACAGCACCATCGGCGCGCCCCCCGCGCGTCTCCTGATGCTGGGAGACGAAAGAGGGTTGAGGTAACGGCTGCGCCCCTTAAAAGAGGCGCGGCACCCTTCCTTACAGGGCGATATCCGCGAAGACGGGCACATGGTCGGACGGACCTGCCGCACCTCTGATATCGCGCAGGACGCACATGGTCTCGAATTGGGCTGCGATGTCATCAGAAACCCAGATATGGTCAAGGCGACGACCACGGTCAGACGCGGCCCAATCACGATTACGGTAAGACCACCATGTGTAGAGTTTCTGATCAGCGGGGACCATGACGCGCATCACGTCGGTGAAACCAGTATTCTGCCAGGCCACGTGGCGTCTGACTTCCGACTCTGTATGGCAGACCACATTCAATAATTGCTTGTGGCTCCATACATCCTGTTCAAGCGGCGCGGTATTGAGGTCCCCAACGAGAATGGCGCGCTCAGGACGGTGGGCTGCGAACCACGCCTTTACTTCATCAAGAAATCTCAGCTTATGGGCAAATTTAGGGTTTTCGACCGGGTCGGGGATATCACCGCCCGCGGGCACGTAGAAATTATGGATCGTGATCGGCTTTTGGGGATCGCCGATTTCAACCGCATTATGGCGACAATCGGATTTCTCGCACCAAATGGGCGTCTCTAATGCACGGATGAAGAGCGTCTTGGAAAGAATTGCAACGCCATTATAGCTCTTCATCCCGGTAAAATGCTGATATTCAAAGCTGAGCGCCGCCAAAGATTCTGCCGGAAAGAGGTCATCAGGGACTTTCGTCTCCTGCAGGCAGAGAATATCCGGCTGATCGCGCATGACGATCTGTTGGAGGAGCGGTAATCTCAGCCGAAGGGAATTGATGTTCCAGGTCATGATGCGCATCGGCCCTGATTGGCGTAAATAAACCATTCACGCAAGGGGGAAGTTGGCCGGGTGCATTCGCCTTGCGCAGGATGCGACATGAACGCCCCGGCCATGCAACATGGCGCCCCCAGATCTCAACCGTGCGCCATGACGGTAATCAGGATAAATGAGGCCGATTTTTCGGGAAGCATCCTGGCCGGGCCAGGGCAATGCACATGTACAGAGGTATGAATATTGCCCTTCCTCACGACTCAAAGCGATTATTATTGAGAATTGTCCACGCCCAATGCGCAACATGATGAGAGAGGTCCTGAAACGTTCATTCTACGTAAGGCAAATTTTTACCTTTGTCTATTTTGTTTAAAAATCAATATGTTAGTAGAGTGTGATTAATTTTTAGGCAAATCGATGCAAAACCTGCTAGGAAGCGCTTTCGGTCAATCTACCAAGTTTTATCCCACAGAGTTTTCCACAGGATCGGTGGATGAAGTTTTGGAGAGGGCGATGGAACGTTCACAGCACTTCGTGCGCTTGCTTCAATTGAAGGTCCGACCAGGTCGATGAGCATTAGCGGCGTCAAAATAACAGCGGCGGAACTGGAAAGCGGTGTCGCCACCGTCCGCGCGGCGTTAAAAACGATCCCGACATCGCCCGGCGTTTACCGGATGCTCGATGCAAAAGGCGCCGTTCTTTATGTCGGGAAGGCGCTCAACCTCAAAAACCGCGTAACATCCTACACGCGTGCGACGCAATTGCGGGAGAGGCTGATGCGCATGGTCTCCATGACGCGACAGATGGAGATCGTCACGACGGCGTCTGAAGCGGACGCTTTGTTGCTCGAGGCGAATTACATCAAGCGGATGAAGCCACGCTTCAATATCCTGCTGAGGGACGATAAATCCTATCCATGGATCATGTTGTCAGGAAATCATCCGTTCCCGCAGGTCAGTAAGCAACGGGGCAAGCCTAAAAAGGACGTGACTTACTGGGGGCCTTTCGCCTCGGCCTGGTCTGTCAACCAGACTTTGAACCTGATCCAGAAGAGTTTTCTGCTGCGCCCATGCAGCGATAGTGAGATGGCGACGCGGACGCGCCCCTGTCTGCTTTATCAAATCAAGCGCTGTTCGGCCCCCTGCGTTGACCGCATCGCGCAGGATGATTATCGCGCCCTGGTTGACGAGGTGCGCCAGTTTCTGTCAGGTAAAAGCACCCATCTGCGAGAAACCCTCGCGACGGAAATGGCTGAAGCGGCCGAGGCGCAGGATTATGAGCGCGCGGCGATGATCCGCGACCGCATACGGGCCTTCTCCGGCTTGCAGGATTCGAGCGTCATCAACCCGGCTTCCCTCCATGATGCGGATATCTTTGCGATCTGGCAGGATGCGGACCAATGCTGCGTCGAGGTGTTCTTCATCCGGGCCGGTCGTAATAACGGCAATCGCGCCCTTTTCCCCGCTCAGACGGATGAGGAAAGTGGGGAAGACATTCTTTCCGCGTTTCTGCTGCAATTTTACGATAGCAAGCCTCCGCCCGAGCTCATCCTTCTGAATCAGCCGCTCAGTGAACCGGCCCTTGTGGCCAGTGCCCTGTCGAAAGCGGCGGGGCACCGTGTGGAGATCATGGTGCCGCAGCGCGGCGAAAAGCGCAGTGTCGTCCTCCATGCAGAGCAGAATGCGCGTGAGGCTCTCGGGCGGCGTCTGGCTGAAAGTGCGGGCACACAGCATCTCTTAAGTGAGACGGCGCGGGTCTTTCATTTAGAGACGCCGCCTGAACGGATTGAGGTCTATGATAACTCCCACATTTCCGGTCGCCACGCTTATGGGGTGATGATTGTCGGCGGCCCGGAGGGATTCCACCGGCGCGATTATCGGAAATTCTCCATCAAATCGGTCCTGACGCCCGGCGATGATTACGCCATGATGCGGGAGGTCATGGAACGTCGCTTCCGAAAAACCAATGACGCGGAGGCCAATCGCAAATATGCGCGGATGCCGGATATTCTGCTGATTGATGGCGGGCAGGGACAATATAATATCGTCAAAAAAGTGCTGGACGAGCTCGGTGTTGAGGGGGTCAAACTCGTGTCGATCGCGAAGGGGCCGAATCGGGATGCCGGGCGCGAATGGTTTTTCACGGATGACCAGCCCCCCTTCCAGCTTCCGGAGAAGGACCCGGTTCTTTATTATCTCCAGCGCCTGCGTGATGAAGCGCACCGTTTCGCGATCACGACTCATCGCGCCAGCCGCTCCGGCGCGATCCGTAAATCTGAGCTGGATCGCATTGAGGGGATCGGCCCCGTTCGGAAGAAGGCGCTTCTGGCGCATTTCGGCTCAGCACGCGCGGTGAAGCAGGCCGGTCTGACGGAACTGACTCAGGCCAAGGGCATTAATATGGAGATGGCGCGCTTGGTTTTCAGCCATTTCCATCCCGACACTGAAATATGAGTCAAAAAAAATCGCGTTGGCCCTGTCTCGAGGTGGCTTTACAGCGTTTTCATGGTATCAGCGAAACTCCAACGTCGAGGGCCTGTGATGCTGACTGACCTTCCGAACCTTTTGACTTTAACGCGAATCGCGACAATCCCATTCCTGGTTGTCAGCATCGCGTTGCAGAACAATGTGGCCAGTGCTGTCGGATGTGTCATTTATATTATCGCCTGTGTGACGGATTACTTTGACGGGATGCTGGCGCGGCGTTGGAAGCAGAATTCCGAAATCGGCCGAATGATGGATCCGATCGCGGACAAGCTTCTTGTCGGCGCGCTGCTGATGGCGCTGGCCGGATATGGCCGGTTGGTGGAGGGCTCCATCTTCGCGGCCATTATCATCCTGATACGTGAAATCCTGATCAGTGGATTGCGGGAATATATGGCCAGCCAGGACCAGACACTCCCTTCCTCTCGCCTCGCGAAATGGAAAACCGGCATTCAAATGATCGCCATTGGGTTTCTCATGGCCGGGAGCGCCAATGGCGCGTGGCAGGTCACCTCATTCGGCTCCGCCCTGCAATTGGGGGCATTCATGTTGTGGCTCTCCGTCATCCCGACGGTTCTCAGCGGGTGGCGCTATCTGACAACCGGTGTGACATATATGCTCGGCGTGACAAACCGGGACCGACTGAGCCGTTGAGGGTGATTGGACAAAAATTCGACATCTGATAAACGGATTGAAGTGATCATTCCCTTGATGGGCCGAGGATTTCGTTAATGAGAAAACTGCTCTTCGTCATCACGCCGCTTTTCTTCAGCGGCTGTTCAGGCCTCGGCACGTTTTTTCATGATACGGTCTCTCTCCCGGGTGCCAACCCCAACCTCCACGCCGGTCGATCAGAGACCATGGCGAAAGTGACCGAAGCACCGGTTTCGGAACTTCCCCTTATGTCGGAAGGAGGAGATATCTGGCCCGGCGCGCCCGACCCGCTTCCCTCGCTTCGGGATGTCTCTCGCTCCTCCCAGTCAATTGCGAAAACCCTTGATGACCCGAACAGCTATTTTGGCCGCATGGCCTCGGGGCGCAAGGAAAATGAAGCTTTGTTTGAAGAGGGAAGTCGCGTCAGTATCGGCGAGGAATTTGCAGTGAAACACGGCGTGATGCGCACGCCGGAAGCCATCACGAGGCAGCCTGTCATTGATCCGTCGAAAAAATATATTGAGCAGGAAAGCGGTATTGTCGAGATCCCGAACGGCGATGGCACATCCACCCTGATTGCGCCTGACGGCACAGTGACGATCCGGAAAAGCAAGAAGAAATGAGCACCTCCGTCGGTTGCGCGGACTAATATTTCCGCAGCAGCGACGTCAATACACCTTGTATCGTGACTCGCTCCGCCGGAAGAATGCGCGTCTCTTAGCGAGGATTGGCAGCCTCCAGCGCGATGGATGGGCCGCGCTTGCGCAGACGCTTTAGTGTCACTTCCTCACCATCAATCAGCGCGACAACAATCTGACCGTTTTCCGCATTCGGTGTTTCCTGGATAATCACCGTGTCCGCATCCATGATCCCGGCACCCTCCATCGAATCCCCGGCGACGATGAGGGCATAATATTGCCCTCTACCCAACATGCTGGCGGGTACCATCGCTGTCTCGCCCGTATCTTTCACCGCTTCAATCAGGACACCGGTAGCGATCCGCCCGAAAACCGGGATCTCAACGGACCCGCCCGATGGGAAATTTTTTGAGGTTTTAAGCGGCGATACGTCCGCTTTACCTTGAAGACCATGCGACGACAGCGGGACGATCTTATCAGCGGGCCCAGGAGGGGGCTTCAGGACTTCAAGCGCCCGGGCACGTTGATGATGGCGCCTGATGAAACCGCGCTCCTCCAAAGCTGTCACAAGGCGATGAATGCCGGATTTAGAATGGAGACCGATCGCAACCTTCATCTCATCGAATGAGGGGGAGAATCCCGTCCGATGAAGATAATCATCGATGAAAGTGAGAAGCTGGTGTTGTTTCCGTGTAAGCATCGTGATCCTCGCTGGGATGGAAACGTAACGCGGCGCTTCTGTTTCCATTTTGTTCTTTTTAAAATTTGTGGCCGTGATACGCAAGCATGCGAGGAATATTTTTGTTTTCACGCTAAAGCTTACGTTAAAGCTTGACGTCGGGCCCACTTCAAGGCAGTTATGCACGCAATCTGACGATGCCACCATGTTTGACCATGGGGCACACCGACACTGTGTTGAGGATCACATGGCTAAGACAAACGTCATCCAGATTCGTCTCGTTTCGACAGCGGATACCGGATATTTCTACGTGACGAAGAAGAATGCGCGCTCCGCCGTTGGCAAGATGGAAGTGCGGAAATATGACCCGGTCGTCCGCAAGCACGTCACATTCCGGGAAGCAAAAATCAAGTAAGCGGGTTGGCACACCGCCCGATCCGGGTTCGCTCAGGTCGGATCTGTGCTGCTTGACGTTCGGCCCTGTTAATAGAGTCGGTCGTTTTTGCCGTAAGGGATCACGAGTTCGTTTTTCTCCGTGAGATTCAACATCACACGGGAGCACTCATCAAGAAGATCCGCATCCAAGGCACGTTCACTCAAACTATTAATACGCTGCTGCCACAACACATACTCATCCTCAGCAGCCTTCTGAGAGGCGATGGCTTTTTGCTTGAGGCCGAGGCGCGCCTCATAAGCGCGCATTCCATGATCGCCCTGCAGCGCATTCCAACAAAAATACGCCGTAAGTCCCAAAAAAACGGTCGGCGGGATGACCAACCGAAAAAACCGACGTATGTGTCGTTGTGCCTGCATATTCTGACCAGTTGGAGAGGCAGCGTTAAGCCGATACTTCGCTGCTCAAAGTTTTAACTCGCAACCTGGGCTTTATTTCGCAATAAGGCCAAAGTTGCACTCTTTACATTATTTAAAGATGGACCGACCTGCGTAAAAACCAGCCGTATCGAGCTCACTCTCAATGCGGATCAACTGGTTATATTTGGCGATACGATCCGAGCGGGAGAGAGAACCTGTTTTGATCTGGCCGCAATTTGTCGCGACGGCGAGGTCAGCAATTGTCGTGTCTTCCGTCTCGCCTGAGCGATGGCTCATGACGCATTTATAACCGTTTCGGTGCGCCAGCTCCATGGCATCGAGCGTTTCCGTCAACGTGCCGATCTGGTTGGGTTTAATCAGGACAGCATTTGTCGTTTTGCCTTCAATGCCTTTGGCAAGGCGCTCTGTATTGGTGACGAAAAGATCATCCCCGACGAGCTGGATTTTATTACCGAGGCGGCGTGTCATTTCAGCCCAACCTGCCCAGTCATCCTCAGCAAGTCCGTCCTCAATCGACCGAATTGCCGGGAATTTGGCGACAAAATCCGCTAGATAACTGATCATGCCGTCAGCATCCAGAACCTTGCCTTCGCCCTGCAGATGATAATGATTGTCCTTGTAAAACTCTGTTGCCGCGCAATCGAGAGCAATCGTGACTTCCTGACCCAGGCGGTAACCCGCAGCCTCGACAGACTGACTGATGAATGTCAGCGCCTCCTCAGCGGATTTGAGGTTCGGCGCAAAACCACCCTCATCTCCCACGTTAGTGTTATGCCCGGATTTGGCCAGATTTTTGCGAAGACAGGTGAAGATTTCGGCACCCATACGCACAGCATCGGACATGGACTTCGCACCGATCGGCTGAATCATGAATTCCTGAATATCGATCGGGTTGTCAGCGTGCTGACCGCCATTGATGATATTCATCATCGGGACGGGAAGCGTGCGGGCGTTTACGCCGCCCAGATAACGATAAAGCGGAACCTCAAGCTCAATCGCGGTGGCCTTCGCTACGGCCAGGGAGACGGCCAATATGGCGTTGGCACCAAAACGGGCTTTGTTTTTTGTGCCGTCAAGGTCATTGATGGCATTGTCGATCGCGATCTGGTCAGACGATTCAGCACCCTGAAGCAACTCGCGGATCTCATTATTTGCAAAGGCAACGGCTTTCGTGACGCCTTTACCGTAATGCCGTGACGGGTCTCCATCTCTCAATTCAACGGCCTCATGCGCACCGGTCGACGCGCCTGAGGGAACAGCCGCTCGACCTTTCGCGCCGGAGGAGAGTTCGACGTCAACTTCAACCGTCGGGTTACCGCGGCTATCTAAAATTTCCCGCGCAACGATATCGATAATGGCGCTCACGATGATGCTCCCTTTGAGTTTGAAATCTTTGCGCAACACAAGTGCGCCTGTTGGCCCTCATGTCAACCAATTAAGAGATATTTAGAGAATAATGACATGGAAAAATATACGGTGCGTCGCCACTATTATCACAACTTGCCGTTTCTTGACATTTGCGCTCTTTACGATTGCGATACAAGTCACGTCGACGCCACTTCTTGGCGCCAAAAGTTTTTGCACCGCGTGGGGTTTTCAGCCGTGCCTGTCAGCCCCGTCCATCTGATGCTGCGTTTTAACGAGGCGATCAATGCGGCTCAGTTTTTCAAGCAGGGTTTGCATCTCAGAAAGCGGCACCATGGTCGGCCCATCGCTGGGGGCGAAATCGGGATTTTCATGTGTTTCGATAAACACGGCCGCCACGCCGATCGCCACCGATGCGGCGGCAAGCGGTGCGACAAATTCCTGCTGTCCGCCTGACGCGCCGCCAAGCCCGCCCGGCTGCTGAACGGAATGGGTGGCGTCAAACACGACCGGATAGCCTGTCTGCGCCATAATGGGCAAACCTCGCATGTCATTTATCAGCGTGTTATATCCAAAACTCGTGCCGCGCTCACACAGCATCAGGCGCTCATTGCCCGTTGAGGCAATTTTGACCGCAACATTTTCCATGTCCCAAGGTGCAAGAAACTGCCCTTTTTTAATGTTGATCGCGGCACCCGTCTCACCCGCCGCCAGGAGGAGGTCCGTCTGACGACATAAAAAAGCGGGTATTTGCAGCACATCCACATAATCGGCGGCGCGTGCGCATTGTTCCGGCGCATGGACATCGGTCAGGACAGGACACCCGAAACGGGCTTTCACATCCGCGAGGATCTGCAACCCCTTCTCCATCCCGACACCGCGCTTACTATTGAGCGACGTACGATTCGCTTTGTCGTAGGAGCTTTTATAGATCAGCCCGATTGAGAGGCTTTTGCAGATTTCCGTCAATTTTTCTGCGACCATCATGGCGTGGTCAGCTGATTCAATCTGACACGGCCCAGCAATTAGCGCGAAAGGGAGCTGATTACCGATTTTGAGGCCCTTAACGTCGATGTTACGCATCGGCTTTCATCCTTTTAACGGCCGCCTCAATAAAGCCAGCGAAGAGCGGGTGAGGGGCAAAGGGTTTGGAGAGATATTCCGGATGATATTGCACACCGATAAACCATGGATGATCAGGATATTCGATCGTCTCCGGCAACACGCCATCGGGTGACATTCCGGCAAAACGGAGCCCCGTCGCCTCAAGGGCGTCGCGATAATGCACATTTACCTCATAGCGATGACGATGACGCTCCCGCACGGTGGTTTCCCCGTAGATCTCCGCGATGCGGGATTTCGGCGTGAGGTTTGCCGGGTAGGCGCCGAGGCGCATTGTGCCACCCAGGTCACCCTGTTCACGCCTTTTCAAGATTTCGTCACCGCGCGCCCACTCCGTCATCAACCCGACAACAGGCTCAGACGACGCGCCAAATTCGGTGGAGGACGCATCCGATATGCCGGCCAGGGTGCGGGCGCATTCAATAACCGCCATTTGCATTCCGAAGCAGATCCCGAAATAAGGGACAGATTTTTCACGCGCATAGCGCACGGCGGCAATTTTCCCTTCAGAACCGCGCAGCCCGAACCCACCGGGCACAAGAATACCATGTGACTGGCTTAACTGCGCCTCGGTCGCGCCGGATTTTTCAAGGTTCTCGGCCTCAATCCACTCCAGTTGGACGCGCACATTATGAGCGATGCCACCATGGAGGAGGGCTTCGATCAGAGACTTATAACTATCAAGTAACGTGGTATATTTGCCCACGATACCGATGCGCACCGTGGCGGAGGGGTTTCGGATCGCGTCAACGACCTTCTCCCATTTACGCAGGTCAGGCGCCTGATCAGCTGGGAGCCCGAAATAGCGCAGAACCTCATCATCCATCCCTTCCGCATGATAGGAAAGCGGACAGGCATAGATCGTGTCGATATCCAGCGCGGCAATCACGGCTTCCGGCTTGACGTTACAGAAATTCGCGATCTTGTGCCGTTCCTGCGATGGGATGGGCCGGTCGGAACGGCAGATCAGCATTTGCGGCTGGATGCCGACATTCTGGAGTTCCTTCACCGAATGCTGGGTGGGCTTTGTTTTTAGTTCACCTGCCGCGGGGATATAAGGCAGAAGCGTGAGATGCACGCACATGGTCTGCGCATGTCCCAGGTCATTCCGCAACTGACGTATGGCTTCCAGAAATGGCAGGCTCTCAATATCACCCACTGTGCCGCCAATTTCGACGAGGACGAAGTCATAATCCTCCGTCCCGGAAACGATGGCGGATTTGATGGCATCGGTAATATGCGGGATCACCTCCACGGTCGCGCCGAGATAGTCACCCCGACGCTCCCGCGCGATCACGTCGGAATAAATCCGCCCGGTTGTCGCATTATCCGCACATGCTGCGTGCACGCCCGTGAAACGCTCATAATGCCCCAGATCAAGATCCGTCTCAGCGCCATCATCCGTGACGAAGACTTCACCATGCTGATAGGGGCTCATCGTCCCCGGATCAACATTAAGATACGGATCCAGCTTGCGCATTCGGACCGAATAGCCTCGGGATTGCAGAAGAGCCGCCAGGGCCGCTGAAGCGATGCCCTTGCCAAGAGAGGAAACAACACCACCGGTGATAAAAACAAATTTTGTCATGGAGGGCTGTCCTACAACGCTTTGGTGTTGAATAGAAGATGGAAGCCCCTGACCATGCTTTAAAAATACCTCACTCTATCTCGAAGGCTTTCCGGCGGGGAAATCCGGCGCGGGATTTTCGGGCAGGGCTGTCGAGGCGGAAGGGCTGGTCGCCAAAATCGAATCGCTGGCATGATGCCCGGCCGCGCCCTGATTAAGGTAGGCGAGTGCAAGGCAGAGCACCATGAACAAACCGGCGAGAATCGCGGTTGCGCGCGTCAGAAGATTGGCGGTGCCCCTGCCGGACATGAAGGAGCCTATACCCTGACCACTCCCGATCCCGAGACCCCCTCCCTCACTCCGCTGGATAAGGATCACCCCGATCAGGGCGATGGTCACAAACACATTTATGATAAGCAGAATGGTCGTCATCAGTAAGTTTCTTTACCTAAATGTCAGTGTCAGGAATTCGGCAAGGCTTGCGACCACCGCCTGAAGCGCCGCCCGTCCGACGCTCTGCCCCGTAATATACGATGAGATCATGATATTGTCATCCGCCAGCGGCGGAAGGTCGTTGCGCCTGCACGTTCAACGATCGCACCGGGCTAGGAGGGTGATCGGTTGATATGGTATCATGACGGGCGATCGTGAGGTGCTGAAGGGGTCCCTGCGGCCTTTAAGTCTGGTCTAATATCTTTTCGCCCTTTATAGGGAGCGCCTTAAGGCTTTCAGTTTCAGCGGGATAATCGATAGAATGATCACCACGCTTAGACACCTCATTGTTGACTCATGGATAGGCCGCATCATCGCGTTGCTTATTTTTGTCGCATTTATCGGATGGGGCGCCAATGACGTGTTCCTGAAACCAGCTTATGATAACCCGAACGTCCTCGCCATGGCGGGCCCATCGAAAATCTCACTTCAGGATTATGAGGCGCACGTGCGGTTAATGGGGGACCGCATCGCCCAGGCCATGGGCCACCACCCCGGAGATAATCTCTCAACGCCGGAAAAACGGCAATTAAGACAGGTTGTCTTCCAGTCCATGCTGAATGAACTGCCAATGCAGGCCCAGGCGCACGCGCAAGGGATGGTCGTGCCGGATAAGATCATCCGGAATAAGGTTTTTTCCATCCCCGCTTTTCAGGATGAGCAACATCATTTCAACCCCGACCGCTTTCATAACTGGCTGCGTAACGCGCAAATGACGGAGCCCGCCTTCATCGATATTGTCCGCCGGGAAGTGGAAAATCTGACGCTGGCCATGGCCATGGCCCGCAACATCACGGCGCCCCATGCCATCGTCGCGCGGTTCGCGGATTATATGACGCAGCGTCATGTTTATGACGTGGCGACTTTCCGCAAACCGGAGGGCGGCAGCCCCCAACCTGCCGCCGATGAGGCCAGTTTTCAGAGATATTACGACAACCACCCCTGGGATTACACAACGCAGGAATACCGCCATGCACGGATCATCCTGCTGGATGCTTCCACATTGCAAAGCGCCGTCACCGCGTCCGCTGCGCAGATCAAGGCACTCTATGACGGTCGGGAAGCCCTATATGACTGGCCCGAGGGGCGTGATATCGCCTATGTCATGGCGAAAGATCACGCACAGATTGAATCCGTCGCCAAAGCCTGGCGGGATGGTGCCTCATGGCAGGACGTGTTGAAACAGTCGAAAGGCGCCATAGCCGACGTGCTGTCCCAGATACCCCAGAGCGCGATCCCCGCGCCGGAGCTTGCCAAGGCCGCTTTCGCCGCCGCGCCGGACATTGTTACGGGCCCGATTTCCTCACCAGGTGGATGGATTGTATTTCGCGTCTCGAAAGTCACGCCCGCACATCATGTCAGCCTTGACGAAGCCAGGGGGGGTCTAGCCAGCGAGATCCGCACGCAGGAGGCCGTTAATCAGCTTCCTGATAAAGTGGCGAAGCTTCAGGATATTGTCGCGGGTGACACGAGCCTTGACCATATCCCCGCTGAACTCGGCGCGCGCCTCGTGGAAGGTGCGCTGACGCGGGAAGGTAGAACAAAGTCGGGCGATGATGCGCTCATCCCGGGGAATGAGGCAGAACGCAAAGCCATCATCGACGCGATTTTCAGCCAGAAACTCAACGCCCCGCCGCGTTTCGTCGCCCTGCCTGACGGGGGTGCCTTCGTCGTCAAGCTCGACCAGGTCGAGCCGGGGCGGCAATTATCTTTTAAGGAATCGCGCGATGCCGTGCTGAAAGCCTGTAACAAAGACGTTTCAAACCGCGCCCTCAACGTCGCGGCCACAGAGTTTTTCACGCAGGCGAAAGAGAAGGGCGGCGTGTCGCACGTGACGGTGCCCGGCCAGGGCGGCCCGCAGATTGAAGCCGGACAGTATGTGACCGTCCAATCGGCTGAGCAGAGTCACGGAGCGTTGCCCTACGCTGTCCTCCAGACCAAAATCGGCGAGACGGCGATGATCGACGTCGATGGGACTTACAAAGTGTTCACGGTAACGTCGCTTCCCGCCGATCCGGTGGCCGCGCACGAGGCCCGTAAGGCATTGCAGAAGATGGCCGATCGGGGTTTGCAGGAGGACGTCATCAATACATTCCGGCAGCGAGCTGCTGAACGGGCGAAGATGCACATCAACCAGCGTCTGCTTAATCAAGTCCTGAGCCGTGAAGGTTCGTAGCGGATCATGGTGAAATGAGTCGCCTTTTCCATGCCGTGATCTCCGCAGACCTGCTCACGCCCGTCGCCGCCTATATGCGTCTCGGACGGCTGTTCCCCGAGCGTTCGGGTGCGGCACCTTATCGCCTGCTTTTCGAAAGCGTCGAAGGCGGCAAGGCGCGTGGGCGCTATTCCGTCATTGCTATGCATCCTGACCTCATCTGGCGATATGAAAAAACTGTCGTCGCGATGAACAAAACGGTTCTTTCCGACGCGAACCGTTTTGAAACCTCAACGCAGAGAGCTTTGCCGTCACTTCGGCAACTCATATGCGATTCCAAAATAGCCCTGCCGGAAGATTTTCCGCCCATGATTGCCGGTCTCTTCGGTTATCTTGGCTATGATTTCGTGCGTGAGATTGAGGACGTGCCCGATACCGGCCTTGATGACCTCCAGGTGCCGGACGGTATATTGATGCGGCCGACCACCTTTGCCGTGTTCGACTCTCTGAGCGACGAGGTTTTTGTCACGGTCATTTCACGGCAGGGTGGTCTGACGGCGGTGGCGGCTGAGGGGCTCTTGGCGCGAGTCCTGACCGCACTGCGCACAAGGCCTGATGATGCGGATGAGCATCTTGAAGCCCCCCCTTCATTGCCCCTCAAGCCGGAACCATCGATCCCAGATGCCGCGTTTGAAGCCAAGGTGCGGGCGGCGCAGGCCCATATCAGCGCCGGTGATGCCTTCCAGATCGTGCCCAGCCGCCGCTTCTCCGTCGATTTCCCCCTCAGTCCGCTGACATTTTACCGTTCGCTCCGGCGCGTCAACCCGGCGCCATTCCTTTTTATAATGGAGCTTGACGGCTACGCACTCGTCGGATCATCGCCCGAGATCCTTGTGCGATTGCGGGATGGCGAGGTCACGTTGCGCCCGCTCGCGGGCACGCGCCCCCGCGGCGCCTCGACGAAAGCGGATCTCATACTTGAGAAAGACCTGCTCGCTGACGAGAAAGAGCGCGCGGAACATCTGATGCTGATTGACCTTGGGCGTAATGACGTCGCACGTGTCTCCCAAATGGGGACAGTGACGGTGCCGCAGCAATTTGTCGTTGAGCGCTATAGTCACGTCATGCATATCTCCTCAACCGTGCACGGCATGATCCGCCCTGAATGTGATGCCGTTGATGCGCTTTGCGCCGCCTTCCCCGCAGGCACGCTGACAGGCGCACCGAAGATCCGCGCGATGGAAATCATCGACGCGTTTGAACCGACCCGACGCGGCCCCTATGCCGGATGCCTCGGTTATTTCGGCGTGAATGGTGAGATGGACACCTGTATCGCCCTGCGCATGGCGGTCATGAAAGATGGGAAGCTGCATGTGCAGGCCGGTTGCGGTGTGGTCTCTGACAGTGTTCCCGCGTTGGAGGAGGAAGAGACGCGGCATAAATCCCGCGCCTTGTTCCGCGCGGCTGAAAAAGCAATGGAAGATGCCTGGGCACGTAACCGATCCTGACAATTGACACCACGAGATAAAGGCACCATGTGCCTATCATGATTCTCCTCATCGATAATTACGATAGTTTCACCTATAATCTCGTCCATTATCTGGGCGAATTGGGCGCGACGTGTGAGGTCAGGCGAAATGATGCCATCACCGTCTATGAGGCACGTGCGCTCGCGCCGGAAGCCATCGTGATTTCCCCCGGCCCCGGCACGCCGGATGATTCCGGTATCTGTTGTGCGCTCGTTGCGGAAATGGGACCTGAAGTGCCGGTGCTGGGCGTGTGTCTCGGGCATCAGGTCATTGGTCAGGTCTATGGTGCGCACGTCGTCCGCGCGCCGCATCCCGTGCATGGCAAGGTGGATCAGATGCATCATGATAGCACGGGCATCTTCACTGATCTCGCCAACCCGACGCGCGCGACGCGTTATCACAGTCTGGTTCTCGACCCGGCAACGATCCCGGCGGATCTCATCGTCAACGCACGCACGAAAGATGGCATCATCATGGGTGTTCACCATCGACATCATCCCGTTCATGGCGTGCAGTTTCATCCAGAGAGCATCGCCTCTTCAGAGGGGAAGTGCCTGTTGGGTAATTTTCTGGCCATGGCGCATCGGGGTCGGGAAGCGCGGCCCTGACACATGATGACGGGATTTATACAAACCTGCCTCATCCAGCTGGCTGAAGGCACACCCTTGACAACCGATCAGGCCCATGACCTCTTCCGCCAGATCCTCTCAGGCGCGGTTGACCCGACGTCACTCGCCGCCATCCTCACGGCCCTGCATCTGCGGCAGGAAACGACGGAGGAGCTGGTTGGCGCGGTGCAGGCCATGCGGGAGGCGGCCATTCCACTTCGCCATCACGCGCCGGAAGCCGTAGATGTATGCGGCACGGGGGGTGACCGGCTGAACACGCTGAACGTGTCAACAGCCGTTGCTTTCGTGCTGGCAGCGATGCAGATCCCCGTGGCCAAACATGGCAACCGCGCCGTCTCATCAAATTCCGGCGCGATGGATGTGCTGTCGGAGCTCGGCATCCATCCCGATGGCAATCTTGATCGCCAGCGTCAGAAGTTGGAGACCCAGAATCTGGCTTTCCTCGCCGCACCCCTGCACATACCGGCCCTGAGTGACATTGCGGAGACGCGCCGCAAACTGGGCTTCCGCACGATTTTCAATATGATCGGCCCGGCCTGCAACCCCGCCAACGTTAAACGCCAGATAATCGGCGTCAGTGACCCGCGATGGATGGTGAAACTGGCGGAAACGACAGGCCGCCTGGGGGGGGTGCGCGTCACCGTCATTTATGGCGAGACGGATCGCGGCATTTCGGATGAAATGACTCTTTCGGGCAAATCCCATCTGGCTGTCTGGCGCGATGGCGGCGTCACGGAATATGAGCTTGACCCCGCCGCGTTATTCGGCCCCCATCAAAAGATCGCGACCCTGGCGGGCGGAACACCGGCGCAGAATGCGCGCGCGCTGATAGAGATGCTGGAGGGCAAAAAGGGTGTCTATCGCGATACGGTCTGCCTGAACGTAGCTATCGCCCTAGACGTTGCAGGCCATGGGGACGTCTTTATTGAGGGGCGCATCTGTCTTGACGCCCTGTCTGAAAATATAGCGCGTGTGGCAAAAGTCATTGACGAAGGCCACGCTCTTGCCGTTATGGAACGAGCGCGCGATATAAATATGTTAATAGCGTAATCACGATGGCTTCATCATCATGGTAGAGGTTATTAAAGCGAGAATGTCGAATAGTTCATCCCATCATCCTGAGTCGGAGCAGGGCGCGGCGTCGCAACATCACGCGCATGAGCCCGACGCGATGGATGTCGGTGACCCCGCAAATACCACGCTTGATCTGGACGCGCCGGCGGAAGTCCCCGATGTGCTCGCGCGGATCTGCGCGCGGATGCGCATTGATGTTGAGCAACGCTCCCAGATCATGCCGCTGAAGGAAATCTCGGCACGCGCGCGGGAGATCGATACGCCAACCCGTGGCTTCGGGCATGCCCTCAAGCAGATGGCGGCCAATTGCCAGGTGGGGCTGATTGCTGAAATCAAGAAGGCGTCCCCCTCCGCCGGTGTCATCCGCCCGAATTACGACCCAGCAATGATCGCGCAATCCTATCAGGCGGCCGGGGCGACATGTCTTTCCGTCCTGACGGAGTCAGCATGTTTTCATGGTGATACGGAGGATCTTGAGCAGGTGCGGGAGGCGTCGACCCTGCCCATCCTGCGTAAGGATTTCATTGTTGACCCGTGGCAGGTCCATGAAAGTCGCATCATCGGCGCCGACTGCATCCTGATCATCTTCGCGGCTTTGACGGATAGTGAGGCGTCGGATCTGATCGCTCTGGCGCGCGGCCTTGACATGGATGTGCTTTGCGAGGTCCACAGTGAGGTGGAACTCACCCGCGCGCTCTCTCTGGACACCGTCCTGATAGGGATCAATAATCGGAACCTGCGCACGCTTAAAACGGACATCCGCACGACATTTGATCTCGCCCCTCTCGTGCCGCCTGACCGTATCGTGATTTCCGAGAGCGGCATCAAGACGCATGAGGATGTGCTGCGGATCGGTGAAGCCGGTGCGTCCGGCCTGCTGGTGGGTGAAAGTCTACTCCGGGAGGAAGACCCTGGCCTTGCGGCGCGACGCCTCATGGGCACGTTGTAAAGTTGACGACGCCATGATGATTTTACTTGGTCAAAACGGCATCGGACATGTCAGCGACCGATGCATATTCAGGAGACGGCCAGCTTGACCCGAACTGCAAAGAAATTGGCGCCTGTTCTGCGCGCCGATGACAATGGTTCACCTCTGAGCCAGGAAGAGACAATCAAAGCCTACCAGCGCATGGTGCTTCTGCGACGATTTGAGGAAAAAGCCGGGCAGCTTTACGGGATGGGCCTGATTGGCGGTTTCTGTCATCTTTATATCGGGCAGGAGGCCGTTGTGACAGGGATTGGCCTTCTCATGAAAGAGGGCGACAAGATCATCACATCCTATCGTGACCACGCGCATATGCTTTCCGTTGGGATGACGGCGCGCGGCGTGATGGCGGAGCTGACAGGGCGGCAGGATGGCTATTCCCGCGGGAAGGGTGGCTCCATGCACATGTTCTCCCGTGAGAAGCATTTTTACGGGGGGCACGGCATTGTTGGGGCGCAGGTCGCGATCGGCACCGGACTGGCCTTCGCCAATAAATATCGCGGCACGCAGGAAGTCGGGATCGCCTATTTCGGCGAGGGTGCAGCGCAGCAGGGACAGGTTTTTGAGAGCTTCAATTTCGCCGCCCTGCATAAGCTTCCCTGCATCTATGTGATCGAAAATAATCGCTACGGTATGGGCACCAGTGTTGAGCGCTCTTCCGCGGCGAAAGACCTCTCACAGCTTGGTCGTCCGTGGCAGATCCTGAGCCTTAAGGTGGATGGGATGGATCTGTTCGCCGTCCATCAGGCGGCCGGGGAGGCCATGGCCCATTGCCGCGCAGGTAAGGGTCCCTTCCTGCTGGAGATGGAGACATATCGTTATCGCGGCCATTCCATGTCCGACCCGGCACGCTACCGTGATCGGGCGGAGGTGGATGAAATGCGCAAGACGCGTGACCCGATTGAGCATATTAGGAAATATCTCTCCAAACAGGGCGTGGCGGATAGCGTGTTTAAAAAGATAGAGGATGACGTCAAGGCGGAGGTCAATGACGCCGCGCAATTTGCGCAGCAAAGCCCCGAACCGGGAATTGACTCATTATGGACCGACGTGTTGGTGGAGTACTGAAGAATGGCGACGACAATTACCATGCCGGCGCTTTCCCCCACCATGACGGAAGGCAGATTGGCCCGTTGGGTCAAGCAATTGGGAGACCGCGTCCAATCCGGCGATGTCATTGCTGAAATTGAGACAGATAAGGCGACGATGGAAGTTGAAGCCGTGGAAGACGGCATTCTGTCGCGGCTTCTGGTGAAAGAAGGGACGAAAAACGTCGCCGTCAACGCCCCGATCGCGATCCTCTCCCAGGATGGCGAGTCTGTGGACGATGCGCTTCCCGTAAATGCTCCACCCGTCACAGAAAGCGCGACTATTTCCTCACCTCCTGCGCCGCCTGTCACTCAAGGGGGTGCCGAGGCTGACAGGGATTGGGGGGCGACTGAACTCATCACGGTGCGTGAGGCTTTGCGTGACGCCATAGCGGCGGAGATGACGCGGGATGGTGATGTCTTCCTGATGGGGGAAGAGGTCGCACAATATCAGGGGGCTTATAAAGTCTCTCAAGGGCTGCTTGAGCGCTTCGGTGAGAAACGGATGATCGACACCCCGATCACCGAACATGGTTTCACAGGCATGGCGGTGGGCGCGGCCTATACGGGTCTCAAACCGATCGTCGAGTTCATGACAATGAACTTCTCGATGCAAGCCATTGATCATATTATAAATTCAGCCGCTAAAACGCTTTATATGTCAGGCGGACAGCTCAATTGTCCGATTGTCTTCCGGGGGCCGAATGGCGCGGCGTCGCGCGTGGCGGCCCAGCACTCGCAATGTTACGCAAGCTGGTATGCGCATGTGCCGGGCCTCAAAGTTGTGGCACCATGGTCAGCCGCCGATGCGAAAGGGCTTCTGCGCGCCGCCATACGCGACCCTAACCCTGTCGTTTTCCTTGAGAATGAGATTCTTTACGGCCAGAAATTTCCGTGCCCCGTCGATGAGGATTTCATTCTGCCCATCGGCAAGGCTAAAATTGAGCGTGAGGGCAAGAATGTCACCCTTGTCGCCTATTCCATCATGGTGGGCGCCGCGCTTGAAGCGGCTGAAAAACTCGCTGAGCAGGGCATTGAGGCGGAGGTTATCAATCTACGCAGTCTCAGGCCGCTCGATACGGCGACAATCATTGAGAGCGTCAGCAAAACCCATCATGTCGTCTCCGTTGAGGAAGGCTGGCCTGTCGCAGGCATTGGTGCTGAAATCTGCGCCGTGATCTGTGAAAAGGCGTTTGACGAGCTTGATGCACCGCCCGCTCGCGTTTGCGGGCTTGACATCCCGCTGCCATATGCGAGCAATCTGGAGAAGCTGGCGCTTCCCCAACCGGATTGGGTTGTTGAAGCCGTGCGTAAACTTTTTTAAGGCGTTTCGATTATGGTGACCTCTATCCTGATGCCGGCCCTCTCTCCCACTATGACGGAGGGGACACTCGCCAAATGGCACGTCAAAACCGGCGACCGCGTGCAAAGCGGTGACCTGATTGCTGAAATTGAAACGGACAAGGCCACGATGGAAGTCGAGGCCATTGACGATGGCATTATCGGTCGCATCCTTATTGCGGAAAAGACGGAGAACGTTGCGGTAAACACTGCCATTGCCGTTCTCCTGGCTGAGGGAGAAGACCCGTCAGCGACCCCCAAAGCCGATGCGCGCGCCCCGGAAGCGGCAAAACAAGCCGGTAAACCTGCCGCTGAAGCACCCGAAAAACCTGCGGCGTCGCAGGCCGAAGCGACCGCCCCGCGTGTCAAAGCCTCCCCTTTGGCGCGACGCATCGCGAAAGCGGGGCAGGTTGATCTCAGCTCCGTCAAAGGCACGGGTCCGCACGGGCGCATCGTCAAACGGGACGTTGAAAGCCACACAGGGGATGCCCACCCCGCCACGCGGCAGGGTGAGCACCCGATCGCGACGGGTCGCAAAGGCATGTTTGAGAGGAAGCCATCCACGTCGGTCCCCCATTCCGGTATGCGGAAGGTCATTGCGCATCGCCTGACTGAATCTAAACAATCCGTGCCGCATTTTTATGTGTCGATGGATGTTGAGCTGGATGCGCTGTTGAAACTTCGCACAGAGCTCAACGCCGTCATGCCCGATGAAAAAGGTGCGGCTGTCAAGATTTCCGTCAATGATATGGTGATCAAGGCCGCGGCCCTGGCGCTCCGGAAAGTGCCCGGCGTCAATGTCAGTTTCACTGAAAATGAGATGATTCAACATCATGTCGTCGACATTTCCATCGCGGTGTCCGTGCCGGGTGGGCTGATCACCCCTATTTTGAGGGACGCAGATCGGCTGAGCCTTCGGGAAATCAGTATTGAGATGAAGCAACTCGCGCAGAAGGCACGCGGCGCGAAGCTTCAGCCTGAAGAATATCAGGGTGGCACCTTCTCAATCTCTAATATGGGAATGCGTGGCGTCAAAGAATTTGCCACCATCATCAATCCGCCCCAATCCGCGATATTGGCGGTTTCCGCCGGAGAGAAACGGGCTATCGTGCGTGACGACGCGCTCGCCATCTCGACGGTTATGACCGTGACATTATCTGTCGATCACCGCGCCGTTGACGGTATTCTCGGCGCGGAATGGCTCGAAGCCTTCCGCCATATTGTGCAAAATCCTTATCTCCTGGTGGTCTAGGCTTATGGATAAATTTGACATTGTGATTATCGGTGGCGGCCCGGGCGGGTATGTCGCCGCCCTGCGGGCTGCACAGTTGAAACTGAAAGTGGCGGTGGTCGAGGAGACACATCTCGGCGGCATCTGCCTCAATTGGGGCTGCATCCCCACGAAAGCTTTGCTTCGCGCTTCCGAGATCCATCATCAGCTTCATAATCTGACAGGCTTCGGATTTTCAGCGGATAACATCCAGTTTGACATTAAAAAGATTGTTGAGCGCTCCCGTTCCGTTTCACGGCAGCTCTCCAAAGGCGTTGCGCATCTTCTGAAAAAAGCAAAAGTCACCGTCTATGAAGGCAGGGGCGCGCTTGATGTTCAGAATGGTGGTGATCACATCGTCGCAGTGACGCAACAGGGCAAGGTGGCGGGTCAAATCGCTGCCCGCCACGTCATCCTCGCGACGGGCGCGCGCGCGCGGCAGCTTCCGGGGCTGGAGACGGGCAGCAAAACAATCTGGTCCTATCGTGAGGCCCTCGCGCCCGATGCGGTGCCGAAGCGCCTTCTTGTCATCGGCACGGGCGCGATTGGCGTGGAGTTCGCGTCATTTTACCGTCAGATGGGCGCGGAGGTGACACTTATTGACGTCGCTTCGCGCATTCTCCCCGTTGAAGATGAGGAAATCAGCGCGCTGGCTGAGAAAGCCTTCACCAAGCAGGGGATCAAGATCATCACATCGACGCAGGTTGGTGCGCTGAAGCAGCAGGGTGATCATGTCACGGCCCATATTGAGGTGAAAGATCAGGCTACCGACATCACGGTGGACCGCGTCATTGTGGCGGTCGGCATTGTTGGTAATGTTGAAAATCTCGGCCTTGAGAAGACGAAAGTTAAACTCGAGAAGACGCACATCGTCACGGATGGCTATGGCAGGACGGCTGAAGAAAATATCTGGGCCATTGGCGACGTTGCCGGCGCACCCTGGCTGGCGCACAAGGCGTCTCATGAGGGCATTATTGCTGTCGAGAAAATCGCGGGCCTCCATCCGGAAAAACTGCATCCCCTCAACATCCCTGGCTGCACTTTCAGCTACCCGCAAATTGCCTCTGTGGGCCTGACGGAGGCGAAAGCGAAAGAGGCTGGTCGTGCACTAAAGGTCGGGCGCTTCCCCTTTATCGGGAATGGCAAAGCGCTGGCGATGAGGGAGACGGAGGGACTCGTCAAAACCATCTTCGACGCGGAGACGGGGGAACTCCTCGGCGCGCATATGATTGGCGCGGAAGTCAACGAGATGATTCAGGGTTACGTCATCGCCAAAACCGGTGAATTGACGGAGGCCGAGCTAAAGGAAACGGTTTTCCCGCATCCAACCATCTCGGAATCAATGCATGAAGCCGTCCTTGCAGCCTGGGGAGGCGCACTCCATTTCTGACTCCGTCATGCAACGCATTGTCATTGACCACCGAAAGGGCAGGCCCCCCGCAGAGCGCCATCCAGAGAAAGCGCATCGGCCGGATAACGCTGTGCAGCGTAAACCGGACTGGATCCGCGTGCGCGCGCCGAGCAGCCCTGTTTATCAGGAGACGCGCAAGCTCATCCGCGACAAATCACTTGTCACAGTGTGCGAGGAGGCGGCTTGCCCCAATATTGGTGAATGCTGGTCGCAACGTCACGCCACCATGATGATTATGGGCGATATCTGCACGCGCGCCTGCGCTTTCTGCAATGTCGCGACCGGACAGCCAGCCGAATTGGACCATGATGAGCCTCGTCGGGTTGCCGATGCTGTGGCGAGTCTGGCGCTGCGGCATGTCGTCATCACCTCCGTTGATCGGGACGATCTTGCAGAAGGGGGCGCTGCCCACTTCGCCGCCACCATCCGTCATATTCGCGCCGCCTCCCCGGCGACCACGATCGAGATTTTAACTCCTGATTTTTTGCGTAAAAACAACGCTTTGGATGTTGTCATTGGCGCAAAGCCGGACGTTTTCAATCACAATATCGAGACTGTTCCACGCCTTTATCCGTCCATCCGTCCCGGCGCGCGTTACTACCAATCCCTGAAATTGCTCGACCGTGTCAAACAGCGTGATCCGGAAATCTTCACGAAATCCGGCCTGATGCTGGGGCTGGGTGAAGACAGGATGGAGGTGTCGCAGGTCATGGACGATTTCCGCATCGCTGATGTCGATTTCCTGACGTTGGGACAATATCTCCAACCGACACCGAAACACACTTCGGTCGCGCGCTTTATCCCGCCGGATGAATTCGACTCCTACGCGGCGGTCGCGCGCAGCAAGGGCTTTTTGCAGGTCAGCGCCAGCCCGTTGACGCGTTCCTCTTACCATGCTGACTCCGATTTCGCCGCTCTCAGAACGGCGCGGCAGCAAATTCTCCAGCGTGACGCGAAAGCCTGATCCATGCCCACTCATGCCGAACAGCAGATCGTCGCCTACACGCCTGAACAACTTTTTGACCTCGTTGCGGATGTCGGTAAATATCCGGCCTTCCTGCCATGGTGCCTGCGTTCGGTCGTCAAATCCTCGACGGAGCAGGAGCTTGTCTCCGATCTCACTGTGGGTTTCGGGCCGTTTCAGGAGACATTTACCAGTCGCGTGACGCTGGACCGCCCCTCCCGTATCCGGGTTCGATATGAAAAAGGGCCGTTTCGATATCTCAATAATGTCTGGCAGTTCATCCCCGATGCGCGCGGGACACGCGTCGATTTTTTCGTGGATTTCGAATTCCGCTCACGCCTGTTGCAAAATGCCATCGGCGTCGTCTTCAATGCGGGCGTGCGATTGATGGTCTCGGCCTTCATACGCCGGGCGCGGGAGATTTACGGCCCCCCGATGATCCCTGTGCGGGATGACGTTTCTAAATAAAGGGCCGCACGCGCATCATGACGGCAATTTCAGGCATCGCCTTGAACTTGCACGAAACTTTAACGTTTCCTTCAACGACCTAGACTAGAACGGAACATGCTTCCGCGATCCTCTCATCCAGTCTCAGAAGGATTTCATGATGAAAAACCTCTATCTTTTCGCGGCTGTCGCTGCTTTCGCGCTGCCGGTTCAGGCTTTTGCAGCACATCATATGAACCATCATAGTAATTGGAAATCTGCGCATCACTGCAAACATAATGCACGCCATTGCATGACGCGTCACGGTGCCACTCGTGGAAGCGACTCCACTGAAGCCCTCAATGCACGCAGCCTTGACCAGGCGCGTATGGGTG
Source organism: Acetobacteraceae bacterium (assembly GCA_039613835.1). NCBI lineage: Bacteria > Pseudomonadati > Pseudomonadota > Alphaproteobacteria > Acetobacterales > Acetobacteraceae > Acetobacteraceae bacterium. Next base: position 648,842 of record CP154827.1, on the reverse strand, counting down.
CACCCGTCAATCAAACGCCGCCCGGCGCGCCGATGGTAAAGCCGACCCTGCCATCCGTGAACACGAATGACCCGGCTTATGGCACACCCCCGTCAGCCATGGGCCCTTCCGCTTCTGTGCCTCGGTAAATAACGGAATGCGGGCGCGAGCCTGCTGACCCTGTCTTAAAAGGCGGTCCAAACGGGCCGCCTTTTTTATTGGCTGTAAAATTCAGGCTGATTGCGCATCACGCGCTTCGGCCCCGCGGATCAGCAACTCAAGCGCATGTTGGGCGGCCGCCTTACGGACGGCTGTGCGATCTCCCTCAAAATGACGTGTCTCACAAATCGGGCGGGTACCGTCATCATCCGCGAGGCAGAAGCACACCGTGCCCACCGGCTTCTCATCCGTTCCACCGTCAGGCCCTGCAATGCCGCTGATGGCAATCGCGAGATTGGCCTCGACGGCGCAATCCAGCGCGCCAATGGCCATCTCGACGACAACCGTCTCACTGACGGCGCCATCCCTGTCCAATGTGCGGCGATCCACCTCAACAAGATCCTGCTTGAACGTGTTGGAGTAAGTAATCAGCCCCCCCTCCACGACGTCAGACGCACCCGCATGTGCGGTCAGGAGGGACACGACCATGCCGCCTGTGCAACTCTCAACTGCCACGACCCTCAAACCCCTTTTTCGCAATACCTCAATTGTCGTGTCGGCAAGCTTGAGGAGTTCGCGATCATTGACCATTTTCAGCCTCCACTTCGAGAATTTTGAAGTTTTCCATCACACGTTGAATATAGGCGCGCGTTTCCGCAAAAGGCACGTTCTCCACCCAGTCAATCACATCCCCATTACGCGACTCCGGGTTGATCGCCCGGGCCTGCAACCAGCGTTTGGCGCGGGTCGGGCCGGCATTATAGGCAGCGAGAACAATCGGCGGCATCTCCTTCAGCTGGCCGAGCAGGTAACTGAGATAGGCCGTTCCGAGCTGCATATTGAGCTTGGGGGTTTTAAGAGCTTCCGTCGTCAGCTTCCTGGCGTTGGGCACACCAACCTGATGCGCCATGTCGCGCGCCGTGCCCGGTAGCAACTGCATCAGTCCGACCGCCTGGGCAGGGCTGATGATATCAGCGTCGAAACTGCTTTCCTGACGCGCGACAGCCCAGGAGAAAGCCGCCGGAAACGCACCGGGAGGCACGGTAACGTCAGGATGCTGCCACCCTTCCGGATAGAGCGCCACACCCTGCGCACCCGCCCTTCGAGCGGCAAAAACGGCGGGCCGGTAAATCTTCATCCTGACGGACGTCCGGGCAATAGCCACCATCTCAGCCGGGCTTTCAGCATTGACCCATGCTGCGAGGAGAAACACATCCGCATCATCAATACGTCCCTCCGAAGCCAGATAGCGTGCCGCCTGGATCAGATCCGGTCGGGAAGGGGCCGTAGCGGCCACTGGGGGCAAAGCTCTCAAAGCCTTGCACAAGTCGGGGAAAGATGTTTCCGTCAGGCGGAAGTAACCTTCCTCATGATTAAGCGCGGCAATCGCCAACTGGCCATAATAAGTCGTCGGAAAGCGCGCCGCCTTCTGAAGCATCTGCGTTCCGACCCCTTTATCACCTTGCGCCAGCTTGGCCTGCGCCATCCAGTAATCGCCCCGTGCGCGCTGGATGATATTGGTCTGACGCGTGAGGAGGGCGAATTCATGCTCAGCTTCGGTGTAATCATGCGTTTGTTTCAGGGCCATCCATCCGGCGAGAAAATGCGCGTCCAGATTTGCCGTCGTCGCGCCGCCCGGCCGGGGGGCACTCACCATCGCAAGGGCGGAAGGTACATCCTGCGCCGCGAGGAGGTCATAGGCCAAGCGCAGCCTCTCCTGCATCCAGCCATGAGAGGGATGCGCTGCCTGCACGGTGAAAGCCGTTTTTTTCCATAATCGCACGGCTTCATCCTGTCGCCCCGCCAGGCGTAACCATCGCAAGTAGGGAAGAAGCACGCGTGACCGATGCTGGAGGGCCGGGGGAAGGGCGTTAAATTGCGCCTCAACCGTCGCATCCTTGGTCGCGAAAGCCAGTTCAACCGGGGCCGCCCGGCGATTCACACCCGATAAACGCGCGATCTGCCGTCGGGCCGCCACATAGCGACTGCGCGACATCAGCGCATGAAAACGCCTTACTTGCGCGGTTTGATCCGGGATTGAACCGATGAGGTTGAGTAGCATCGTCTCCTCACCCTCACGCTCCCGCCCGGATTCCCATATTCTGATTGCCTGATCATGCGTGTCAGTAAGATAGGGACCGCAGCGATTAAGTGCCGGCACGTCGGAAAGAGGGAAGAGGGGACAATAGCGCGAGAGATCGTTCGTCCTATTTGTGACCGATATTTTCGCCTGAAAACGCGCCAACAGGGCCGGGCGCCGTGGCCAGAAGGGGCGTTTACTCAGAAATGCAGCATATTCTGACAAGGTCGGGTTGTTGCGCGTATCCATCAACGCGACCCATTGATCCACCCGGACTTTGACCGATGAGGTCGGCGCATTTTGGGCGGCGGCCGTAACAGCCGGTTGGGAGAGCGATAATATCACGCCCAGTAAGGCGCCCATCGAAGTGCGGCACGCGGTGGGCATCCTGGCAGATCGTCTCATATTTTCCTCTTTTCCGCACAATTACTGGCCTATAAATTGCCTGATAACCACGCTGACTTTAAACCCACCAGTGATGATCAGCCTGATCGCGACATAAAAAACCACGATGAGTCCGATCCAGGCAATCCAGCGATAACGCTCAAGCAACTTCGCCATCGCCGCCGCGCAAAATCCCATGAGAAGAATGGATAAGAGCAGGCCGAGAGCCAGGAGATAGGGATGCCCGATGGCGGCCCCGGCAACGGCAAGCACATTATCGAGGCTCATTGAGAGATCCGCGATGACGATTTTCAGGATGACCGATGAAAGTTTTTTGGACGGGGCGATTATCTCCATTTCCAACTCAGAAACCCGTAACTCCCGGAACATTTTCCAGCAGACCCAGAGCAGCAGAAGCCCACCCGCCAGTGTCAGCCCGATCACCGTCAGGAGTTTGGTCGCCACCAGCGCCAGAATGATGCGGATGAGCGCGGCTAGCCCCACCCCGACAGCAATGGCCCGTCTCTTCTGGCCTGCCGCGAGGCCCTGCACGGCGAGACCAATGACAATGGCATTGTCACCCGCCAGTGAGACATCAATCAAAAGAATTTGAATGAGGGACACCGCCTCTGCCCACGTCACTGCCATGAGATGCTCCTTGTCCCGTAATGAACCTGCGATGATCGGGCATTTGTTCGCTGTTATCTGAAAAGGATCAAGCCCCTGGCGGTTTTGAACGCGACTTGTGATATTTGTAACGTTATTTGCCCGGACCTATGTTCGAATGCTGGTAAATCCCCTATGTAGGGCGCGATTAAAGTCAAGGAGCGAAATCTATGGTGCCCCGTTACAGCCGTCCGGCCATGATAGCTATCTGGTCTGCCGAGAACCGGTATAAAATCTGGTTCGAGATCGAGGCGCTCGCCTGTGAGGCCATGGCGAATCTGGGCACGATCCCGCGTGAAGCCGCTGAAACCATTCGCAGGCGCGGTGATGAGGCCATGGCGGCGTTTTCCGATGCGGATCTCGCCCGCATTAATGAGATTGAAGCGGCGACACGCCATGATGTCATCGCCTTTCTGACCTGGTTGGCTGAAAAAATCGGCCCTGACAGCCGCTTCGTTCATCTCGGCATGACATCTTCCGACGTGCTGGATACCTGCCTTTCCGTGCAGCTTCAGCAGGCGACTGATCTCCTGTTACAAGACATGGATGCGGTTCTCGCAGCCCTGAAGAAACAGGCTTTTACGCATAAAAACACGGTCACGATCGGCCGCAGTCACGGCATCCATGCGGAGCCAACGAGTTTCGGCCTTAAAATGGCCGGGCATTACGCTGAATTTGCGCGTAACCGGAAGCGACTCGAGACGGCGCGTTCAGAAATCGCTGTCTGCGCCATCTCCGGCGCGGTTGGCACTTTTGCGCATCTCGACCCCAGGGTTGAGGCTTATGTCGCCGAGAAACTTGGTTTAAGTTGTGAAGAAGTTTCCACCCAGGTCATCCCACGTGACCGTCATGCTGCTTATTTCTGCGCTCTCGCCGTGACAGCCAGCGCTATTGAGCGCCTGGCGACCGAAGTGCGCCACCTGCAACGTTCGGAATTGCGGGAAGCTGAGGAATTTTTCTATCCGGGGCAGAAAGGCAGCTCCGCGATGCCGCATAAGCGCAATCCGGTTTTGTCGGAAAATCTTACCGGCCTCGCACGCCTCGTCCGCGGCGCGGCCGTCCCGGCGCTTGAGAACGTGGCTTTGTGGCATGAGCGGGATATCAGTCATTCCTCCGTGGAGCGGAATATTGCCCCTGACGCCACAATCGGACTCGATTTTGCGCTGATGCGGCTTGCCGGTATGATGGACAAGCTTCTTATCTACCCGGAGCGTATGGAGGCCAATCTCAACGCGTTGGGCGGCGTGGTGCATTCCGGTGAGGTTCTTCTGGCGCTGGCCAAATCAGGCTTCTCACGGGAGGATGCTTATCGCCTCGTGCAGAAACATGCGATGGCGACATGGACCATGCTCGGCAAGCCGGAGGGACGGAGCTTCCGTGAAAATCTCCTCTCCGATCCGGAAGTGACGCAGCACATTACCCTCTCAGCCCTTGACGCGGCGATGCGAAGCGAGAATCACCTCGTCGCCGTGGACGACATCTTCAAAAAAGTTTTTGGCGCGTAAGGACTTTTTGCAAATTCGCCGGATCATCCGGCAGAAAATCATGATCAGCGCGGGGCCGTCATCATTCTGATATCCCGCGCTGAGTTCAAAGAAAGGTCAGCCGTTATGGACGCGCAAAAACCTGTCAGAGGACGAGCCCTCACAAATTTCATCGCCATCATTGCCGCAACGGGTGGATTGCTCTTCGGCTATGATACCGGCATCATTTCCGGTGCGTTGCTTCAACTGAAGACGGATTTCCATCTCTCAACCTTCGCGCAGGAGGTCGTGACCTCCGCCATCATTGCCGGCGCGCTGGTGGGCTGTATCACGGCCGGACCCTTATCGGACCGAATGGGCCGTCGGCGCACAATCATGGCGGCGTCAATCCTGTTCCTGATCGGCACGGTGATCGTCACATTCGCGCATTCAACAGCTCTACTGATCGCATCGCGCTTGATTCTCGGCCTTGCCATCGGCGCGGCCTCCCAGATTGTGCCGATCTATATCGCTGAAATCTCACCGCCGGAAAGACGCGGCGCGCTTGTCGTGGCGTTTCAGCTCGCGGTTGTGTTCGGCATGACCATCTCATTCATTACCGGTTATGTGCTGCGGGAGGAAAGCTGGCGCCTCATGTTCGGCCTCGGCTTTGCCCCTGCCTCCATCCTCTTTATCGGCATGTTGTTTGTGCCGAACAGCCCGCGCTGGCTCGCCATGAAAGGGGAGACGGAGCGCGCGTGTGAAGTTCTGCGCCGTGTCCGCCCGACCGACGCGCAGGCCGATCAGGAGCTCGAGGAAATCATCGACGCGCATGATCAGAAAGGGCCCTTCCGGCAGATTTTTGAGCCTTGGGTGCGCCCTGCGCTTCTGGCCTCTGTCGGGATCGGGCTGCTCTGTCAGCTCACCGGCACAAATGCCGTCATGTACTATGCACCGACGATCTTCTCTGAAGCCGGGTTTGGTCATCAATATGCGTTGCTTATGTCGGTTGCGGTGGGTGTGGCCATGACATTGGCGACCATGTTCGGCGGTTGGGCCGTTGATCACTGGGGGCGTCGCACCCTGATGCTGCGTATGCTTCCCGGCGCGGTCATTTCTCTCATCATCCTCGGTGCGATGTTCTCCCTTCACCTGACCGGTGGCGTCGGCGCGTGGATCACGCTTCTGTCCCTCATCGGTTATGTCATTTTCAATGTCGGCAGTCTGTCCGTCACTGTATGGCTTGTGGGGGCCGAGGTGTTTCCCCTTTCCTGCCGGGGGAGTGGCATGAGCGTGGTGGCCGCTAGTCACTGGGGCGCGGATCTGGTGATTTCCTTGACAACATTAAGCCTCGTCACCCTCCTTGGGCCAGGGGCGACCTTCTGGCTTTTCGCGGCGGTTAATGCATTTTCCTTTAATTTCGTGATGCGCTATGTCCCGGAAACAAAGGGGCAGAGCCTCGAGGCCCTTGAAAAATCGCTTCGGGACGGCACATTCCTGCCAGCTTCCCGCAACTGAAGCGCGATGGCGACGTGATGTCCTTCAGGACGGGGGGTCTTTTAGGTCTGTCGCGTCGCCCTGCGCACTGCTATATGTCTGTTTTCTCACCTT